>SVIL01000027.1 GCA_015069505.1 Clostridiales bacterium
GATTATTTTTGCAGGGTTACCTATAACTATACTGTCGTTTGGAACGGCAAAATTTACAAACGAATTTGGTGCTATTAAAACGTTGTTCCCTATAGATATTTTACCAACGATTACTGCGTTTGTTCCTATCCAAACTCTATCCCCTATAGTTGGGCAACCTTTTCTTTTCCCTCTATTCTCACGACCTATTGTTACACCCGTCGCAATGTTGCAATTTTTACCTATGACTGCATCACCGTTTATTATAATCGGTCCGTTATGACCTATAAACAAACCTTCGCCTATTTGAGTTTTAACGGGAACGTTAAAGTCATATTTGTTCAAAAGCTTTTTTAACTTTAACGTATATATAATCCTTAATATCTTTTTATTTTTTCTATAATAGTAATTTGCTTTTCTATATACTTTTAAGCACTTTAAATCTCTATTAAAAAACAGAGTTTTTGCTGAACACTTACCCCCCCCCGTTTTTCTATACACGTCTAAATAAAATCCATATTTATCTTTCATACTCATTCTCTCATTATATAATTTTAATCGTTTGCCGTTATTTTCAACTGGGTAGCGACACTAACCACTTGACTGTTTTCTTTTTTAATAATAATTCATCTAATACGTTAGATGTAATCATTTAGGGTTACTTCCGACCAAGTACAACTAACGTTTCGACGTGTTTTGTTTGTGGGAACATGTCGTAGGGGCGGATGAGGGTTGGGGTGTATAAAAGGTCGGGGGGTTCTACTTTTTTGATTTCGTTGCCGATATAAGTTAAACTGCCCGAGATAAGCCCAACGTCACGTGCAAGGGTTGACGGCATACACGATACGTAAACAATTTTATCCACCATACTTTCTCTTAAAACTTTAATTAGGCTTGGGTCAATACCCTTTCTTGGTGGGTCAACTACTAAACAAATCTTATTGCCCTTTTCCCGTTCTTCTTTAATAATCGACGGCAACAAGTCTTCGCATTTACCGTTATAGTTTATCATTTTATCGGATATCCCATTCATCTCGGCAAGTTCGTTTGCACACTCGGTTGCCTCTTTAACTATTTCAATACCGATCGCCTTTGCAGCCGTTTTTGCAAGCATTGCGGTCATTAGCCCCGCACCGCTATAAGCGTCTATAACCGTAGTGGTTTCGTCCGCACCAACGCTATCTACAACGGCGGAATAAAGTTTACCGCACATCTCGTTATTGACTTGCATAAAACTCATAACGCCGATTTTATATTTTATGCCACGCAAATCGCCCACGTAGTAGCCTTTGCCGTGCTTTAATATAAACCTATCGCCGTAAATGACGTTTGACCTTGAAGTATTTACATTTAAATAGAGTGAGAAGGTGCGTTGCAACTTATCCTCTAAAAGGCTTACAAGATACTTTATCCCACGAATATTCTCGTCGGTTACAACTGCGGTTATGATAAGATTGTCCTTGATTTCTTTGACGGTTATTTCACGAAGGTCGCCCGTAAAAGTTATATCGTTATAACCTTTTATCCCGTACTCTTTTGCGTATAGAGAAAAACACTCTATAATAGTTTTCGTCCATACGGGGTTAATGGGACAATCGTCGATAGGGATTACGCGATGGGAATTTTCGGCGTAAAAACCTATCACTATCCCCTCGTTCCCGTCCGCTACGGGCAGTTGAAGTTTGTTTCTATACCCGTATTCACTGCTACATTTTACAGTAGGCAAAACGTTCACGTCAAGGTTTGCTATTTTCTTAAAACAGTTTCTTACGTTGTCTTCTTTACTGCGGGTTTGGTGGCTATACGCTAAGTGTTGCAACTGACAACCACCGCACTTCCCGAACACGGGGCATTTGGGTCTGACACGTTCCTCTGCAGGGGTCAAGACTTCTATCACCTTTCCGTACGCACATTTAGAAGTGACTTTAAGTATTTTATAACGGATTTTTTCGCCCACCAAAACAAACGGCACAAACACCACGACACCGTCTTGTTTTAAGATGCCCTCGCCGTTTGCACCGAGATATGCGACCGTATTTATGTATTCCAAATTCTTTTTGAGCATTTTACTTTTTTATTATCCTAATTAAGTATCTATCTATCGTAAGTTTTGACAGTATGATAAACCTATCAAATATCAAGTAGAAAATTATGCCTACCACACCTACAAAATATACCAAATTATCCGCTATCCAGTAAGGCAGTCCGTCAAAAACTTGACCCATTACCAAGATATAGTAAAAATATATACCGTACATAGCAATTACGCACCAGATTAGACCTATAACAAAAATTATTTTTTTGTTTAAGCCCTTTTCGGCAAGCAATAATCTTATTATCGGGAACAGCCCGAAAAACCCAAAGTATGCAGGGAATACGATGGACATAAAGTTAAAGCCCGAGAGTAGCATTCCCAAAACACCGCCCGCAAGATAGCATAGTACACTGCCGACGTACGACTTATAATATAACGGAAGTATTACGAACACCGACGTTAGGACAACCGATACCAAGTCCACAAACTCTATATACGCACCGAGGGTTAGGGCTAACGCACAGAAGGACGCAGAGATTGCCGATAACGCTATGACTTTACTTTTCATGTTATCTGCAACAACTGTTGCACATCATATTCATACAACACCAAGTCGTACAACAATCCAAAAAGGTACCGCAACCGCTATCGCCCATCTGCCTATCTTGATTGTCATTAGAAGAAGGGTTACTGTTAAAATTGCCCGAGTGGAATTGCCTTTCGTTAAATTCCATCCTTTGACGAAGTTTAGTGTAGGCGTTTGAATACTTGTCGTTATACGGCTCCATATTCATTGCGATTTCAAGTTGCTTTTTGCACTCGTTCATCCAGTTCTTTTTATAAAAAATTACCGACTGCAAATAGTGCCATTCAGCGTTCCTATCGTAAATATCGTCAAGTTTTTCTTGGGCTTGGTTAAGCTTTCCGCCTTTAATAAGTCTCTCAACGTCGCTAAAATCATAAGAAGCCTCATCCCCGTCAAAATTTACGGAATCTCTTGAACTTCTTATCTCTGCATACGCAGTTTCGAGTTTGGTAAGGTTTCTTGCGGCAAGGTTACCTTCTTCACCTTCGCTAAACCTTTCACGAGAATATTTTTCTTTTAGCCTATGATACGCACTTTCGATTTCCTCGTCCGTGGCGTTTTTATTTAGACCTAAAATTTTGTAGTATTCTTGCATTTCACGTTCTCCATTATCATTTTGGTTTGTGCTATAAGTCCTTTATACAGCACGTTATCAATTAAATCGTGATTAAACTTATATTCAAGGCTTTTGGCGTTTTGCACTATGTTTGACAGCACTACACCGAACAACCTTTCTAAGTCGTTACGATATTTTGTCGTTAGTTCTTGTTTAGTATTTACGTCTTTATATAAGTTTATGAACACGTTAAAGTTCTTTTTCTTTTTATCTTTATCAAAGTCGTCAAGAGCGTCTATTAAATATATCCACTTACCCATTGAATAGGCTAACGATAAAAGAGGTTCCGTTGCTTTTTCTTTGAAAATTTCCTCAAAAACTTCTTGCATCATTAAACCAAACGGGTCTGCAACCATATCTATACTATCCGAATTTTCACTTTCGTATTTTAACAAGGACTTATACATCCTATTTACTATATCGTCAAGAATAGGTTCGGATTTTTTTGCTTTTTTATAGGCGGACTTTATGAACGAGCGTTTAATTCTGCCCTTGTTAGAATCGGTTACGTCGTCGTTACATTTATGGTAAGCCAAAATGACGTTTAACCTTGCAATTCTTTCGGTCAAAGGGTCAGATTTAGCCATAGGTTGTTTCCTAAAAGGGTGGATAACGCAGTGCTGTTTTTCGATAGTCACGTCCACGTCAAGTAAGTTATGGGCAAGCACGGACAAAAAGGCTAAATCGTAACTTAGGGTTAACCTTGCCCTTTGATTAGTGCAGCCACCTATACTTTTACATAGCCCGCAGTACATCGCTTTATATAGCACCGTATCCTTAATTATTAAGTTTGAATAGTCGGTTTTTATATAGCCGAACATTTATTATCCCCTTTTTCTTGGAACAAGTCCCACTTTTTTATAAACTTTGCCGAGCGTCCTATACGCAAGCCTTGCGGCACGGTCAGCACCCTGAGATAAAACGTCGTCAAGGTAAGATTTATCCGCTAAAAGTTTGTTCTTTTCTTGGCGGATGGGGTCGATTACGCTTGCTACGGCTTCGCCAACTTTTAACTTGAAGTCACCGTAACCCTTGCCTTCAAACTCTTTTTCAGCATCTTCAATGGAAACGGAAGCAAAGAGTGAATAGATGGTGAGAAGGTTCGTAATACCCGGCTTATCAGGTGCACAAATTATCTTATTGTCACTATCGGTCACCGCACGCTTAAACTTGCGGATTATGGTGTCGGTATCATCGTCCATCGAGATAAAGGCGTTTAGGTTTGCGTCAGACTTACTCATCTTTCTTTCAGGTTCGGCAAGGCTCATTACCCTTGCACCCGTTTTACCGATATAACCTTCGGGGACTTTGAAAGTTTCGCCAAAGCGGTTGTTAAACCTTATGGCAAGATCACGGGCAAGTTCTAAGTGTTGCTTTTGGTCGGCACCGATAGGAACGAGTTCCGTTTGATATAAAAGGATATCCGCCGCCATTAAAACGGGATAATCCATAAGCCCCATATTAATATTATCTTCGTGTTTTTTACTTTTATCCTTAAACTGCGTCATTCTTGAAAGTTCACCGGGGTACGCAATGGTATTCAAAACCCAAGCGAGTTCGGTATGTGCAGGGACGTGTGACTGTGCGAAAAGTATGGACTTTTCGGGGTCAATACCGCACGCAAGATATAGTGCCGCAAGTTCATAGGTGTTTTTTCTTAATACTTGTGGGTCTTGTTTTACCGTCAAAGTATGAAGGTCTGCAAGCGAAAATATACCATTATAGTCGTCTTGTAACTTCTTAAAGTTTCTCAACGCACCAAGGTAGTTGCCTATCGTAAGAATTCCGCTCGGTTGTATAGCACTAAAAAGTATTTTCTTATCATCCATAATTATATTAAACCTATCTTAAAATTTTATTGAATATTGTCAGTTTTTATATCTATTCCAAAAAATCGATTACGGCGTTTAACGTTTCGGTTTTGTCTATTACCTTGGTAAAACGCTTTTCTTTGGTTTTTAGCGTGGATATTTGGGTCGGGATAGGCATTGCGGTTTCGTTCATAAGCATATCCGCACCCTTAAACGCATCGCTGACCGATTTACCCGTTATAGCCTTTAACACGCTTTGGGTAAACTTGTACGGGCTTGCGGTGGATAATACCACGGTTGCGTTTTGGTTTTCAGTAAAAGACAAGAAGTTTTTAGCCACCTTTACCGCAACCGAAGTGTGTGGGTCAAGCACGTAGCCGTATTCTTCAAAATAATCGTAAATCTCTTGCAAGCATTCGTCTTCATCACAAAAATCCGCAAAAAATTCTTCGTTTAATTTTTCAAGTTCGGTTTCGGTTATAGAATACTTGCCTTGTTTTTTGAGTTCGTTCATGCGGGATTCCGTAAGTGCCGCATCCCTATTAGAGAGTTCAAATACAAGCCTTTCAAGGTTGCTTGATATAAGTATATCCATAGACGGGGACATGGTTTTGAAAAACTCTCTATTTGCGTCGTATTCACCGCCCGCAAAAAACTCAGTTAAAACGTTGTTAGAGTTGGACGCACATATAAGTTTATCTATGGGCAGACCCATTTTCTTTGCGTAATAGCCCGCAAGGATATTGCCGAAGTTACCCGTTGGAACGACAAAGTTCACTTTATCCGAAAAATTGATTTCGCCGGAGTTTACTAAGTCGCAGTACGCTGAAAAATAATAGGTTATTTGTGGGGCGAGCCTACCGAAATTTATAGAGTTTGCACTTGATAAAACCACGCCACGCTTTTTAAGGTCAAAGTTAAAGTCTTTGCTTGAAAAAATCTTTTTAACGGCAGTTTGACAATCGTCAAAATTGCCCTTAACAGCAACTACGTTTACGTTATTACCTTCTTGGGTGCACATTTGGGCTTTTTGCATATCCGAAACGCCTTCGCTTGGATAGAAAACCATTATCTTTATGCCCTCTTGGTCCTTAAAGCCTTCTAATGCGGCTTTGCCCGTATCACCGCTTGTTGCAACTAAAATTAAAACTTCTTCTTTTATTCCACTTATATCACAACCCTTTCTAAGCAAATAAGGAAGTAGCGTCAACGCGACGTCCTTAAAAGCGAGTGTTGGACCGTGGAAAAGTTCCATTATATAAAATTTGTCGTCAGTCCTAACAACGGGTGCGGGGTCTTCGTCTTCAAACTTAGCGTACGCTTTTTGGCAGGCGGAAAGGAGTTCCGCTTTATCGTATTCTTCTAAAAAACTGCCCAAAACGGTTGCCGCACGTTCGGCGTAGTCCATTTCTAATAAGTCTTTAAGCCTATCAGAAAGATTTGGAAAATATTCGGGAACGAACAACCCGCCGTCGTCCGCAAGCCCTTTTGCAATAGCCGAAGCACCGTTAATAACTTGGTCTTTACCCCTTGTGCTTATAAAATTCATAACGCCACCTTTAAATGTAATTTAAAATATAATAAGAGTCGGATAATCATCCAACTCTTATTTTACACTATTTTGATTATAAAAATCAAGTTATTCAACGTACTTTAATACAAAGTCCGGTAAATCTTCTTTAGAAGCTGAGCAAGTTAGCACGAATTTAACGTCAAAATCCTTTTCAAGTTTTTCCATTGCCGCAAAAACGTTGCCGAGTTCACTGAGCGGTTTATCCGCTATCCTTGCGATTCCGTCTAAATAGATGTATTCGTTATCACCGCTTGCTGCGACGATGCCTTTAAGGAATCCCCTTAAACCGTCCATACCTTGTATTGCAAATTGCGTAACGTCTAAAAATCTTATTTGATATTTAAGATCATAAGTATATCTGTTCGTGTCCGTTATAAATATAACGTGACCTTTCGCTGTTTCAAGCCTTTTGTTAGCGTCATCAATTATTGCTTTTGTTTTGCCTGTTCCTTTGGGTCCGTAAAAGATTTTCATTGCAAAATTTCCTCCTATTTTTGCTTAGTTATATTGTATAACATAATTTAACAAATTTCAATAGGTTTTTAAAAATTTATTCGGCTAAAAGCAATAATTTTTTGTGAAACTCTTTATCACAACTTAAAAGCATTGAATCAAGCTCGTCATCGCCCATTACGCTACACCTTCCGTTAGCGTATTCCGTATCTATCATCTCTTTAATCTTCGCTACGACTGGGTGACTCTTTTCAATCTTGCTCTCTTTTGGTAGTTTATAATACTCGTTTATCCAGTAAGCAATACCCGCAAGACCGCTGGTGTTGTTGATGGATACGTGCATAGGACGGTTAAGAAGTTTATTCGTATCGAATATGTTATAAATTTCTTCGTCTTTAAGCATTCCGTCTGCGTGAATGCCCGCTCTCGTAGAGTTAAAACTTCTGCCAACGAAGGGGGTCCTTGACGGGATAACATAACCGATTTCACTTTCAAAGTAGTTTGCGATGTCGGTTATTGCGGTATAATCCATACCGTCCGACGTGCCTTTTAAGGATGCGTACTCAATAGCCATTGCTTCAAGCGGACAGTTGCCCGTGCGTTCGCCTATGCCAAGCAAAGAACAGTTGACCGCCGAACAGCCGTAAAGCCAAGCCGTAGTTGCGTTAGTGACGACTTTATAAAAATCGTTGTGACCGTGCCATTCAAGCATATCGCTTGGGACTTCCGCATAAGTATGCAAGCCGTAGATTATGCCCGGAACGGATCTTGGGATTGATGCACCGACGAAGTTTACGCCAAAACCCATCGTGTCGCACGCTCTTATTTTTATAGGTATTCCACTTTCCTTTGAAAGTTTCATAAGTTCACTTGCAAACGGCACTACGAAGCCGTAAAAGTCCGCACGGGTGATATCTTCAAAGTGACAACGTGGACGGATACCCGCACTTAAAGCGTCTTTTACAGTACCTAAATATTTGTCTAAGGCTTGTGAACGGGTCAAGTTCATTTTCTTGAAAATGTGGTAGTCGGAACAACTGACCAAAACGCCCGTTTCTTTTAAGCCCATCTCTTTGACAAGTTCAAAGTCCTTTTTATTTGCCCTTATCCAACTTGTAACCTCAGGGAATTCCAAGCCTAAGTCCATACAAGCACGTGCGGCTTGCTTGTCCTTTTCAGAGTATAAGAAAAATTCAGACTGTCTGATTATCCCCTTTTTACCGCCGAGCCTTGACATTAATTTATAAAGGTCAACGATTTGTTTAACAGTAAACGGCGAGGTGGATTGTTGCCCGTCACGGAAAGTCGTGTCAGTTATCCAAATATTTTCGGGCATTGCCATAGGAACGTGTACGTTGTTGAACACGATTTTTGGCACTGATTCATAGTCGAAAATCTCTCTAAACAGTTGCGGGGAGTCAACGTCTTGCAAACTGTAACTGTAAACCTTTTCTTCTAAAAGATTTGATTTTTTGTTAATCTCTATCATACTATTTTAATTCCTTTACAAAATCTGCTAATCTCTTTAAGCCTTCTTTGATATCATCCATTGAAGTTGCGTAAGATAGTCTTATGCAATCGTCGTCACCGAACGCTACGCCCGGGATAAGAGCGATACCCTTCTTCAAAGCACAGTCGGCAAAAGAGAGTGACCCTTCAATTTTTTGTCCGTCATATTCCTTTCCGTAGAGTGCGGAAACGTCCACGAATACGTAGAACGCACCTTTAGGCTCTATGCAAACGACACCGTCGATACCTTGCAAAGTTTCAACCATATATCGTCTTCTTTCGTCAAAGACCTTTTGCATATTCTTAATAAAGTCCTCGCCTTCTTTTGCCGTAAGTGCGGTTACCGATGCGTACTGTGCGAAAGAACAAGCGTTACTCGTCGTATGGCTTTGCATAGAAGATATGGCTTTTGCGATCTTTTCGGGGGCGGCAAGGTAACCTATTCTCCAACCGGTCATTGAATAGGTTTTGGACATACCGTTTACGATTATGGTGTGTTCCTTCATATACTCGCTTGCCTGTGCGATTGAGTAATGTTCTTCTCCGCCGTAAACCAACTTTTCGTAAATTTCGTCGGATATGACGTAAATGCCCTTATCCTCACAAACCTTTGCAAGGGCTAAAATTTCAGATTTGGTATAAACCGCACCCGTCGGGTTGTTCGGGCTGTTCAATATCAACGCTTTGGTCTTATCGGTAATTGCGTTTTCAAGTTCAGCGGCGGTGATTTTATAACCGTTTTTGCTTGAAGTTTTGACGTAAACGCATTTACCACCCGCAAGGAAGATAAGTTCTGGATAGGTTAGCCAGAAAGGTGAAGGTAATATTACCTCGTCACCGTCGTCAACTATACCGCAAATTGCGTGGTAAAGCGAACTTTTTGCACCCGTAGATATTACTATCTGATTTTCTTTATACTCTAAGCCGTTGTCGTTTAAGAATTTTTGACAAATGGCTTTTTTGAGTTCGGGCATACCCGATGCGGGCGTATATTTGGTAAAACCTATATCCAAAGCCTTTTTTGCTGAATCTATTATGTAGTCGGGGGTATTGAAGTCGGGTTCACCCGCACCAAAACCTATCACCGATATACCTTCTGCCTTCATCTTCTTTGCCTTTGCCGTAATTTCAAGTGTCAACGACGGGGCAATTCCACTAACTTTTTTTGATACGCTCATATGTTTTCTCCTTTTTATTCTTCGTCAAAACCTTGTGTTAACTTGGCTTCTCTATCCGCAATATTTAAAGCTTCAACCATCTCGTCTATATCGCCTAACATAAAGTTATCAAGCGAATACAACGTCATCCCTATTCTATGGTCGGTTACCCTACCTTGTGGGAAATTGTAAGTCCTGATTCTTTCCGACCTATCCCCCGTACCTACTTGGCTACGGCGGTTTTCGGAATACTCTTTATCGTATTGCGATTGATAAAAATCGTAAAGCCTACTCTTTAATACACGCATTGCCTTTTCACGGTTCTTGGTCTGCGACCTTTCGTCCTGACAAAGCACGACTATACCCGTTGGCAAGTGCGTTAACCTTATGCAAGATTCGGTCTTGTTTACGTGTTGCCCACCCGCACCGCTACTACGCAAAGTATCTACTTTCAAGTCCTTTTCGTCGATGTTTATCTCAACGTCTTCAACTTCGGGCAAAACTGCGACCGTTGCCGTTGAAGTGTGGACCCTGCCTTGCGATTCGGTTTCGGGGACACGCTGTACCCTATGCACGCCACTTTCAAATTTAAGCCTTCTGTACGCCGACTTACCGCTTATAGAAAACACGACTTCTTTAATTCCGCCAAGTTCGGTAGAGTTATTTTCGATTTCCTCGGTTTTCCAACGGTTCTTTTCCGCATACTTTACGTAAAGCCTATACAATTCGTATGCAAAAAGGCTTGCTTCTTCGCCACCTGCACCCGCTCTGATTTCCATAATAACGTTCTTATCGTCGTTGGGGTCTTTAGGCAATAGCAATATCCTAAGTTCGTCGGCAATTTTTTCAAGTTTTTCTTTATTAGCAAGAAATTCTTCTTCCAAAAGTGCTTTCATCTCAGGGTCGGTTTCTAACGGAAGCATCTCTTTAATGCCCGTTTGCTCGTCGTTTAACTTTTTATATTCGGTATATTTTTCAACCGTTTCGCTGATATCTGAAAGTTCTTTGGTATATGCACGCCACTCGTCCATACGGGCGATAACTTCGCTATCGCTTACAAGTTCGTTAAGTTTTGCGTACCTTTCTAACATTTTATCAAGTTTTTTGAACATTAAAGTACCGCCTTTATAATTCTTTCTACGTTTTCGTAATCTTTTATAACCTCTACGGTTTTATAGCCCGTAAGCATTTCTTTTATATCTTGTGCTTGACCTATACCGCATTCCATAATAAGTACACCGCCTTCGTTTAAGTGTTTAACACTTTCAGCCGCAATTATACGGTAAAAATCATAGCCGTCGCTACCGCCGTCAAGTGCAAGCGTAGGTTCAAAATCTTTTACTTCTTTTTGAAGGGTTAATATATCTTCGGATTTTATATACGGCGGGTTTGATACTATTAGGTCAAATTTACCCTCAACGTCCGTAAACATATCACTTTTTATAAAATCAATTTTAGCGTCGTTTAAGTTAGCGTTTTCACTCGCCAAATCCAAAGCGTCTTGCGAAACGTCAACAGCCGTAACGAAAGCACCGCTTGATTTTTGAATAGCGATAGCGATTGCACCACTACCCGTACACATATCAAGTACGGTTTTTTCGGGGGTGAGTTCTTTTAGGGCGTTTTCCACCAAAAGTTCGGTTTCAGGGCGAGGAATTAAAACCCTTTCGTCAACCTTTACGGTGTAGCCGTAAAAATCCGTGTCGCCTATACAATACCATAGCGGTCTGCCGGTTATCCTTTGCTCTACTACGGTGTTGATTCTTTCGATATCCTTAGGGAAAACCAAATCGTCGGTATAAACCTTGTCCCTTTTAATACCGAGAGTTATGGACACTATCCACTCGGATTCGGCACGTTCGCATATACCCGCATCGGAAAGTTTAACGCTTACCGATTGAGTTACGTCTTTACGCTTTTTGGGGATTTCAAATTCCACTTCGGGAATAGTTAGGTCTTCGTCCATTTCCATAACGGTCGTAAAAGCCTTTAACGCAACTTCCAACATATCGTCGTCAGGCTCTCTCGTAGTGATTTTTTGTAAGAGTAGGCCTGGGATTTTTAGTGGATAAACTATAAAGCAATCGGTTTTGGCAAGACCTTGCAAGAGTTCGTACGATAGCCCTGCTACGATAGGTAGCATTGCGATTTTACATAAAACCCTTAATATTCCGTCCAAAGCGTCCTTACCGATTAGACTTTCAAAACACGCAAAGACGAGTATTGATATAACCATTACGAAAACCATAAACGTCGTTCCGCAACGGTTATGTAGCCTTGAACACGTTTTGGCGTTTTCCACCGTTAAGTCAAGACCTGCCTCGTAACACGCAATCGTCTTATGCTCTGCACCGTGGTACATAAACGTTCTTTTAACGTCTTTAATAAGCGACGCTAAAAAAATGTAGCCGATGAATATTAAAAGTTTTAGTCCGCCTTCGATAAAGTTTTTTGCCCATACGTCAAAAGCAAAACCGTTGCCCACCAACGCTTCTATTCCGCCACGAATAAGTTGGGGCAAGAACATAAACAGCAATACCGCAAGACCTAAACCCAAAATAAGCGATAGGGTCGTGACTACGCCCATAACGTCGATTTTAAGTTTTTCCGCCAGCCACTTTTCAAACTTAGACGGCTCGCCTTCACCAAAGACTTCGGCAGAACGCATAAGCGTGCCTATCCCACCGAACATTGATTGAATAAACGAATACACACCGCGGATTATCGGCATACGAAAAAATAGGTTACGTTTCTTTACAGGTGTAACCCTTTTAGTTTCAAGCCTAATCTTTCCGTCCCCGTCCCTTACGGCTGTTGCCATAGCGGTTTTGCCACGCATCATTACGCCTTCCATTACCGCTTGACCGCCGATGGACGTACGTGTGCATTTGTTTTTTGACATAATTTACTTAAAAAAAACGGTTTTAAGTGTAATATCTACCCTTAAAACCGCTAATACAGCCTTATTGTTTTGCTTTGCTATATCTCTTGTTGAACTTATCAACACGGCCACCGGTGTCAACTAACTTCTGTTTGCCCGTAAAGAAAGGATGACATTTGCTACAAATATCAACTTTGATTACGTCCGTTTTCTTTGTAGAACCGGTCTTAAAAGTTTCGCCACAGGCACAAACTACCGTTACTTCGTGATAATCCGGATGTATTCCTTGTTTCATAACGCACCTCTTGTTTTCTAATTTACCCCGTTATTATATTATATTTTTTTAAGTTAGTCAACTATTATTAACCTAAATTATATAATAATTTTTCATTTTTGACCAAAACTTTTATTTAGGGGACTACCCCTATTATTTGCTTGATTTTTTTTTCGTTTTGTTTTATAATAGACAAAATTTCGTTTTTTCTAAAATTTTTTGGAGGGAGAAATGAAAGGTTGGAAATTAACTAAACCTTTAAAACTTAAATTGACCGATATCGACGGTGGGGCTTGCGAGCAGTCAAACTTATCAAAAGTCAAAATTACTAAGGCACTTTTGACCTTTTCTGATTTGCTTAGATATACCGGTGAGATTAGCACCGATAACGTGGTTTTGGGTAGTTACGGCATAGGCATCGTAAGTCAGATCGACACTAACCTTTTCGGGCTTGAAAAGGGTTTGCACGTTTACGTTGAACCTTATCGCCCGTGCTTAGAGTGTTTTAACTGCAAAAACGACGAGGAAGACAAATGCTCGGACATCTACACCGCTGGCGAAGATTACGACGGGTTCTTGTCAGACTTTGTTGAAGTGGATTCAAGCAAGTTGTTTATCTTGCCCGACAGCGTTTCGGATACTGAAGCGTTATTTATAAACCACATTTCACTTGCCATCGCAATCATTGAAAAGTTGGATATACAAAAGGGTGAATACGTTGCGGTCGTTGGTGGCAATAATTTTGGAAATATACTTTCTCAACTTTTAATCTATCATCAAGCAGTACCGATTTTGGTTGATAACGACCCTGAAAATATCCGCATTGCACAAGATTCGGGAATTTATTATACCCTTGGCCCTGACGAGGTTTGGAATAAAGAAGTTTCAAATATTACGGGCGGTAGGATGGCAAAGCACGTGGTTTATATTTCCGACAGCGATATACCCGTTTCTAAGGCGTTTGCCCTCGCATCATTCAACGCTGGCGTGGTGTTTACGGGTACGGTTACTAATACGAGTGCTATATCCTTTACCCAAGCGGTTAAAAAACAACTTTGTATTCACTGTGTAAACGGTGCTTTTGGAAACACCGCTGCAAGTATTAACCTTATCGCAAATAAGGCTATCGACGTAAGTAAACTTAAAATCAACACCGCATCCTATCAAGACGTTCCCGACGTACTTAAAAATATGAAGGATGAATACGATTCAAACGAAAAGTTTTACGAAACGATTATTGACCAAATTTAATTTTTTGATAGACAAAATCCGTCGCTTGATTAAAAGCGACGGATTTTTTTAACCTTTTATTCTTTTATCTTTTTGCAAAATATCAGCCGTAAAATAGAACGGATTAACTTTGGCGGTTTTACACAACATATCTTCATATAATACCTCTCGATAAATTATATGCAAAATGCGTGCTAAGTTGCTAATTTTTAAGCATTTCTTAAATCGCTTATTATTTTTGCCCTATCAAGTTCGGCAAAAACCGTGCTTCCCGCAACGATTACGTTTGCACCTGCGTCTTTTACCGACTTAACGTTTTCTAAATTTATACCGCCGTCGATTTCAAGGTCGATTTCCTTTCCGCTCTTTGCAATAAGGTTTGCGGTTTCTTCTAGTTTAGGAAGTACTTCCGGAATAAATTTTTGTCCGCCAAACCCTGGGAAAACACTCATAAGCAGTATCATATCGCACTCGTCGATTACGTCCGCAATTTTGTTTACGGGTGTATCGGGGTTTATAACTGCACCGCACTTTACGCCGAGTGCCTTAATCTCTTTCAAGGTTTGTTTTAGGCGGTCTTGACAAGCTTCGTAGTGGACGGTGATGATGTCCGCACCCGCATCCTTAAACTTTGAGATATAGTTCCAAGGGTTTACTATCATTAAGTGTGCATCGAATATTTTGTCCGAATAACGCCTTGCGTCCTTTATTAGTTTTGGTCCAAAACTTATGTTTTTTACGAACGACCCGTCCATTACGTCAAGGTGTATTACGTCCGCACCTGCCTTTGATATCCCTTCGATTTCCTCGCCCATTTTTGAAAAGTCCGCAGATAATACAGACGGGGCAATTTTAATTTTTTTCATAACGCTTCTCCTTTTGTCTAAGTTCTTCATATATTTCAAGATATCGTTGATATCTGTCCTTTGATAATTTTCCTTCTTCTATCGCCTTTTTTACCGCACAATCAGGTTCGTTTAGGTGCTTACAGTCTAAAAATTTGCAGTCCTTTGCAAGTGGTACGTACTCGGGATAATAGTCTTTGAGTTCATTTGATTTCATTATCCCGTCGATGACCGCAAAACCCGGCGTATCGATTATTCTGGTATTAAAATAACAATGGATTTCAGAGTACGTAGTGGTGTGTTTCCCTCTCATAACCCGTTCCGAAAGTCCGCCCGTTTTTAGTACCGTGCCGAACAATGCGTTGACGAGTGAAGTCTTGCCGACCGCACTTTGACCAGCAAAGAGTGAAAGTTTGCCCGTTAGCCGTTTGGAAAACTCGTCAACACCATCTTTATTCAATGCACCAACTTTATAAAAATCGGCTTTCACAAACGAATACTCTTCTTTTATCTTGTAAAACAAGGTGTCTGAAACGTCAGATTTATTTACTGCAAACACGATTTCTATACCGCTGTAAAGTGCGTTTAAGACCAGTTTATCTATCAATAAAAAGTCGGGCTTAGGTTCTGGGGAAACTACTATAACCACAATATCGATATTCGCTACGCTCGGTCTTCTAAAATAGTTTTTACGCTCTAACACCCTACTTATCGTACCGTTTTCAAACTCAACGAAATCACCGACTACTACACGGTCTTGCCTACGGCGTAAAACGCCACGCATGCCGACCTTTTGCAGTCCGTCCTCAGTTGAAACCAAAAAACAGTCTGAGTGTGCTT
>SVIL01000028.1 GCA_015069505.1 Clostridiales bacterium
AGGCTCTATAATGGCAAGTGAAACGACCGCAGCGGCAACCGGTGCAGTCGGCGTTGTACGTCGTGACCCGATGGCAATGCGTCCGTTTGTTGGTTACAATATGGGTGACTACTTCAAACACTGGATCGACATGGGCAAAAAGGTTAAAAACCAACCCAAGATATTCAACGTAAACTGGTTTAGAACTGACGATAACGGCAACTTTATATGGCCGGGCTTTGGCGACAATATGCGTGTTCTTGACTGGATTATCGACCGTTGCGAAGGCAAGGTTGACGCTGTTGAAACGCCTATCGGTTTCGTTCCTAAGGCAGAAGATATTAACGTTGAAGGTTTAGAAGACGTTACCGTTGATACCATTAAAGATCTTCTTACTATCGACGTTGAAAACTGGAAGAAGGAAGCAGACGGTATTGAAGCGTTCTACGGCGAACTCACCAGAGTACCGCAAGAACTCAAAGACCAACTCGCTTCACTTAAAGAAAATCTCAACAAATAATTGATAGATTTAAAAATTCGTAAAGGGTTAGCAAAGTTTTGCTAACCCTTTTTTGTTTGCGTTAATTTTAGGTATAAAAAAATTTTTTCGTGGCAAAATATAGTTAAAAACCGAGTAGGGGGATAATTATGAACAAGAATATGTTGACCACGAAAGAAGTAGGTTTGATAAGTGAACTTTTAACTTTGGAAGAGTCGGCTTGTAAAAAGGCAAGGCTTTACAGCAGGACTATAACCGACCCTGCGATTTCAGAAACTTTTAAGAAGATTGCGGACAATCATCAAAAGCGGTTTAACACACTTTTTGAGATGCTTTAAGGGGGATTATTATGTCAAGTTATAAAACGGAATTTACACTTAACGAAAGGGACAGTTTGCAAGATATGTTAAACGTTGAAAAGAATATGGCAAAGGTGTATGCGATGGCACTTACCGAAGGTGCAAGCAAGGGGTTTAGGACGGTCGTAAAAAACTGTTTTACAGATACTACAAGCGACCAACTTTCGGTATTCCTTAATATGACCGAACACGACTATTACAGGGTAGAAGCAGCCTCAGAGGATATGAAGTGCGAGCAAAAATCAAAGTTTAGCAAGGTTATAAAGACGCTTAGTTAAAAAAAGCCCCGTCGCAAATTGCGACGGGGCTAAATAATTTTAGTTTAATTATTCGTTAGGCGTGTCCTTGTTTTCTGCTACGGCTTCTTGTTTTGAATACAATTTATTAGTAAGGAATTTAGCACCGAACAAGCAGCCTATCATTATCACGATAGATAACGGAAGCATAACGTACCAGTTAGGAACGAACCCTGCGATTACGAAGCATACGAAGGATACGATTGCCACGAATAACGCATACGGGATTTGGGTGGAAACGTGGTTTAAGTGTTCGCACTCAGCACCCGCACTCGACATAATGGTCGTGTCCGAGATAGGTGAACAGTGGTCACCGCAAACCGCACCTGCAAGACAAGCGGAAATTCCGACTACGCCTACAGCACTGTCAACGGGGAACATCGCCGTAACTATGGGGATAAGAATACCAAAGGTACCCCAACTAGTACCGGTTGCAAACGCCAACACACAAGCCACCAAGAATATAATTGCCGGCAAGAAGTTTTGTAGCCCTGCCGCAGATTTGTTCATTAAATCGCCAACGTAGAAAGCAGCACCGAGTTCACTCGTCATATTCTTTAACGCAGTTGCAAAGGTAAGAATAAGGATAGCGGGGACCATTGCGATAAAGCCTTGTGGAACGCACTTCATAGAATCGCCAAACGAAACGACGTTTCTTATAGCGAAATATATAATGGTAAGAACGAGTGCGATAAGTCCGCCCCAAGGAAGGGCGATAGTTGCGTCGGTATTACCGAACGAACCGAAGAAGTCGCCTGCAAAATCCGTTCCGCCCCAAGCGTCAACGCCAAATATACCGCCTACGTAAACGAGTGCGATAACACTTGCAACAAGCAAGAAGATTATCGGAAGCAAAAGGTCGATTACACGACCCCTTTCGTTAGGGGTGTATTCGGCTTCTTTAATTTGTTTACCGCTAAACAAGTCGCCGTTTTCGGCGTTTATTTCGTGCTTTCTCATCGGGCCAAAGTCAAAACGCATAATGGATATACCGATAACGAAAACGAGGGTTAATATCGAATAGAAGTTAAACGGAATAGCCGCAATAAAAAGGTTAAGACCTTGCCCGTCCGCAGCGTATTGCGTAACCGCAGCCGCCCAAGACGAAATAGGTGCTATCATACAGATAGGTGCAGCCGTTGCGTCGATAAGGAAGGCGAGTTTAGAGCGGCTTATCTTGTGCTTATCGGTAACGGGACGCATAACCGACCCAACCGTCAAACAGTTAAAGTAGTCGTCGATAAAAATCAATACGCCTAAAACGAAAGTTGCGATAGCCGCACCGACTTTGGTTTTTATGTGCGTTTTTGCCCAGTCACCGAACGCTTTTGAACCGCCCGCTTTGTTTATCAAAGCGACTAAAATTCCAAGTTCGACTAAGAAAACAAAGATGCCTGCCGTTCCCGATACCGCACTGACAAGACCGGTGTTTATAATCTTGTCCATTGCTATTGCGGGTGAGAAGTCAGCGGCGAGGATAGCCCCGGACAAAATACCTATGAACAGCGAACTGTAAACTTCTTTGGTGATAAGTGCAAGCCCGATTGCGATAATCGGCGGCAACAATGCCCAAAGAGATCCCGTAACCGAACCACCGCCACCGCACGTTTCACAAGCTTCGCCATCGACAAGACCGCCGACACAGTCAGGACAGTCGATTACGTTGTGAACGCCTTTGGTAGCAACGGCAACGATTAAAAGTGCCAAAATAACTACGCAAGCAATTAAAAGCGTAATAAACTTTTTGCTTGGCTTTTTGAGAGCGTTTAACATCAATACTCTTTCTCCTTTGTAAAAGATATAATTTTTGGTAATTTCAAAAATCCTTTTAAATATATAACAAAAATAAAGGTTAGTCAATAGGTTTTGAAAAATTGATTGATAAAATCCTTAAAAATACTTGCATTTATCGTATAAAGCGTGTAAAATCAATCGTAAGAAGGTTTTCGGACAACACTTCTATAAAACAACCGAGCAAAAGGAATAATAAAAACCCTTTTAGTCGGCGTAAAAATAAACTCCGTCCGAAAGGGTTTTATTTTATGTCAATCAAAAAAATAGTAAGAGCGGGCGTGGTCGGGGCGTTGTATATAGCCCTGTCGATGATGACCTTTTCTTTTTCAAGCACGGGCGTTCAATTCCGTCCGTCAGAGGCGTTGTGCGTTTTGCCGTTAATATTCCCCGAAACCGCAGCGGGTCTTTTCGTGGGGTGCTTGTTCACTAACCTTATAACGGGCTGTGTGGTTTGGGATACGATACTGGGTAGTTTAATCACGCTCGTTGCAGGGGTGATGACTGCGGTCATAGGACGGCTTATAACACAAAGAATAGTCAAGGTTATAGTGGGCGGAGTTTTTCCCGTGATACTAAACGCCCTGTTTTTGCCACTTATCTGGCTGTATTTTTGCGGTGGGATAGAGTACCTATATATCCTTCAATGTCTAATACTTTTCGTAAGCCAAACTTTGTCCGTTTACGCACTTGGTATTCCGCTATACCTATCCATAGAAAGTCTAAAAGATAAGGGGCTTAAAATAATTTAATAAAAAAAACAAAACCCCCGTCCGAAAAAGGACGGGGGTTTTGATTAGTCAATCGATCTTAAAGGTCTGTAAGTTATAAAATAGAAAATCAGCCATAGAGCCGAGATTCCGACCAAAGAATAGATTATTCTTGATACGACTGCCATACCGCCCGCACCGAAGATGAACGCGACTAAGTTAAAGTCGAAAAGCCCGACTAATAACCAAACCAGCGAACCTATCATAACAAGCGTAAATGCAATTATAGTAGTAATCTTCATAATTCCCCCCTTTGCTTAAAGTATGTGCAAAGAGAGGGGGTTATATACAAAAAATTAGAGAAAAGCGTTTTCCAAAACCAACTTATCAAAGTTAATCGCTTCCACAAAATCATCCTTCTTAAACCTAAGGTTGTTGTATTTTGCGTAGTTAAAAAGGTGGGTTTTGATTATCACGGGCGTGGGGATATCCAAATTTTCACAAATTTCACGAACGTAATCATAGAACTTAGAATAGTCCATTTGTTCAAACTTTTCAAGCATATATTGTTTTATAATCTTGTCTTTTATCATTACCTTAGCCCAAATTCTTATCATAACGCCTCCGTACCGCATAATTGTACCACAAAAGAAAGTCAAAATCAATAATTATATTGACAAAAAGAATTTTTAGGTTTACAATGTAATATGTATAAGTGTGAATTATCGCCTTAACGTAATAGGAGATTTTATGGAAAACTTAAAGAAAGGAATAATCAAACTTTTATGTGAAGACGCAAGATACACAAACTCTCAAATCGCATCCGTTTTGGGCGTGGAAAAAGAGTGTGTTGAAAAGGCTATCTGTGAATTAGAATCGGACGGTGTAATCGTAAAGTACGCCGCCATTATTAATAACGAAAAGTTTGCAAGCGGAAAGGTTCAAGCGTTTATCGAGGTTAAAGTTGCACCCCAAAAATTGAAGGGTTTTGACAGTTATGCAGAAGAACTTTATTCGTTTAATGAAGTGCAAAGTTTGTACCTTATGAGCGGTGGTTTTGACCTTGCCGTTTTCGTAGAGGGTGACAACCTTGGCGAAGTCGCTAAATTTATTGCGGAAAAGTTAAGCGTTATAGACGGTATAGTGGGCGTTCAAACCCATTTTATACTTAAAAAATATAAAATCGAAGGGCAAGTGACTTCGGTTAAAGAAGAATCAAAAAGACAGATAATACAAGCATAAATGAGAGATTTTGTTTCCAAAAAAGCAAAAAGCATAAAACCGTCAGGAATAAGAAGGTTTTTTGATATAGTTTCCGAACGCAAAGACGTAATATCTTTGGGCGTTGGTGAACCGGATTTTATAACCCCGTGGGAGATAAGGGACGCTGGGATAAGTTCTATTAAAAAGGGCTACACCCAGTACACTTCTAACAGCGGGTTACTTTCCTTGCGTACTGAAATAACCAAATACTTAAAGGATAGGTTTAGCGTTAGTTACGACGAAAGCGACGTGGTCATCACCGTCGGGGCGAGCGAGGGTATTGATATTGCCCTTCGTGCCGTAGTTGACGAGGGGGATGAAGTTTTAATCCCCGACCCGAGTTACGTTTCCTATAAACCGTGCGTAGAACTACTTGGCGGCGTACCCGTTTCAATTCCTTGTAGCGACAAAAACGGCTTTAAGTTAACGCCCGAAAATTTAGAGAGCGTTATAACCGAAAAAACTAAGGTTTTGATTTTCCCGTACCCAAATAACCCTACGGGTGGGGTAATGGAAAAAGAGTATATTGAAAAGATTATCCCCGTCATTTTGAAGCACGATTTATTAGTCGTGTCCGACGAGATTTACGCCGAATTATCTTACGGCAAACCGCACGTTTCCATCGCTTCATTTCCAGAACTTTGTGACCGTGTGGTTTTGATAAGCGGGTTTTCAAAGGCGTTTGCTATGACGGGTTGGCGTGTAGGGTACGTTTGTGCCCCAAAGCCTATTAAGGACGCACTTCTTAAAATTCATCAATACGCAACTATTTGTGCCCCGATATTTTCGCAGTATGCGGCGTTATCGGCGTTGACGAGCGGTAAGGCTGACGGATATGCGGTAGTCGGTGAGATGAGAGAGGAATACGATAAACGCAGAAAGTTTATGTATAAAACTTTTATCGAGATGGGTTTAGAGTGCTTTGAACCAAAAGGTGCGTTTTATATTTTCCCGTCCGTAGAAAGTCTTAATATGACGGGCGAAGAATTTGCCACGGCACTTTTGGAAAGCAAGAAGGTCGCAGTCGTTCCGGGCGATGCTTTTGGGGATTTTGGCAAGTACCACGTAAGGGTTTCTTATGCGTACTCAATGAAAAACTTAATAAGAGCGATGGACGAAATTAGAGAGTTCGTTATGGAACTCAAATCAAAAAAATAAAATTAGATATTAAGGTAAAATATGGATAGAGTTATTATAGTAGGGGCAGGATTATCGGGCAGTACTATTGCAAGGCTACTTGCGGAAAACGGTTGCCAAGTAACGGTTATCGACAAAAGGAGTACCGTGGGTGGAAACGTTTACGACGTAAAGGACAAAAACGGAATACTTATTCAGCCGTACGGTCCGCACATTTTCCACACTTCGCAAAAAGAAGTCTTTGACTTTTTGTCACGCTTTACCGAGTGGTTTAAGTACGAACACAGGGTAAAGGCAAATATAAACGGCAAATTAGTACCCGTTCCCTTTAATCTAACCTCTCTTTTTGAAACTTTCCCAAAAGACAAAGCGGAAAGGATAAAAAAGATTTTGTTAGATGAAGTAGGTTACGGCAAAAAAACGCCTATTCTATCCCTTAAATCGCACGAAAACGCAGAAGTTAGAAAGTTTGCAGACTTCGTGTATAAAAACATTTTTGAATTTTACACCAAAAAGCAATGGGGCTTAAAACCCGAAGACCTTGGCGAAGCGGTTATGAATAGAGTCCCCGTTTACGTTTCTGAAGAAGATAGGTATTTTACGGACGAATATCAGTTCCAACCGCGTGAAGGTTTTGCAAAGATGGTTGAGAATATTTTAACCCATCCGAACATTACCTTAAAACTTGGCAAGGACGCAGGTAAAATCATCTCTTTAAGCGAGGGGCAAATTTATCTTGAAGGTACGCCGTTTGACGGAAAACTTATATACACGGGTTGCGTTGACGAACTTTTTGATTACAAGTACGGTATTTTGCCGTATAGGACGTTGAAGTTTAAGTTTAAGACATGTAATCGTTCGTCTTTCCAAGACGCAGCGGTGGTGAATTATACGACTTCAAAGCCCTATACTAGAATTTCAGAGTTTACCAAGTTTACTTGCCAACCCACTGAAAAAACGGTCATCGTAAAAGAGTATTCAAGGGCGTTCAAGAAAGGCAAAAATATTCCGTATTATCCTATCCCCGTGCCTAAGAATTACGAGCATTACGATTTGTATAAGAAGGAAGCCGAGGGGTACAAGAATTTGTATCTTTTGGGTAGGCTTGCAAATTATAAGTACATAAATATGGACCTTGCCGTTAAAAACGCAATGGAGCTCTTTGAAAAGATTAAAGAGGATTTAGCCGAATAAGTAACTATGAAAAAGCGTAAAAAACGCCCGTGACTGTGATAGTCACGGGCGTTAGATATTTTAGTTGTTATTTTTGTCGTCGGGTTTTTCCTCAAAGGGGTGTAATTTATCCGCACGGTTTTTAAGGGTTATAAACGTAAACCCTATTATAATGAAGGAATAGAAGGACATTATACGCCAAGTAAGCATTGCGGGGAAGGCAAGCCCCGTGGTTATCCCTGCACCTGACGCAAACAAGGTGTAGAACGAAAAGTCTGCCGCACCCGAGTTACCGGGGGTGGGGATAAAGGATATTGCTACGTAAATAATTTCGCAAATGTGTACGACTTGCAACCACTCGATTAAACCGTTGTCGTGCCAAATTAAGCCGAACATTTTTAAGCAGTAGTATGCGATAGAGCATAGTGCAAGGTGTTCGCAAATACTTATTATAGCCGAAACGATAAATACGATGGGTTTTGAAGCAAGTTTTTTTATGCACTTGCCGTTGTGAACGACCGTTTTAAGAGTTTTATAGGTGGTTTCTTTCGGCTTTTTGATAAGTTTTAACTTGCCGCCGACGAATATTACGAAATGCACCAAAAAACTGCAAAACCGTGGCAACAAAGAAAAGGTTATTACTAATATCGGAACTATTGCCCCGAGTATAAGACCTATGATTGCCGTTACGGATATGAAGGGGTTTAGGAAGTTTGACGGCACGCCTAAAACGTTGTTTTTGAAAAGTAAAAAACTTGTAAAACATAAGGTTATAAACGCAACTTGGTGCAAAAAGTATGCAGAGATAGGCAAACTTGTTGCGACGCCGCCGTGAATTCCGTGTTTGGATAAGTGGTAAATTTCAAAAGGCTGACCGCCTACGGCAAGTGGGGTAACACTGTTGTAGTAATGTCCGATTATCGCCGTTTCCATACAAGTCTTAAAGTGCCATTTTTTGGTCATTGACTTGCACATTATTGAAAGTTTAGTGCCTTTAAGCAAGAAGCATAGCCCCAAACTGAAAACGCACAACAACCCGTAGTACCAGTTCCTTGACAAAGTAATCCAAATCTCGTTCCAGTCAGGGGTACCGTGTTCGTTAGCAAAAAAGTCTTTATAAGCCGTAAAAGCGAGAACGCCGACTATCAAAATTATAAAGAGTACGGCACAAACGTTTTTAAATATTTTTTGGCGTTTATTGATAGATTCGTCTTCACGACTGAACCCCAAGATGCCGTGCATAATAAGTTGTTTGCCGGCAGACTTGTCTTTTTTTGAACGCTTTCTATTCTGGTTTTTTTGGAGGTGGGGCGTCTCAACTTGATCGGCAGGGATGCTGACGATAGAAGGCTCACCACTACTTTCATCTATTTCAATTTTATTGATAATAGGTGAATCGTCTTTCATATTATCCATAAGTCCCTTAATTATATAGTAAAAATATACATATGTCAAACGAAAAACGACTTTATAACGAATATCTATCCTAAAACGGCTTGACATAATCGCTTAATTTAATTAAAATAAGTATGTTACTTAAAATACTTGTACTCAGTACTTATAGGTGTATTATGCAAATTTATGAAGAATTACAAAAACGTGGACTTATAAAACAAGTCACCGACGAAAAGGAGATTAGGGAACTTATCAACAACGGCGGTGCAAGATTTTATATAGGCTTTGACCCTACTGCGGACTCTTTGCACGTAGGTCATTTTATGGCGTTATGCTTAATGAAGCGTTTGCAAATGGCGGGCAATAAACCCGTAGTGCTTATCGGTGGCGGAACGGGGCATATCGGCGACCCGTCGGGCAGAACGGATATGAGGTCTATGATGACCAAAGAAACTATCGATAGCAACTGCGAAAGTTTCCGCAAACAAATGGAAAGGTTTATTGAGTTTGGCGAAGACAAAGCCATTATGGTCAACAATGCCGACTGGCTTTTGGACTTAAAGTACGTGGACGTTTTGCGTGAGGTCGGTGCTTGCTTTTCGGTAAACAATATGCTTCGTGCAGAGTGCTATAAACAACGTATGGAAAAGGGCTTATCTTTCCTTGAATTTAACTATATGATAATGCAGTCTTACGACTTCTACTACCTGAACGAACATTACGGTTGTAATATGCAGTTCGGCGGTGACGATCAATGGAGTAATATGCTCGGCGGCACCGAACTTATAAGAAAGAAGACGGGCAAGGACGCGTACGCAATGACCATAACGTTGCTTCTCAACAGCGAGGGCAAAAAGATGGGCAAGACCGCAAAGGGTGCGGTATGGCTTGACCCCAACAAAACTTCGCCTTTTGAATTCTATCAATACTGGCGTAACGTTGACGACGCAGACGTTATGAAGTGTATAAAAATGCTCACTTTTATTCCGCTTGATAAGATTGACGAAATGGAAGGGTGGGACGACTCTCGCATCAACGAAAAGAAGGAAATTTTGGCTTACGAATTAACCCAACTCGTTCACGGCACGGAAGAAGCCGATAAGGCAAAAGCGGCGGCTTACGCGTTGTTTAGCGGTGAGGGTGACGACTCTAATATGCCGACCACCAACCTTTCCGACGAAGACTTTGTTGACGGAAAGATTATGGTTTCAGACCTTTTGGTTAAGTGCGGTTTAACCGCATCTAAGGGTGAGGCAAAAAGGCTTATCGGTCAAGGCGGTGTAACCGTTGACGGTGAAAAGGTAACGAGTTTTGAAATAACGATAGAGAAGGCAAAGTTCATCGACGGCGTAAAGATTAAAAAGGGCAAGAAGGTATTCCATAAAGCCGTTTTATAAAAAAATAATAAGTTGCAAAAAAGGGCGTATCCAAAATCGGATACGCCCTAATAATTTTAAATTTAGTTTTTAACTACTACGGTTATTTTTGCCGTTTCCTCAGCGGAAATTCTTACGCTTACCGTATAAGTCCCACTCGTTTTTATGTTAGAGTCAAGAATAATCTTTTTCTTGTCGATATCAAACCCAAGTGAAGTTAACTTTTCAGCAATTTCCTTGTTGGTTATGCTACCAAAAAACTTGCCGTTTTCACCCGATTTGGCTTGAATAACTACTTCGGTACCTTGTAATTTTTCTTTTAAGGCTTTGTTTGCTTTTAGGGTTTCTTGTCTATGAAATTCTTGTGCAGCCTTTTGGTTTTTATTGTCGTTTAAGGCTTGTGCATCAGCCTCTTTCGCTAAGCCGTTTTTTATCAAGAAATTCCTTGCAAACCCGTCTTTTGCTTCTATTACGTCCCCTACCTTTCCGGAACCTTTAACGTCTTTTAATAAAATTACTTTCATCTAAAATCTCCTTAAATGTATTACCATAAATATTTTACCCTTAATAAAAGGATTTGTCAAAGGTATTAAGTATATTTTTGCCCAAACCGAGCCATAATAGTAGAAAAGGAGAGGATTATGAATAGAAATTTTTCAATCAAATGCGACGTTACAGGTTGTAGGCACAACTTAGAAGGTTGTAATTGTCAACTTGAAAGTATCAAAGTTACTTGCGGTTGCGGCGACTCTTGTACCTGTTGCAACGATTACGTTGCCAAAGAGAAATAATTAAAAAAACACGAAAGGCTATTCTTTGCGAATAGCCTTTCGTGTTTCATATATTATTCGGAATTGACTTTTAGCCTAAAAATACCACTCCATCGCCCCTTAGCGACGAAACTATTTTAACACAAAAAAAGAGTTTGTCAAGGGGTAAATGTAAAATTTTTTCAATTTTTTTGAAAAAATAGCAAAAATCTTCTTTTTATAAAGGGTTTTATAAGGTTTTAATCTTATAAAGTTGACAAACCGAGTTTATATATATTATAATAACTAAACTAGAATAAGATATAAGCGGGAGTGTCGCCCGTTATAAAAATCGGAGGACTGCAATATGGCAGAAGAAGTATTACTTACAAAAGAAGGTAAAGAGGAACTTGAAAAACGTTTAGAATACTTGAAAGTAGTTAAACGTGCAGAAATTACTGAAAGAATTAAGACGGCAAGAGAATTCGGCGACTTGTCTGAAAACGCCGAATACGATGCTGCTAAAAACGAACAAGCGATGATCGAGGGTGAAATCGTTGAAATCGAAACCAAATTAAAGTACGCAGTTATCATCAAAGATACCGCTAAAAAAGGCACAGTTTCTTTGGGCAGCAAGGTTGACTTTGTTGACGGTGACGGCGTTTCATATACTTATGAAATCGTCGGTACGACCGAGTCTGACGTTGAACAGGGCAGAATTTCAAACGAATCCCCGATAGGCAACGCATTGCTTGGCAGAAAGGCTAACGAAACTATTAACGTAGTCGTTCCCGCGGGCATCGTAACGCTTACTATCAAAAAAGTTTATTAATCTAAAAAGGATACGAATATGGACGAACAGATAAAGACCACCGTTCCCGAAACGGAGTTGGATTTAAATGAGATTTTAAGGGTAAGACGCAGTAAACTTGAAGCGTTGCAATCGGCAGGTCAAAACCCCTTTGAAAAGGTTAGGTACGATCGCACGGCTTATAGCCAAGATATAAAGGATAATTACGCCGAATACGAAGGTAAGACGGTTGGCATTGCAGGTAGGCTTATCTCTAAGCGTGTTATGGGCAAGGCTTCTTTCGCCGTTATCCTTGACGGAAAGGGTACTATTCAATCATACCTTTCAATCAACGACTTAGGTGATGAATACGTTGCGTTTAAGGATTACGATATAGGCGATATCATCGGTATTACGGGTTTTGTTTTCACCACTCGTACCGGTGAAATTTCCGTTCACGCACAAAAGGTTGAACTTTTATCCAAATCCTTACTTCCGTTACCCGAAAAATTCCACGGGCTTAAAGACGAAGATATGCGTTATCGTCAAAGAGAAGTGGATTTAATCGCTAACCCTGAGGTTAAGCGTACTTTCGTTAAGCGTTCAAAGATAATGACCGCTATAAGGAACTATCTTGACGGTGTTGGGTACCTTGAAGTTGATACCCCCGTTTTGCAACCGCTTGAAATCGGTGCTGCCGCAAGACCTTTCAAAACCCACCACAACGCACTTGGGATAGATATGTATTTGAGAATAGAGACTGAACTCTATCTTAAAAGGCTTATCGTCGGCGGATTTGACAAGGTTTATGAAGTTGGCAGAATTTTCCGTAACGAAGGTATGGATAAATCACACAACCCCGAATTTACTACGGTCGAGATGTACCAAGCGTACAGCGACTACTTTGATATGATGGACTTAATCGAAGATATGTACCGTACTATAACCGAACAGGTTTGCGGAACAACCAAGATAACCTATCAAGGCGTGGATATCGATATGGGCAAAAAGTGGGAAAGACTCACTATGGTTGAGGCTGTCAAAAAGTACGCCGGCGTTGACTATAACGACTGGACAACCGACGAAGAAGCAAGGGCAGTCGCTAAGGCAAAGGGCGTAACCGTTGACGAGGGTGACGAAGCGACCAAAGGTCACGTGCTTATTGCTTTCTTTGACGCTTTCGTTGAAGAAAACCTTGTTCAACCGACTATTATATACGATTATCCCGTAGAAAACTCACCACTTGCAAAGCGTAAACCCTCTAACCCCGCGTTTACTGAAAGGTTTGAATATTTTATTTACGCAAGGGAAATGGGCAACGCTTTCTCTGAACTTAACGACCCTATCGACCAAAAGGAAAGGTTTGTTAAACAGGTTGAAGCAAAGCGTGCAAAGGGTGGCAACGATGCACAAGTTGACGAAGATTTCGTTACGGCGTTGGAATACGGGCTTCCACCCACGGGCGGACTTGGGTTCGGCGTTGATAGGTTGGTTATGCTTTTAACCGACAGTGCTTCAATTAGGGACGTAATTTTATTCCCGACGATGAAGCCGATTAAGAAATAGATTAAAGTTTAAAAAAGAGTGTAAATAAAGACAAAAGGAAATCAAATGGATAATAGAATTACAAAATCAAGACTTTCTAATTTTTTCGCATACGAATGGATAGCACTTGTGGCTATTGCGGTATGTGCTATTTTCTTGTGGGAACTTATTTACACTATGGCTGGCGTAAGGCTTACTACGGGTCAACAGTTTAAGTACTACTACGACGAAACCCTTTATTCGCAGAACAAAGAAACTTTAAGATCTACGCTTATCGACGACGATACTTTTAGTTACGACGTGCTTGAAATCAGTCACGAGGCTTTGACTAGCGAGTATAACGTTCTATCCACAAGACTAACCGTTCAAGAGGGCGATGCGATATTTACCGACATTATTCCTACGGCGGTTGAGGGTAGCGAATATAAAGCAAGACGAGCAAATCAAATGATTGATGCTTATCAAATGTTCGCTTTTGAAGACCTTGTTGAAAGTGCTAAAAGATACCTTTTTAAGTTTATTGACGACACTAAGGTCGGAAACGTAGCCTTTGACGAAGCGGGCGACTTGATGCTAACCTTTGACAACCTTTCTGCCCAAAAGATAAAAGACAACTTTTTAAGCAGGATGAGAAAGGATAATAGATTCCGCAAGGATGCTGAAAAAGAACAGGGGATAAAGGACGAAACCGCAAGGATAGAAAAGTTGTGCGTGGAAGTTTTATTCCTACAAACCGAACTTGAAAAAGACGCATTAAGAAGTGAAGACGACAAGTACTTTTACAGATATCGTCGTTTTGAATACTCGGTAAACGTCGGCAGTGAAGAAGACAAAGCGTCGTACACGGACGAGTATGCGGAAGAAGTTGAAAAGAGTTACGGGTTAAAGATAGAAAATCTCGTACCCGCGACGGGGCAAAGCAAGTTGAAGAACACCGATTACTTTATGGTGCGTGACAGCAGTTACGCTCAAAGGGGTGCGGACGACGTGGTGGCGTTGATATTTGATTTTGAGAGTTACCAACCTGATTTACAGTTTGAAACCATTTGTTTTCTAAATTCTTTAATAAGGATATTTACTGAAACGGTTCAATAAATATGTTAAACCTAAAAATATACAAGACCCTAAAAAATTTTGATAATTCAAGACCGCTTAGGTTCGGTATGCCGGGTCATAAGGGCAACGCAACTTTTTGTAAAAGGTTTGGCGGGGCAAATCTTGACGTAACCGAACTTACTGCGTTAAATCTTGAAAAGGTAGTCGGCGATGCGGAGTTTGATATCGCCGATATACTAAGGGCTAAGTATGCAAAAATTTTGACCAACGGTTCTACGGCGGGGATACAATGTATGTTACACGCCGTTAAAAATCGTGGCAAAGAGATTATAATTAACCGCACGGCACATAAAAGCGTTTATAACGCATTAAAGTTGTGCGGGATATCACCTATCGTTGCCGATTTTGGGTTTGATTACGGGCTTCCTAACAACCCAACTACGGCAAGTACGGAAAAGTTACTCGATACGCACCCAAAAGCAATAGGGGTGCTTTATACTTATCCGGACTATTTTGGCAGAACGTTCGATATCAAGAAGATTTCTGCCGTGCTAAAAAAACGCAACAAACTCTTGTTAATCGACGGGGCACACGGCGGGCATTACGCATACACCGACGATAAGCCCTATGCGGGTGATTATGCGGATATTTGGGTGGACGGCGTTCACAAGACCTTACCTGCGTTAAACCAAGGTGCGGTGCTACTATGTTCAAATGCAGAACTTATTCCAAGTTTAGAAAAGGCGGTGGATATTTTTTGTACTACAAGCCCGTCATACCCCATAATGGCATCTGTTGAATACGCCGTAAAGTTTATGAACGAACGTGGGCGTCAAGAGATTGAAAGGGTATCCGACTCTCTTGCCGAACTAAAATTTAAAATAGCACGTTCGGGCGTAACATTTATGGAAAAGACGGACGCACTAAAACTTGCCGTGGATTTTGGCAGTGCGGGGATTTGTACCGATACCGCCGAAAAACTGCTTATAAAAAAGGGTATTCACGCAGAACTTAACGACGGCAGGTATTTGCTTTTTATGTTTTCCGCACTTACTAAAAAGAGTGAGATAAACGCCCTTGCCCGTGCAATTGTGTGGATTGCAAAGACGGTAAAGCGTACTGAAGTTTTCGAGGGCAAGACGTACTCTATACCCGAGAGAAAAATGCCCTATCTCTTAGCCGTTTCAAGTGCGGTTGAAGAAGTTCCGCTATCTAATGCCGTGGGGCAAATTGCGGGCGAGAACGCAGGGCTGTTTCCACCGTGCTATCCCGTTGTAACTGCGGGTGAAGTTATCACCGACGACGTAATAAAGGTGCTTAGTGCCACTAACGTCTTTGGCGTAAAGAACGGAAAAATTAAAATCGTAAAAGGATAAAATATGGCAAAGTTTATTACCTTTGAGGGTTGTGAGGGGGTTGGAAAATCCACACAACTTCGTTTATTGCAAAACTATCTTAACGAGCGTAACGTGAAGTACTTTTTCACTCGAGAACCGGGTGGTTCGTCCGTTTCGGAACAGATTAGAAAGATTATTTTGGACGGCAAAAATACCACTATGACCGACGAGT
>SVIL01000001.1 GCA_015069505.1 Clostridiales bacterium
GACTTTGCCGTTCCAACGGGCGAAGACTATTATAGATATCAAATGAAAACACCAACTTACGGTGCAAACGAAAAGGTTATTCAAGCACCTTACCTCGTTCGTAAAATTTTCCCCGTAACGGTGTTTAAGGGCGTGGCGGTTAAAAAACTGTTCGAGTATATGACCGTTGAGTTTAGATATAGTGCGGGCGAACCACTCGTTTACGCATACGATATATTAAAGCAAAACGACGTGCAAATAAACCTTGCGAAAGAGATTACGGACGGTAACGTAACTGTTTATAAGGACGGCGTAAAGACGACGACTATTCCTAAGAACGAGTGGGTGACCCTCGTGATAAAACTTGACGTTAACATTTACAAGACGGACACGTTGTTCTTTACGGCAACTGCGGCTGATACGGTGTTCGACGTTAAAAACGTTAATTACTACAAAGACGATTCTTGTATTTTAGAGGTTGGGTATAACGATTACTTGAAAGTTGAATCGTTCAACCTTGACACCGCTTTCGTTGGCAAAGAATATTCTTTAAGCGATTACTTAAACGTATCGTATAAAAACCAAAAGGTAAAAGATTATCAAATTCAAAGCGTAACGGCAAGCATTGCCGATATCCTTGAAATTTCAAACGGCAAAATCACCGCTTTACAAGTTGGCGAAACCGAACTTGTTATAACCGTTAAGTACGAAAAAGACGGACACGAAGAAACTGAGCAAACGGTTATCAAGGTAACGGTACTGCCAAACGATTTGATAAGCGTAGCAAAGGATTCTTACCTTCTCTACGGCGGTGAAAACACCGAATATGCGGATAGGAAAACTGCAAGCATCGACGTTACTGCGTTTATGATGGGCGGTGAGATAGGCGACATAAGTGATTTACAAGTCGAAATCCTTTCAGGTTCAGACGTCGTTTCTCTTGACGGGTTTACCGTCACGGCGTTAAAGAGGGGTAAGGCAATTCTAAACGTTTACGCTGTCAAAGGCAACGGCGATAGGATAGAAAAGCAAATCACTGTTAAGGTTTACGACGAAAAGTACGAAGACGAATTCGTTACTTGGACGAAAGACGGTGAACAAAGCACCGTAACGTACGAACTTGCTACTGAAAAGGTTGGGGGCAGAAGTGACGTTTATCACTTAACTTTGCCGAGTAATATCTGGAACAACTATATCGTCGCTAGCGAAATGAATCACTGGTCGTCAAGCAACAGTCAAAATGGCGTAACGCAAAAAGGAATAAAATACGTTGCGTTTGACGTGTATAGAAAAGCAAATAGTGCCGTAAGAGTTTCTTTCTCGAACGGTGTGACAACGAACGCAAACGGTGCCGACTGTGCTATTATGGCAATTTCTGCGACCGGACAAATTACAGTTAATAACGACGTAAACAAAACCTATATAACTATTCTCGACGAAATGGGAACGGTAGTCAACTTTACCGACACGATCGATAGCGAAAAGTGGTACACCATCGTGGTCGAGTGGGTGCCTTATCCCGGGCTTTCTTGGTGGGGCGTTGCCCTCGGCGGTGCGGTTATGGATATTTACGTTGACAACTTGACGATGTATCTAAACGACTCTTTCTTAGAAGAGCTAAAAATCAATATCCCAAGCGAAGTCAACACAACCCTCAGTTCGCCCGTACAAATCCCCGTTGGAATTTATATCGCAGGTGCGATTTACACCAACGCAAGCGTTTCTTACGAGATGATTGAAAGCGAAATTGCAACCGTTTCGTCAACGGGCGTGGTAACCTTTACGGCAAAGGGTACGGCACAAGTTAAAGTTACCGTTTCAGAAGAGGGCGAGGACGTTTACACCACGATCGTTACGGTTAGATGTATCGACTCTAAGTTTGCAAGTGGTTTTGAACTACGTGAAGATTTAGAAAACGTATTTACGCTTGAACAAAATGCAATCGGTGGCAGGACGGGAACGTATCACTATAAATTAGTTACCACTGGCAACAATGAAGAATGGAATACCCACGTGGTTATAACGGATATGAACCACTGGGATTCAAACAATAGCCAAAGCGTCGTGGCACAAAAGGGGATAAAGTACGTTGCGTTTGATTTTTACAGAGCGGAAGACAGTTATTTTGCAATGTATTTCTCAAACGGTATAGAAACTAAAACCAATGGAAACCAAACCCAACCGAACCAATCGGGCTTTACGATAAGTAATACTGGCAAGATGTCTTTCGGCAACGCTATAAACCAACAATATATAACGGTTATTGATTATAACGGAAAAATCGTTCCAGTCGGCAACGTGGTTGAGAGTGGAAAATGGTACACCGTTATCGTTGAGTGGGTACCGTATGAAGGGCTTTCTTGGTGGGGCATAACTTTAAACGGAAAACCGATGGACGTTTATCTTGATAAGGCGGTTTGCTATACCGACGAGACTTGGAAAACAGACTATATTTCAAACTACAAAGGCAACTATTTGCAAGAAGACGGCAGCGAAGTTGTTATAGTCAACGACAAGGGCGGTGCAACCATTACTAAAATGGATATATACGACAGAACTAACGTTTATCGCCTCGTTAACAACTCTCAACAAACGGGCTACACGGCTTTAAGCACTTTCGGTTTAGAACTAACCGATTCAAGGTTAAACAAAAACGCATCGGCGGTTTGCAACCAAATCTCGGCACTTGGTATTAGATATATTACCGTTGACGTTTGCCGTGCGACAAACTCTGCTTTCTCGTTCTACGCATATAGCCCGACAAACGGTTATAAGTCACTTACCATCAATAACTTGACGGGTGATATAACCAACAATAATAGCGGTTGTATTGCAATGTACGATGCAAACGGAAACAGCGTGACCGTTATGGAAGCGGGTGTTTGGTACACCATAGTCGTTAGTTGGCAAGCCGTTTCTAATCAATGGACGACCCTTGCGTTTGAAGCAAACTGGATAGACGTTGCGGTTGACGACGTTAGATACTATTTTAACGATAGTTACGTTCAAGATTTAGGAATTAAATAAGCAAAAATAAAGTAGTAACTTCTACGATAAAAAACATAAGGAGATAGAAAATGAAAAAACTTATTGCAATTATTCTTGCAGTCATTACAGCCCTTTCACTCGTTGGTTGTGGCGACCCTGAAGGTCCAAGCGGTCCGAGTGGAAACGGAAGACCACAAGGCACTAAAATTTATATTTGTGCCGGCGGTTCGTCAGAGTTTGCTTGGACGAACGGAACGAAGGAAGACGAAGTCATTGAGTATATCGAACAAAAATATTACGAAGACACTAACATCAGCCTTGACTTTGAAATCAACCTAAACGAAGGGCAAGGTATGAAGGGAACTCTTTCGACTGGTATTGCCGACGGTAGCGTTGACGTTGCAATATCCCACACTAGGGGTGGCGACGGCATTGACGACTGGGCTTTTATAAATAACTATTACACTGACTTGACCTTCTCGTTTGAAGATTATTTGCAAGACGCTATTGACGACGACGTTTTCACGTGGACTGACGGCGTAAACACCTTTGATGGATTAAAGGCTGTTACCACGCCCGACGACGAACTTATCGGAATCCCGTCCATTATCAACCCGTACAAGTTTGGTATTTTGGTTCGTAAAGACTGGATGGAACAAGCGGGTTACACCGACGATATAAACGATAAGTCTAAAACTTACGTTGGTGACTTTGAAACCTTTACCGCTATGGCAAAGGCGATGAAGACTCAACAAAACCTTGAACACGTTATTACGGGCGACATATTCGACGTAGAAAAAGCGGGCGTTTTGGGTGCTTGTGGCATAAACGCAGGGTATTATTCAAACACCGTTTATAGTGAAGGTGGTAAAAATTACGTAGGCTTAGGTATTATCAACCCCGGCTATAAAGACGTTGTTGAACTTGAAAACAACTGGGCAAAAGAAGGGCTTATGGCGGCAGAACCCTCTAAAATAAAAATAGTAGATGGCGAAACCAACTTTATGACGGGAAAGACGGGTATATTCTTACAAGACCCAACCGTTACCCACTTAATCGAAGTTGCAAGAAAGACCAAAGCGATGGATCCGTCCGCAGAATTTACCGTACTCGGTGCGTTGACAAAGACCCCCGAAAGCACGGATAAAGGGTTTATGAGAAATACCGTTGCAACTTTCTGTGCGTTTATTCCAAAGGCTTCACAACACATCGACGCCGTTTTGAAGTTTATGAATTGGGTATATTCAAGCAAAGACAACTATTTGCTTTGCAGATACGGCAGAGAAGGTGTTGACTGGCATTACGATGAAGATAACCAAACCTACTCTTATAATTCAGAACAAGACTTTGTAAATCCGCCGTATAGTGGAATTTTGGCTCTCGTTGAAAACCAAAACATGGCAGACTTAACTTATGCGGGTTACACCAACCAAGAAAAGCAATGGATTGAAAACGCAAAGAACAAGGATTTTTACGTTACGAACGATACCATTGACTATATGCTTTTGACCAACAACTCTACCTTAAAGACGGCTAACGGTAACGCTCAAGTAACTATCGGGCCGATAATGAGAGAACTTTGGTACGGCACGTACCAAGGTACGAACCCGGGACAAACGTACCTCGATGCAAGAACCGCTTTCGTAGGAACGGCTGAGCCTTACCTTGAAGCAATGTATAACGTATATACTTCATTAAAAAGCAACTAATCTTTGGTGATTGAGGAGAGATATAATGCTTAACGTACTTATAGGTGTTATAGCAATGCTGGTGCTTATAGAATTCGTTTCTTTGGGCGTATATTTCCTTGCAAAAAAAATGGGTTACGAAAAGCCATATAAAGTCTTTATCCCCTTTTATTGTTTTAAGGTGATTAGGGAAGTAACGGGTCCTTTTACGGTTTTGGTTATTCCCGTAACGAAGATGGCAAGGATGTATATCTTTATTTGCGTTGCGTTTTTGCTGGCACTTTGCTATGCAAGTTGGGGTGGCGATTTCTTGCCCACCATTTCGGCAGAGTCGCTTTGGCAAATTATGTGGATAGTTATGGGGCTATGTATCTTGCTATTCTATCTTGGGCTTGTCTTTGCTTCGGTTAAGGTTTATAGACGCTTTAACGTCCCCAACGAAAAGTTGTTCGTGGTAATCTCGTTATTGTTCGTTACCATACCTTTCCTATTTATGATTTCAAGCAAAAACGTGCCGAGATCTTTGAACGAAATGTACTAAAAAAAAGGGGCAAATTTTTGCCCCTTAAAAACAAATTTAACGACTTAATATTATGAAACTAAAAGACATTTATATAAGAGACCCCTTTATGCTTATCGACGGGGGCAAATACTATCTATTCGGCTCAACCGACCCGCAGACTTGGAAAGGCAAGGCGGACGGGTTTAAGGCGTACGTTTCCGACGACCTTATTGATTTTGAAGAAAGGGTCATTTTTGAAAACAGCGAAGATTTTTGGGCTGACGAACAATTTTGGGCACCCGAAGTCCATAAATATAACGGCAAATACTATTTGTTTGCGGCGTTTTCCGTGGACGGGTCAAAGCGTGAGTGCCAAATTTTGGTTGCCGATAACCCCTTGGGCCCCTACCGTCCGCACGGCGACAAGATGTTTCCTGACGACAGCAGTAACCTTGACGCAACCTTCTTTATAGACGACGACGGCAAGCGTTACACCGTGTATTGTAGAGAGTGGACGGATATTAAGGACGGCGAGATGGTGCTTGCCGAACTTGACGAAACCTTAAAAGTCGTGGGTGAAAAGAAGGTATTGTTTAAGGCTAGCGAAGCACCTTGGACTATTGATTACGAAGGCGAAGGATGTTACGTTACTGATGGTCCTTTCGTGAGAAAAACCAAAAACGGAAAGTACCTTATGCTTTGGTCAAGCCACGGCAAGGACGGGTACGCAATGGGTATGGCGACCGCCGACCGTATTGACGGAAAGTGGACGCAGATAGAGAAGCCGTTGATATCTTCTAACGGTGGGCACGGTATGGTGTTTGAGGATAAGGGCAAACTGTTTATAACTTATCATATGCCTAACAACCCACATATGCAAGAAAGACCGTATATCGCAGAAATCGAAGAAGTTGACGGGCTTTACAGATTAAAATAATAAAACGCACGGTAAAGCCGTGCGTTTTTTTATAGGTATCATCGCTTGTAAAATGCGGTTGGATGTGTTACAATTAAAATTAGTGTAGATAAAAAAGGAATTTAAGGAAAATGAAAGACAAGTTTATTCACGAAAATCAATCGATAAAATGCGTATATCCCGTGCTTGGAAAGGGGCAAATTAACTTTTCGACGGCGTTTAGGCTTTTGCTAAGCGATGCAAAATCATTTAAGATAAAACTATCCGCTTCAAACTGTTTTAAGTTGATTGTTGACGGAAAAATGGTTTGTTTTGGACCTGATAGAAAGGCTCACGGGTTTTTTGCGTTGAAAGAGTTTGAGTGTTTTGGTTCTACGGTGGTGGTTGAGGTACACGACCTCGGCGTGGATAACTTTTGCTACGTCAACACGGGCGGATTTTTCGGGTGCGAACTTGTGACGTGTGACGGCGAAAGGTTTTCGGCACTCGATTTTGAGTGTTATATTATAAGCGATAGAGTAAGAAAGGTACCGAGATACAGTTACCAACGTGGTTTTTCCGAGATTTATAAATTAGGGTGTGACCGTCAGGAATTTTATCGTGGTGGTGCCTCCCCGTTTGAAAGGGCAACGGTTGAAGAAGTTAAGCCCCCCGTTTTTGAGTACAGTTTTTTATCCGACCCTAAAATTGAATTACATACCGCAAAAGAGTTGCCGTATTGTGGCGGCGTACGCCGAGATAGCACTCTTCCGCTATGGCGAACGAGGGTTATAACCACCGTCGGCACGGAAATTCAAGGTTATAAAGAGGGCGAGTTTGAGGATTTTTCTATTGATGAGGCTTCGCAGTTTGAGTATCTTGAAAGTGATAAAGGATGCGAATATAAATATAGGGTAGTAGATTTTGGTAGGGCGATAACCGGATTTTTGAACTTAAAGGTTTTAGCCCCGACGGGCGGAAAAGTTTTCGTTTTGTACGACGAACTTTTAACCGAAAACAAGGTAGTAAACTTTATAAGAAACGACACGGCAAACGTCTATGCCGCAACGCTAACCGAGGGTGGGGAATATAAGATGCAAACTTTTGAGCCTTATACCCTAAGGTACGGCGTGATAGTTTGTTCAAAAGATATGGACGTAACGCTTACGATTACCGACTTTGAAAATCCCGACGCATCGGCGTTTAGTTTTGAGAGCGAAGACAAGGATATAGAATACGTAATGTTTTCAGCCAAAAATTCTTTCGTGCAGAACGCCGTGGACGTGTTTATGGACTGTCCGTCGAGAGAAAGGGCGGGGTGGCTTTGCGACGCCTACTTTACTGCCGTTTCAGAGCGGATGTTTACGGGCAAGAACGTCGTTGAAGAAGCGTTTTTGAACAATTACAGCAAGGCGTGGGGGAAGAACTTGCCACAAGGTATGATTCCTATGTCGTACCCCTCAGAGGTCTATTACGGGATGTTTATCCCTAACTGGACACTGTGGTATATTTTAGAACTTGAAAAGTTTGGCAGGTTTAATCCAAAGAGTGATATTCTGCAATTGTCAAAGGACAAGGTTTACGGCATACTTAACTACTTCACTAAGTTTGAAAACGAGTTAGGACTTTTAGAGGACCTTGAAAACTGGGTTTTCGTTGAGTGGAGCGGTGCGAACGACCCCGACCACCTTAGAGGCGTTAACGTTCCAAGCAATATCCTTTACGTAAAGGCGATGAGGTGTGCGGGCAAACTCTACGGCGACGACGCACTCTTAAACAAGGCGGATGCCTTATTGAAAATTATAATCGAAATGGGTTTTGACGGCACGCTGTTCGTGGATAATCTCGTTAGGGACGAAAAGGGCAGGCTTGTCAAGACGGGTCTTTATAGTGAAGTTTGTCAGTATTACGCGTTGTGGATGGACGTGCTTATCGGGGATATGAAAGAGGATTTGCAGACGCTTATGATAGACAAGTTTGGCAGAAACCGTGACGAGGATTTTATGCCACAGGTGGTAAAGCCGAATATGTTTATGGGCGTTTATATGCGAATAGACCTACTGGTTAATCTTGGAAAGAGAGAAGATATTATAAAAGAGTGTAGATTTTATTTTAGCGAGATGGCACGAAAGACGGGGACGCTTTGGGAACACTTGTCGCCATACGCAAGTTGTGACCACGGATTTGCGTCTTATGCGTCGAGGTGGATAGTTTACGCCTTGACAGGCTTTGATATTTTGTCGCCTAAAAACGTCGATGGCGGCGACGGGGTGGGGATAGATTGTAAAGTCACTATTCCAACCGCTGACGGGAATATTAGGATAGAAGTGGTGGATAATAAAGTTAGGTATTTAAATTGCTTGTAAAATTTTGTTTACTTTGGTATAATTGCATAAGCAAGTTTGGAAAATTAGGGTAAAATGCAGATAATTTCGGTTGAAAACGTAAGTTATTCTTACGATAAACAGAATATGGCGATAAAAAACGTTTCGTTTTCCGTTCAAAGGGGGGAATACGTTTCTATTATCGGGCATAACGGCAGTGGTAAATCCACCATTGCTAGACTTCTTAACGCCCTAATTAAGCCTGACGAAGGGGAAGTTACCGTTGACGGGCTATCTTCTTTGGATAAAAAGAACTTGTTTGAGATTCGTAAGCGTGTCGGCGTGGTTTTCCAAAACCCCGATAACCAGTTGGTTGCCTCTATCGTTGAGGACGACGTTGCGTTCGGACCTGAAAATTTGGGCGTGCCGAGAGAAGAGATAGGCGAGCGTATTGAGTTTGCGTTGTCCGCGGTCGGTATGACCGAATTTCGTAAATCGTCGCCCGTGCGTTTGTCGGGTGGGCAAAAACAAAGGATTGCTATTGCGGGTGTGCTTGCCTTAAAACCGGACGTTTTGGTTTTGGACGAATCTACCGCTATGCTTGACCCACGTGGCAGGAAAGAAGTCTTGGACGTGGTTGAAAAATTGAATAAAGAACAAGGTGTAACCGTCATTTCTATCACGCACTATATGGAAGAAACCGTGCGTGCGGACAGGGTTTTGGTTATGGACGGCGGTGAACTTATTTTGCAGGGATGCCCGCAAGAGATTTTTGCCAAGAAGGACGTTCTTACGGCTATCGGGTTGGAGATTCCGCCGGCTATGAGAATTGCCGAAAAACTCGTCGCAAGGGGCGTGCCGTTGCCTAGCGGTATTTTGACCGAAGAAAGGTTGGGGGAAGAACTATGCAAATTGTAGCCCAAAACCTTACTTATATATATAGTGAAAAATCAAAAGGACTTGCCGTGCGTGCCATAGACGGCGTTACCGTAACCATAAACGAAGGGGATTTTTTCGGGATTATCGGGCATACGGGCAGCGGAAAGTCCACTTTCGTTCAGCACCTTAACGGGCTTATAAAGGTCGGGAAAGACAAGGGCGGTTTGACCGTCGGGGAATACGACCTTTCGGATAAAAAATGCGACTTTAAGGGGCTTAGGGCAAAGGTAGGTATGGTTTTTCAGTACCCCGAACACCAACTTTTTGCCGAAACGGTTTTTGATGACGTTGCGTTTGGGCTTAAAAACTACGGCAAGGACCTTTCGGAAGAGCAGATAAGCAGTGCGGTTAGGTCTGCGTTAGAGATCGTAGGGCTTGATTACGACAGCGTTAAAGAAAAGTCCCCGTTTGAACTTTCGGGCGGGCAAAAACGCCGTGTTGCTATTGCGGGCGTAATCGTCACCAAGCCAGAGGTTTTGGTGCTTGACGAACCCGTTGCGGGGCTTGATCCACGTGGCAAAACCGAATTTATCGACCTATTGCACAGGCTTCATAAGACCTTCGTTAAGACTATAATTATCGTTTCGCACGATATGAATTTGGTTTGCGAAAATTGTAACCGAATAGGGGTGTTTTCTGAGGGTAAACTCGTTAAAGAGGGTAGCCCAAAAGAGATATTCTCATCACTTGACCAAATCAAAGAGTTAAAACTCTCATTGCCCGTAACCGCTTTTCTTACCGAAGTTCTTAAAGAAAAGGGTGTTAATGCGGATAACGACTTTACCGAGGACGGTTTTGTGGATGCGGTCGTAAGTGCTTATATGGAACGCAAACGGGGGGATAAGTGATGAAAGACGTATCTTTCGGGCAGTACTACCCCGCAACATCGTTCGCACATAAAATGGACGCACGAATTAAAATCTTAATAATAATCGCGTATATCGTGGCGGTATTTTTGGTACAACCTTTTCACTTTTTAGGGTTTTTGGCGTGTTTGGTGTTCGTAATCGTATCAACCATCGTTGCAAAAGTACCGTTTATGCGTGTATTAAAAAGTATAAAGGGCATATTGTTTTTTATAGTGCTTTCCGCAGTGCTTCAAATCTTTTTTAACGCAAATGGAAAGGTGCTTTTAAGTTGGTCGTTTATAACGATAACCGACCAAGGACTTTTAAACGCAGGGTTCCTTATCGCAAGAATAACTTTAGTGGTGCTTGGTGCGTCGCTTCTTACGTTGACGACCTCGCCCGTGGAAATTGCGGACGGGCTTGAAAGCCTTATGACCCCGCTTAAATGGATAAAATTCCCTGTGCATGAATTTGCACTTATTATGAGTATCGCACTTAGGTTTATCCCAACCCTTTTAGACGAAACGGATAGGATAATAAAGGCACAAAAAGCACGTGGGGCGGACTTTGAAAGTGGGAATATTTTTAAGAGGATAAGAGCGTTAATACCCGTGCTTATACCCTTGCTTATAGGCTCGTTCCGTCGTGCAGACGAACTTGCCGACGCTATGGACGCAAGGTGCTATGCGGGTAGTAAAAAACGTACTAAATATAAAAAGCAAACCCTTACTTTTCGTGACGTTATAGGCGTTCTGTTTATTGCGGGGCTTATAGTCGGGATAGTGTTTTTGAATAAGTTTTATTTGTTTTTAGTGATATGATAGTAAAGTTGGTTATAAGTTACGACGGCACTTTGTTTTGCGGTTGGCAAATCCAACCAAACGGCAGGTCCGTTCAACAAGAACTTCAAACGGCAATAAAGACGGCGACGGGTCAAAGCGTAACGGTCGTTGGAAGCGGTCGCACGGACTCAGGCGTACACGCACTCGGTCAAGTTGCGTCGATGAGTATTGAAAACTGCACTATTCCGCCCCAAAAACTACCCTTTGCAATAAACCCATATTTGCCCGACGACGTTAAAGTTTTGTCGGCGGAAGGCGTGGCGGACGACTTTAACGCTTTAAGGTGTGCAAAGAAAAAGACCTACCGCTATTCCTTTTATAAAAGCGACGTAGATATCCCGCTAAAAGAACGGTACGCAACCCGTGTAGAGAAAGGCGTTGGTTTATCGCTTATTAAAAGTGCGGCTAAAAGGTTCGTCGGCACGCATGATTTTAAGGCGTTTAACGCAAGTGGTGGCGGTGCCGTTACTACGGTTAGAACGGTCTATAAAATAGACTGTATCGAAAATGGCGACGACTTTTATATCGAAGTCACGGGGAACGGGTTCTTGTATAATATGGTAAGGATACTCGCTGGTACGCTTATTTTGGCGGGGCAAGGCAAACTTAACGATAAAGATATTGATAGGCTTTTGCTTGACGGGGATAGGACGGCAGGCGGAAAAACTTTCCCAGCAAAGGGACTGTGTTTAATGAAAGTTGAATATTAAAAATATAAAAAACGCACGGCGACCGCCGTGCGTTTTTCTTTATTATTAAGTTATGCTTTACAATAATTTGAAATCATATCGTGAGTTACGGCATCTTTGATTTTTTCGTACTCGGTTAGCAATGTGTAATATCCAAAATAAACTTGTTCTCTGTCTTTTTGAGAGACGTTTTGAGAATTCCAAGTTATATCCGACGATAGATAATCTGCGTTAGCATCTGAGAACTCTGCCAAGAAAGTGCCTAAGTTTTCTTCTTGAACGAATATCATAGGTATCTCGCAAGAAACTTCTTCGTATTCTTCTTTATCGGAATTGTATTGATAAAAATACATCGTCTTAAACTCGATATCAAAACTTCTTGATAGGGCTTTTTTAACGTCATTGTCCCCACAACCCAACTTGACGTGAATAGTGTCGCTTGTTACGTCATTTATATAAATAGTATCAGCGTTAGTTCCGTTCGGTTCGTCAACTTTCTTTATGTTAGAGATGCCGGTTACGTCGTTTAGATTGTACCAAAGAGTGTTATAGGTGGCGGTAAAACTAACCCCGAGTTTTTTAAAGGTCAATTCTTCTTTAACTTCCGTGCCTACAAGTTCACCGGTTGCATTGTTGTAAACTTCACAGTTACGGAATATAGCGGTCGGGATTTTATCCCCCTTAGTTCCTATAAGAGTCGTATAGGTATCGTCAACGAGTATCATCGTGCTGGTTGCGGTAACCGTTTTGTCGCCGGCGGTTAGATATTCATACATAATGCCTAAAACGTTCTCGTCTTCATCTCTTGCAAATTCAAGATAAGTCGTTGCCGTGTCTAAAATATCCAACGCTACAACGAGTTTATTTTCGCAGGAAGTATATTTAAGAACAGTCGTGCTTGTAAGTTGTACTTTACCACCGAACGAACTTTCCTCGGTATCTGCAAAGAGAACGACGTTGACGTCGCCAACGCTTGCAGAAAGCATATAGGACGTTTCGTCTAATGAAATCGTGAAAGTAAATCCGCCCGCCGTACCTGTGAACGTTTTGTATTCGGTAGGTTCGGAATCAAGGAAGTTTGTGTACGCTTGTTTTATAACGTTCATCACCGAATAAATTTTGCTTGCGTAACTTAATGCCACGGACGTTTTGTTTAGAACGCCGTATGCAACGGAAAGTTGTTTGCCGATACCGTTTTTAGGCAACGAAGAAACGCTTGTAAAATCTTCATAGGTGGGCACGGTTGTTATGGTGCGATTTTGCGGTTCAAAAGAAGATGGAAGGAAATTCCACGGGTCCGGAACGCTACCAAACGCTTCGATGACGGTGTTTGCCAAATTCAACAGATTAATTTTTATTTCAAAATCCACGTCAAAAGACAATTCGTTGTAGTTTATGCTAGAAAAAACCACTTTAATTTGATGAGTTTTTATCGTTGAAACGCCACTGGTTTGATTATTTTCAATATAATACTTAACCTCAACACCCGCAGGTAAAGTTCCCGTGTAGGTTGGAAGGTGTTTTTCCCCGTCGTGGGTGATTGATTGTTCTTCGGCTACAGAAATGCCCGTTAGGGTTGCTTTATTAATCAAGAGCGTTGCCGTGAGAGTTTTTGAATTGTAGCCTTGTTTTGTCAAGGTTGCACTTGCGTTGTAAGTCCCGGCGTTTGTTCCCGTATTGTTGGTGTATTGAACGTTTGTACCTTCGGGAAGTTCCCCTTCAACGACTACGCTAAATTCCGAGCCGTTATACGTAACCGTTTTATCGTCGAATGATATTCCCGAAAAGGATAGAAGTGGGGTAGTACCTTCATCGCCGTTTGATGGGTCGCCCCCAGAGTTGCACGCCATTAGCCCAAAAGAACATAAGAATAAAACGACGCACAACAAAATCATTAGTTTTCTTTTCATAATAATCTCCTAAAATAGAAAAATAGTTTTTTATATTATGTATAGTGCGTAAAAATTTTACGCACTAGCATATTAAGAGTTTTTGATTTTCGACCCGAGAGCGAACGGGAAAGCGAAGATTGAGAATATTAAACTTAAAACCAAGCCCAACAAGAAAAATAGTATCGATAATAGTCCGCAGATTATCCAAAGGGCGAGTTTTACGGTTAAAAGCCATATAATACCGTCAAGGCTAAGTTCAAAAATTAAACCAAAAGGGGCTTTAAATGAACGGCAAAAGAATAGGAAGAAATCCATCACTACGCCCCACCAAAACATTTGCGACGTGAAGGTGAAGGTGAGGATAGGTAAGACTATTGCAATCCATAGGGGCATATTCGCCGGGTTAACGAAGTATGTAATAAGGCATATGGCAAGTAATATACCTGCGATAACGCCACCCCAAATAAGACCTCTGTTTAATTCCTTTTTTTCTTCAGCGTTAAGGCGTTCCTTTTTCTCTTTTTCTTCAGCGTTATAGCGTTCCTTTCTCGCTTTAAGTTCTAATTGTTCTTGCTTTTCTTTTTCTTCGGCTATTCTTTTATCTTGCCTAGCCTTTTCTTTTTTGATTATCTCGATACAGTCTGGACAATAAAAATGTTGAATATCGGTTTTCTTAACCTTGTAATTAGGGGAAGAAGGGTTGTAAGAATAATGGGTTATCTTTCTCGTTTCACTATTCAAAGGTTTGTTACAATTTTCGCAAAAGCACACAACTGTCTGTTGGGTGGCGGGTTGAGGTGCGGCACCTTCCGTTTGTGTGGGTGCGATTTCTAAAAACTCATTTATAGATACGTTAAATATCTCGCACATTTTTTTGATTGAATCGATATCTGGTTCACTCAAATCGTTTTCCCATTTAGAAACCGCTTGTGCCGTAACGTTCAATTTTTTCCCAAGATCCGCTTGGGTAAGTTTGCTGCCTTTTCTTAGGTCGGCAATTTTTTGTCCGTAATTCATAAATAAAAACTTCTCCTTAAAAATTTTGTGGTGGTCGTCCACGGATTACAACACCATTATACAAATTAAACTTGCGGTTGTCAGTATTTTTCACTCAACGGTCGGTTGAATTTGAGTAAAATTAGTTGAATTTACCAAAAACTCGATAAAAAATAATAGAATACTTGTTTAAGAGCATTATAACAAATAGAATACTAATTTGCAACCAATAATTAATATAAAACTAATAAAATAGTTGAAAAATAGTTTTTTAAAATAAGAAACTATCAAAGTTTTAGGACAGTTGTTAAATTTTTTGGCGTTTCTTCGTAAGGGTAGTAATTATAAAAACTTTTTAAGTAAATTAAAAAGCGTTTTAATTCGTTAAAGTATAGGGAATTTAGGCTTTAACGATAGAGTATATGGGGTGGATATGTTAGGTAAAAATATAAAAGAGTTAAGGTTGGAAAGGGGTTTGACGCAGTTAGAACTTGCGAATAAAATAGGCGTAACGCAAGGTGCGGTTTATTTTTGGGAAAAGGGCATAAACGAGCCTACCGCAGGGTACCTGATTGCTATGGCAAAGATATTTTCAGTTACCGTTGACGAGTTGTTGTCCTTTGAAAGTAGAGATATAAGTGACGGGGATAAGAGTTTGTCTGAAATCAACCGTTTGTTCTTAAGATTAAACGACAGCCAAAGAGAAGTCTTGATTTTAACGGCAAAGGAATTTTTGAAAAATTAAAATAGTGTGTAAAATAAAAACTAATACTATATATTGTGGTGAGTATTAAATTTGCGGGTTTTGCTAAGAAAAACTTTAAAAACCCCTTAAAAACGCTTGACTTTAAATGGCAAAATCCTATATTATAGTTAGGCGTTTATAAAGGAAAGTTTGGGTTTCACGGGATTAGCCCTCTCGTTCACCTATTTCGTGTGATGGTGACAGACTTGAATTTATGCGATAATAATTACGTAAAATATTGAAGGAGAATTTACTATGAAGACTTATATGGCTCACGCAGAAAACGTAGTCAGAAAGTGGTACGTGGTTGATGCTGAGGGTATGGCTCTCGGTCGTCTTGCTTCCAAAGTTGCAGCAGTGCTTCGCGGAAAGAACAAACCCACGTTTACCCCTAACGTAGATACGGGCGATTTCGTTATAGTAGTTAATTGCGATAAAGTCGTATTAACCGGCAAAAAATTAGAAAAGAAGTATTACAGATATCACACTGGATATATCGGTGGATTAAAAGAAGTTCAGTACAAAACCCTTATGGCAACGAAGGCTGATTTAGCAGTTTACGAAGCAGTTAAAGGCATGCTTCCTAAGAACAGTCTTGGTCGTCAAATGCTTACCAAACTCAAAGTGTTCAAGGGTGCAGAACATAATCATCAGGCTCAAAAGCCCGAAGTGCTTAAATTAGTTTAAGAGGTGGAATTATGGCTAAAACTACTACTAAAAAGAAAGTTCAATACTGGGGAACGGGCAGAAGGAAAAAGGCAGTTGCCAGAGTACGTTTGATTCCCGCAGGTGACGGTACTATAACCATTAATAAAAAGAGCCTTGACGAATACTTTGGTCTTGACACCTTAAAGTTTATCGTTCGTCAACCGCTTGCACTTACCGACAACCTTGCTAAATACGACGTTATCGTTAACGTTTGCGGCGGCGGTTTCACCGGTCAAGCAGGTGCAATTCGTCACGGTATCTCCCGTGCACTTTTAGAGGCTGAACCCGAAACGAGAGCAGCACTCAAAAAAGAAGGTTTCTTAACCAGAGATTCAAGAATGAAGGAAAGAAAGAAGTACGGCTTAAAGAAAGCACGTCGTGCTCCTCAATTCTCAAAGAGATAATTTCGTTTCTCAGATGCACTCAATTTTTGTTGGGTGCATTTTTATTTAGCAAGGGGCACGACGTAAAGACTTCCAAAAAGTATCGAAGAACTTTTTGGAAAGAGGAACAACCGTCAAAAATTTAACCAACGGCGTTCCCCCGTTGGTTTGATAATAAGACGAGTTGTGACGAGCTCCTCAATTCTCAAAGAGATAATTTCGTTTCTCAAAAGCACTCAATATTATTTGGGTGCTTTTTTATTTTAAAAATTGTTTTTTTCACTTGTTTTGGTGGTTGGACAAGGTTAAAAATTTATTATTTTTTGTTTGGTTTAGGCGTTGAAAAATTTTTTTGATATGATATAATTAAGACAACAAAAAAATCGTAGGTGGCAGTATGCTTATCCAAAATTAAGGGCGTAACTACGGTTGAAGAATTTATCAACGCGGTGAACGAGAGTGAAATATCGGATATCGCAAAACTAAAACTTTTGGAAACTTTTTAAGGGGATATTATGATTAAAGCGATAGTGTTAATAAGCGACGGTAGTGAAGAAATTGAGAGTGTTACACCCATAGACGTGTTGCGTCGTGCGGGGGTTACGGTTGACGTAGCGTCCGTTACGGGGCTTAATATAGTAGGGTCAAGGGGTATAAAAATTCAAGCGGACAAACTCGTTTGCGACGTGGATTTTGCAGACTACGATTGCGTCGTTGTGCCAGGCGGTATGCCGGGGGCAAGGATAATATCCGAGAACGCTTTGGCGGTTAAAGGCATAAAAGAGGCATTATTCGGCGGAAAGGTTGTCGGTGCGATTTGTGCTTCGCCGGCGGTAGTTTTGGGCGAGAATAATTTGCTTGGTGGAAAGAGTGCGACTTGTTTCCCCGCCCCCGACTTCATAAAGGTTTTGGGGGATAGATACACGGGCAAAGACGTGGAAGTTGACGGCAACTTGGTTACCGCAAACGGCCCACTATCGGCAATGGAATTTGCACTTAAACTTTGCGAGGTCTTAAAAGTACAACCAAAACTATAAAAAGTAATTACCCACGGCAAAAATAATTAGCCGTGGGGATTTTTTTGGCTTGAAAAGGGCAGGGTTTTGTGGTACAATACAAGAAATTGTGGTTTGTGGCAAAATTTTTTAGGGGTAAATATGAAATTTTTTCATCTGGCAGATTTGCATCTTGGCAAAAGACTTAACGATTTTTCGTTAATAGAAGATCAACGCATAATATTAAACAAAATAGTAAGTGCGGTAAAAGAACACCGCCCCGACGGGGTAATTATTGCGGGCGACGTTTACGACAAGAGCGTGCCGAGTGCGGAAGCCGTAGGGCTTTTTGACGATTTTTTGGTTAGCCTTGTGGGGTTAAAAGTAAAGGTTTTCGTTATAAGCGGAAACCACGATAGTGCAGAGCGTATTGCGTTTGCGTCCAAAATTATGAACGCAAGCGGGGTGTATATGTCACCCGTGTATAACGGCAAAATTCTACCCGTGGAACTTTCTGACGAGTACGGCAAACTAAACGTGTATATGTTGCCTTTCGTGAAGCCCGCCCACGTGAAGCGGTTTTTTGAAGATGTGAATATAGAGAATTACACCGATGCCGTAAAGACGGTTATAGAGAATATGGATTTAGACCTATCGTGTAGGAACGTGCTTATATCTCATCAATTCGTTACGGGTGCAAGCGTAAGCGGTTCGGAAGACGACGTTATGACCGTTGGCGGTATGGACAACGTTGACGCAAACGTGTTTGCCCCGTTTGATTACGTAGCGTTAGGGCATATACACGGGGCACAAAACTGCGATTCAGAGCGTATTCGCTATTCGGGTACACCCCTTAAATATTCCTTTTCAGAGATAAATCACGTAAAGTCCATAACGGTAGTGGAACTTAAAGACAAGTCGTGTCCGCCGCTTGTCAGCACCATTGATTTGGTACCGATCAGGGATTTGGTGGAATTAAAGGGGGATTTTGCAACGCTTACTTCAAAAGAGTTTTTTGGGGGCAAGACGTACGACACCGATTACGTGAAAATTGTTTTGACGGACGAGGAAGATATTCCCGATGCGGTAAACAAACTACGCACGGTGTATAAAAATCTTATGCGGTTAGAGTACGATAACACAAGGACCCGTGCCATACTCAGTATGGAAGAAGTCCCCGACGTAGAGCATAAGTCGGCAACCGAACTGTTTAGTGAACTTTACGTTATGCAAAACGGTAGAGAGATGACGGCGGAACAGTTAGAGTTCGTTAAAGGGATTATCGAAAAGATTGAGGGGGTAGAGTAATGAGACCGATTTTATTAAAGATGTCTGCGTTTGGCCCGTATGCAGGTAGCGTTACACTTGACCTTGAAAAACTTGGCGAAAAGGGGCTTTATTTGGTTACGGGTACTACGGGTGCAGGAAAAACCTCAATATTCGATGCCATTACCTACGCACTTTTCGGCGAGGCGAGTGGGGATAATAGGGACGAGAGTGTTTTTCGTTCTAAATACGCAAGCCCCGATACCCCAACCGAGGTCGAGTTGACCTTTTTATACAAGAACAAAAAATACAAGGTAAAAAGAAACCCCGAGTATGAAAGACCGTCTAAGCGTGGGGACGGGGTTGCAAAACAAACGGCAAGGGCGGAAATCGTTTTCCCAGACGGTAGAGTGGTGGACAAAAGCAAAAAAGAAGTTACCGCTTGCGTAGAAGAAATTATGGGGATAAACCGCAACCAGTTTTTGCAAATCGCAATGATTGCACAGGGGGACTTTCTTAAACTGTTACTTGCGGATACCAACGACAGGAAGGAAATTTTTAGGCAAATTTTTAAGACCGAAAAGTTTGAGATGGTGCAAAACTATATCAAAATGGAAGCGGGCAAGCTTTCGGATAGTTTGGAACTAGTTAGGGGTAGGCTTAAAACCTATTACGATTCTATCTTGTGTAGCCCCGACCATAGATTGATGCCAGAAATAGAAAAGGCAAGAAACCTTGAACTTATGAGTGCGGACGTGGAAGAACTACTTAAAACGCTTATTTGCGACGACGAGGCGGAAGGGGTGGAACTTTCAAACAAGTTAAAAGAGACTGAAAGCCTTTTAGAGAGCGTAAACGCACGGCTTGCCGTTATTGCCGAGTTTAAGCAAAGCCAGATAGACCTAAACGAAAAGACTTTGGCGGTTAAAGAGTTGAAAGACGGTATCGTGGCGGCTAAGTTGCGAAAGGAAACCGCTAAAAAGAGAGAGAACGAAAGAATAGAGGCGGACGAGAAGATTGCGGTTATAAACAGTCAACTTGACAGATACGACCGCTTGGATAAGTTGGTTACTGAAATCGCCCGAGACTTATCTTTTGCCAGTGAAAAAGAAAATATATCTTCATCGGCAAAAGAAAGGCTATCAGAGCATGAAAAGAGTTTGTTTATCGCAAAACAAAACTTATCTAAGTTAGAGAACGCAGGTGCTTCGAAAGAGAGATTAGAAGCAGAAAAACAAGCCCTTATTAAGACGATGGGCGAATTTGACGAGTATAGTCTGTCTTATGAAAAGTTAATCGCAGACGAGTTATCGTTAAAAGGGATACGAGAGAATTATAAGTTGCTATATAACGATTATACGGCAAAGGAAAAAGCGTTCGTAGATTATAACAAAGCCTTTCTTGACGGGCAGGCGGGGATAATCGCAAGCGGCTTAGAGGACGGCGTGCCTTGTCCCGTGTGCGGTTCTACTACCCACCCGAACCCAGCGAAAAAGCCCGTGGGTGAATTGAAAGAAGAAGTGCTTAAAAGCCTTAAAAACAGCACGGAACAAGCACTTGCCAAGGCAAACGAAGAAAGCCTTAAAGCGAGTGAGCTTGGCGGAAAGATAAATTCCCAAAAAGAGACGCTTGTCAAAAAGTTGTTTGAACTAACCGGCGAAAAAGACATTGAAAATTCTGCCGAAGTGGTTAAAGAAAAGTATAAGCAGTTGAAGGAAAGACAAGAAAATATAGAAAAACTGCTTGAAGTTGAAAGGAAAAACCTTTTGGAAAAACAGCGGCTTGACGCTTTTGTCCCCGAAGAAGAGAAAAAGTGTGAACAAATGCGGCAAAGGCTTGTCGAGATGGATAAAGAAGTGGTTGCACTAAGGTCTGGTGCTGGCGAAAAGACTTTGACCGTAGATAATATGAAAAAGGAACTATCTTATCCGTCAAAGGCAGAGGCTCTTTTAGGGCTTAAAGGGCTTAGAGAAAAGAGCGAAAATATTAAAGCCGAAATTGAGAATTCTGAGAAAGAATTTTTGGAATTAGAGGGTCGTTTGGGCGTGCTTAACGGCGAGATAGCGTCGCTTAAAAAGATAGTTGAGGGCAAATCGGCTAGCGATGAACAACCGCTTGCGGACGAACAGGCAAGGCTTAATAGCGTTAAAGAGGGCGTTGTGCGTGATAAAGAAGCGGTGGGGTATAGGATATCTTCAAACAAGAAGTGTTTGGAAAATATTATCGCTACCGCAAAAGAGAGCAAGGATATAGAAAATAAATACGCGTGGGTAAAAAATCTTTCGGACACGGCGAACGGAACGCTTAGCGGAAAGGAAAAGATTATGCTTGAAACTTTCGTTCAGACTGGGTATTTTGATAGGATTTTGAGGCGTGCGAACGTTAGACTTAATAAGATGACGGGCGGTCAGTACGACCTTGTAAGAAGAAAACAAGCCGTAAGCCATAGAACTCAGATAGGGCTTGATATAGACGTAATCGACCATTATAACGGGTCAATTCGCCCGGTTAATTCTCTGTCGGGTGGCGAGTCGTTTAAGGCGTCGCTATCACTTGCACTTGGGCTTTCGGACGAGATACAAGCAACTTCTGGTGGGGTAGAACTCGACACTATGTTCGTTGACGAGGGGTTTGGAAGTTTGGACGACGAGTCGCTTAGCCTTGCGATATCCACGCTTAACGAACTTGCCGACGGGAATAGACTTGTGGGGATAATATCGCACGTGAACGAACTTAAAAACAGGATTGACAAGCAAATAGTCGTCACTAAGGAAAAGTCGGGCGGAAGTTCGGTCAAGATTATAGTGTAAAAAAGATATTGAAATTATTTTAATTTTTAATGACATTATCAAATAAATGTGTTACAATAATAAAAAATATACGTGAGGACTTTTAACGATATGGAAAACAAGATTAAAAAAGTTATGGACCTTATTAAAGAGCAAGGTATTGAAATGGTGGATTTTAAGATGGTTGACATCAACGGTCAATTCCGCCACGTAACTATCCCTGCTCACTCTTTTTCAGAAGATATTATGCGTGACGGCATAGGGTTTGACGCATCTAACTACGGCTACGCAGTGGTCGAAAAAAGCGATATGGTGTTTATACCTGACCCCGATACCGCAATGGTTGATCCTTTCTGTTCCGTTCCCACTCTTTCTATGAGCGGAAACGCAATGATAATCGACTATCCCAAAAACCGTCCGCTTGCACAGTACCCAAGAAACATCGTTCTTGCGGCAGAACAATATATGCGTGACAGCGGTGTTGCCGACGAAATGTACATACTACCCGAATTTGAATTTTATCTTTTCGATAACGTTGGTTGGGAAGTTTCGCCTTACAATATAGGTATGACTTTGGACGCAAACCAAGCGTACTGGAATAGTGCTACCGACGGTGCTGGCGTAGTCGTTCCCAAACAGAAAAACTATCATATTGCAAAACCTTTCGACAACTCTTTCGAGTGCCGTAGTGAAATGTGTATGCTTATAGAAAAGGCGGGCGTGCCCGTCAAGTACCACCACCCCGAAGTCGGTGCGGCAGGTCAGTTTGAAATTGAACCTAAACTCGGGCTTATGTCCAAAATGGCGGACGGGACTATGATGATTAAGTACATAATCCAAAACACCGCAAGAAAGTACGGCAAGAGTGCAACGCTTATGCCCAAGCCCGTTTACGGTGAAGCAGGTAACGGTATGCACGTGCATATGCTTTTGTTTAAGGACGGCAAACCCGTGTTCTCTGACGATAACGGCTATGCTCATTTAAGCAAAGAAGCACACTACTTTATCGGCGGTCTTTTGAAGCACATCAGTTCGTTATGTGCGATTACAAATCCAAGTACCAACTCGTTTAAGAGATTAGTACCCGGTTTTGAAGCCCCCGTTACGGTAGGGTATGCAACTTCAAACCGCAGTGCGGTTATAAGAATCCCCGCATACGCAAAACAACCCGAAGAACGTCGTTTTGAACTTCGTAACCCTGACGCAACTTGTAACCCGTACTTCTGTTATGCGGCAATACTTATGGCTGGTCTTGACGGCATTAAGAACAAGATTGACCCCAAGGCTAACGGTTGGGGACCTTACGACTTTAACTTGTTCAACCTTTCAGACGAGGAAAAGAGCAAACTAAAAGGTTTGCCAACTAAACTTGAAGACGCACTTGACGCCTTGGAAAAGGATCACGATTATTTGACGGCAGGTGGCGTATTCCCCGAAGAACTTTTAAAGAAGTTTATCGCGGTAAAGAGGGAAGAGTGCAAGAAGATTTCCGCAGTACCTCACCCCGTTGAATTTGAAAAGTACTACAACTGCTAAAAAGTTTTAAGAAAAAAACAAGTCGAATTATTTCGGCTTGTTTTTGTTTACACGGCGAACGAAGTCGTCGTGGCTGGCGATGGTTTTAAGCATTTCCGACTGCAAGGGTTTTTCTGTTTTTTTGGTCGGTTGGGACGGTGACGGGTCTTTTTGCGTGGGCGAAAGTATAGACGAAATCCCGTCCAAAAAGGATTGTGGGGTTGTGTTTTGGTTAGAGTTTTGAGCGTTAGTCGCTGAGTTTTTTTGTGGAAAGTTTTGCTGATAATAACTTAAAAAAGACGAAAGCAACTTAAAAATCCCAAATTTATCCAAAATTATCCTCCGTTTCAGGATAAAAAACCCGAAAAAATCTTAAAATTAATTGCAAAATTTGTTTCTATGATATATAATATGTAATACTTATGTAAAAAAGAATACGGGTGGGCGTATATCCCTTGCCCGATTTTGATGGAGTTTTTATGAAAAAGATTTGGAAGAAATTACTTGTACCCGCTTTGGCTTTGATATTTGCGTTGTCCGGGATTATCGGTTGTGGCGGTAACGGTTGGGACCCTTCTAAGGTTGCCCTTAAACCGAGCGATGCCGGTGAACTTAAAGAAACGGGCATGACCGGATTTATCGCTGAAACGGCTAATTACGTTTATATGATTAACGGCATAGGCGGTTCGGCAGAAGACAATTCCTTTGGTGCACCCGTAAAAGGTGCGTTGGTCGCTGCAAAAAAATCCGACCTTTCAGATGCTTGCGTGGTAGTTCCAAAACTTTTCGTTGCATCCGACTATAAGGCAGGCTTGTTTATCGACGGCGATTACGTTTATTACGGTACGCCTAACACGGACAAGGATTCTTCAGGTAACGTTGCAAACACCGAACTGACTTTTGCAAGAACCAAACTCGACGGCACGGGCTTTGAAACTTATTTCTCAATCCCTTCACTATCCTCTGAATATAGATTTATCAAGAGTGGTGAATCCGTTTATTTAGTATATTACGATACCGAAAATTCCGCACTCGTATCTTACAACACTTCAGACAAGACCTCTACGGTTATCGCAAAGACCTCTGACGAAGCGACGAGTGAATCGCTTGCTTCTAATGGATATAAGTTCGTGGGGGCTGCTGACTGTGCAGTCGTATATACCGTTGACGTTTACGAAGACACCTTTAATCAAGCGGAAAAGGACGCACTTGGCGACTCTTATTCAAGGGCTACTGCAAACTACAACAAAGTTTACGCTTATAAGATCGGCGACAATAACGAAGGCGAGTGCAAGGGTACGGTTATTGCGAACGGACAAAAGGCTATTGCTGAAAAGTACGCTTTGACATTAATTAAATCGGGATATATCTTCTTGTCCTCAACCGACACGGCTGAAACGACGAGTACCGTAAACTATGCGATTAACCTTTCAGACCTTGCATCGGGCGTTGACAAAATTGTTAACCCCACTTACGTTAGCGATTCTAATATCATCGTAAGCCTTACCGAAGTTTATGCGGTTGAAAGCGAAAGAATAGCAAAACTCAGTTTGACTGAAAACAAATCGACTTCACTTGAATACGTTGCAAAGGCAAGCACGCTTGGTACCTTGTTGTTAAAGGACGGTGACTTTATTTATTACACCAACACCGACAGTGAACTTGCAAGAATATATATCGGCAACCCTGACGGCAAAGAAGAAAAAGACCTTATGGAACAAAGAGTCAGCGAAGGTAGCGTAAGCACTTCTTGGTACGCACCTGAAATCGTGGACGGAAAGATTTTCTATCTTGACAATTCTACCGACGGTCAATCTTACGTTAAGTACGTATCTACAACCGCAGACCTTGAAGTTGAAAGGGACGACGACGATAAAATCACCCTTTGCTATCTCAAAGGCAACGCTTTTGCAGGCGTAGTTTTAGGGCAAGACAAAGCGGATATCGTCACCAACCAAATAAACGCTTTATCAACCACCCTTTCAGGGTCTATCAAGTTTGACGTGGACGATGACGGTAACGTCGTTTTAGTAGAAGGTGAACCAAAGGTTGACGTTATTACGGAGGCAAGGGCTGCGTACGATGCACTTGGCGATAATAAGAAGTACGTTTCAGAAGATACTTTGGCAATCCTTGAAAAGTATGAAGAAGCACTTAGAATTAGCAAAGTGTTCTATAAGTTAAACGACTTTGACAAGGTTGCGGATAAAGACTCTCTCAGAACGGCTTACGACAATGCGAAGTCAGAACTTACTGCTCTTAAAAATTCTAACAAGTACCCCGTGGCAGAAATAAGGTCAATGCTTGCGGAAAACCTTAACTACTTCTATCAAGAAGCGGACAAACATTTTAATCCGACCGAAGCCTAATTAAAAGGCTAATTTAAAACAATAAAACTTTAAAACCACTCTTTTTTAGGGTGGTTTTTTTGTGTGGCGAAGGTTCTTTAAGGGGAATATCTTGGGTTGTTTTGTTCAAAATTCGACAAGATATTGTATTATTGAACAAAATACGCCAAAAAACATAATAAATTTATTAAAAATCGCTTTGAATTTGTAAAGATATGTAGTAAAATGAGTATATGACAAAATAAAATCAAGCAAAAGGGAGAATTTATGCAGAAAAAGACAGTTTTCTTATTGCAGGATACAAAAGAGCAGAATGATACGCTGTCAAGACGGTTTGACGGGGACGATTTGTTTGAGGTTATAGGTATGGCGAATGACGGAATCACGGGGATATCCATGATAGCCGAAAAGAAACCGCAGTTCGTTATCTTAGAGATTGTTCTTTCCGGTTACGATGGGATATGCGTTATGGAAAAGATTAAGGAACTTAAAGTCAAAACTAAGTTTATAGTGCTAAGTTCTTTTTGTCGGGAAGAAATTATCTCTAAAACCATTAATGCGGGTGCGTCGTATTTTATGGCAAAGCCGTACAATTTTTCGGTTTTGCGGAATAGGATGGTTGATCTTGCTGTGGAAAAGAGTGTGGAAGGTAGAGTGGAATATTCGCCGATTCCAAAACTTCACGACGTAACGCTTGACGAGAAGATTAGCAAGATTTTTATCAACGTGGGTATCCCACCGCATATAAAGGGGTATTCCTTTTTAAGAGAGGGTGTAAAAATGGCGGTTGAAGACCCTGCGGTTATAAATAGCATAACCAAAAAATTATATCCTATGATAGGCGAAAAATATCAAACGAGTGCTTCAAAAGTAGAAAGGGCGATTCGCCACGCTATTGAGGTGGCTTGGAATAGGGGAAGAATAGATAGTATAAACAGTATATTAGGCGTACGTGCGTACGTAGGTGCGGAAAAGCCGACTAACGGGGAATTTATTGCACTCATTGCGGATAAAATGTTGTTAGAAAAGGCTTAAAAACTTTTGGGAAAAAGCCGTTTAGTTATTGAGGAAAAATAGGTCAAAAAACCAAAGAAAAAAAATTTTAGTTTTTTTATAAAAAATTTTTAAAAAACAGTTTACAAATTTTTGTTATGTATATATAATATAGCAAGCAACGAAAAGTCGGGGCTTGCTATATTGCGTTTTTTGGGGATGGGGCGTGTAACCTTATTGACTAAAAAAGCATATAAAAATTATACGATAGGTAACGGAGAAATTAGATGGGTTGGATTAAATGTCCCAGATGTGATCTTAATTACATCAGAGAAGGGGAAGAATATTGCGACGTTTGTAAGGCGGAACTAAAAAAAGGTCCGCAGTTGGTTTTTGCGGTTGACGAGGAAGAAGAAACCGAACAACTTATTTTGTGTCCTATTTGTCATCACAACTATATCAACGCAGGCGAACAAATGTGTTCTAAGTGTGCGGATGAAATAGAGTTTAAGAAGGACCAAGTTGACCTTGATAAAGACGAGGAATGGAAGAACTTTCTTGACGAAGAAGATGAAGAAGAGGAAGATAGCGAGGAAATGTTGTCACTCTCTAAACTCGTTGAGGAAGAAGGGTCGGAAATGTTTGAGGACGAAGATGAGGAAGAGGACCTTGACGACGTTGAACCTGCCGAGCCTGACGATTTTGAAATTCCCGAAATTGACGCGGCGGATTTTGAGTACGACGAGGAAGATGAAGAAGAGGAAGACGAAGAGGACGAGGACGAAGAATAATTTTTTCTTTTTACGTTTAGAAATTTTTAATCGGGCAATAATCAATATATGATTAAAAGCACGGAAAGTATTAGCAACGTAAAAGAAAGTATTAAGAGGCTGGAGTCTTCTGCGGTAGAGGTAACCTTAAACCTTGGCAGAAATAAATTCGTCAAGTTTTGCGGAAAGTTGTCGGGGGTGTACCCCGCACTGTTCACGGTAACACCGTTCGATAAAACCTTTACTGGCAAAACCACTTATTCGTATTCAGAGTGTATGTGTGGGCGTGTAAAGATTAACCGCTGTCAAGAGGATTCTTAACTCGTTCATAAAAATATACGGGTTAGCGTACGTTTAATATTTAAATCGATTTATAAAACTAATTTAAGAGATAGCAAGACTATCTCTTTTTTGTTTATCTAAAAAGTCTTGCAAAAATTAAAATATGGTTATATAATGAAAAAGGAAATGGAGAAAAGTTATGGATATAATACAAAAGTTTTTGCCCTTAGGGGATAACTGCGTTTGCGGAAGGGTTCACACCGAACCGAATATTAGGGTGATATCCGGTCAAGGCGTTATTAAAAACGTGGTTGACGTGATTAGGGATTTGGGGTGCAAAAAGCCCTTTATAGTGGCAGATAAAAACACCTATAAAGTTGCGGGCGAAAGGGTGGAAGCCCTATTAAACGAAAATGGAATAAAATATTCCAAGTACGTATTCGACAGTGATTTTTTAGAGCCTGACGAGTGGGCTGTGGGGTCGTTAATAATGCACTTTGATAAGTCTTGCGACCTCGTAATAGGCGTAGGGTCGGGGGTAATAAACGACCTTTCAAAGATACTTGCGGGGACAAGTAAAAGGCAGTACGTTATCGTTGCGACCGCTCCGAGTATGGACGGGTACGCATCGGGAACGTCGTCGGTAAACCGTGACAGGCTTAAAATGTCGTTAAACAGCAAGTGTGCGGACGTAATAATCGGGGATATCGACGTGCTTAAAAACGCACCTATGCGTATGCTTAAAGCGGGGCTTGGCGATATGCTTGCAAAGTACGTAAGCATTTTAGAGTGGAAGATTGCTTCAATAGTTGAAGGTGAATATATTTGCGAAAGGACGGCAAACGCAGTTAAGGTTGCCCTTAAAAAGTGCGTGGACAACGCAGAAGGACTGCTTGCCCGTGACGTAACGGCGGTTAGTGCGGTGTTTGACGGGCTTGTTTTAAGCGGTGCGGCTATGGCGTACGTAGGGCTTTCAAGACCTGCGTCGGGTGTGGAACACTACTTTTCACACGTTTGGGATATGCGTGGCGTTGAGTTTGACAAGAAAGTGGATTTGCACGGGAATCAATGTGCGGTAGGCACGATTATTGCAAACGAATTTTATCATAGGTTGTTGTCCGTTACCCCGTCTGTTGAAAAGGGCTTAAACTACGTTAAAGAGTTTGATTATGAAAAGCATGCAGAGTGGCTTAGAGGGTTTTTCGGAAAGGGTGCGGAAAGTATGATTCGTCAAGAGGAAACCGAGAAAAAGTACGATAAAGCCCGTCACGAAAAAAGGATTGTCAATATAGTTAAAAACTGGGATAGGATTAAAGAACTTATCGAAACCGAACTACCCACGGTTAAGGAAATGGAAGATTTATACGATAGGATTGAGATGCCAAAGACCTTGCAAGACGTAGGCGTAGCAGAGGATATAAAGTACCAAACCTTTATTGCGACCAAAGATATACGTGATAAGTACGTATTGTCAAAATTAGTTTGGGACTTAGGGATAATCGAGTCGTTTAAGTAAAATTTTTATTATACCATATATTTAAAAAGGGATTTTTATTGAAAATCATCGGGTAATGTGTTAAAATAGGCGTATCAAACGTGGAGACGATTATGGAAAGGACAGGAATAATGGTGGCGGGTAGTATTCTCGTCGATAAGATTTACGAAATTAAAAAATACCCTATGGCGGGTGAACTTACGCAGATAGGCAAAATTTCTCGTGCGGTGGGCGGTTGCGTTCCTAACGTGGGGATTGACCTTAAAGTTATAAACGGCGATATGCCCGTTTACGTTTGCGGAAAGATAGGCGACGACGACGATGGAAAGTTCGTGTTGTCAGAGTTTAAGCGTTACGGCGTAGATACGACCGCAGTCGTAGTGGACGGTTCGGATAAAACGAGTTTTACTGACGTTATGAGTATTCAAGGTGGCGAAAGAACCTTTTTTACCTATGCGGGTACGAGTGCGGATTTTGGCGTTGACGATATAGACTTTTCTAAACTCAACGTAAAAATGTTGCATTTAGGCTACTTTTTATTGCTTGACAAAGTGGATAACGGCGACGGGCTTAAAATCCTTAAAAAGGCAAAAGAACAAGGAATAACGACCTCTATTGATTTGGTGAGTGAAAACTCGGACAGATACTCTCTCGTTAAACCTTGTTTGCCATATACGGACAATTTGATTATAAACGAAGTTGAAGGCTCAAAACTTTCGGGGATTCCCTTTGACGGCGACAACGCCCCCGAAATAGCAAAAAAATTGTTTGAGATGGGCGTTAAAGAAAGGGTTATAATCCATATGCCTAAGGTGGGCGTATGTTACAGCAAGAACGGGCTCATAAGCGTAAAGTCGTATAAACTACCCGACGGTTACATAAAGGGTGCAACGGGTGCGGGCGACGCGTTCTGCTCGGGTGCGTTGACGGGCATTTACAAGGGCTACGACGACCAACGCATTTTGGAGTTTGCATCTTCTTGTGCCGCCGTTTCCCTTCGTGCAAGCGACGCCGTTTCGGGGCTTATGTCAGAGCAAGAAATCAACGAGTTTTGTAAGGCGTTTAATAGATAAAAATATTTTTACAAAAGAAATACCCGTTCACTAATCAAAGTGAACGGGTATAAATTTTTTTATTTTTACGGGCGATAGATTCTTAACTTATCTGAAACTATTTGAATTTCAAAAGGTATGTCGTCGTAAAGTTCACCGTCAACGTTTACGGTGTAAGGGGTAGGCACGTCGATTTTTATACGTTTGCAAGTTTTATGTACTACTTTTTTGTGTTTTAAGATTTTGCCCGATTTAAGGTTCATGAACGCACCTATTAGGGCAAGTTTACCCATGTTTCCGACAGCAACCATATCAAGCGACTTGTCCGTGGGGTCTGCGACGGGGCAAATTCTAAGCCCACCGCCGTATCTATGTCCGTTTGCAATGCAGGCAATAAACGAGTCGTAATTTTGTTTATCATCGTCAAGGTCTGCGTCGAAATTTATGCACTTAAACTTAAACAAGGTATCTATAAGGCATTTGGTATAGCCGAACTTGGTTTTTCTTTTAAGGCTTTCGTACCTACGCAAAACTTCTACGTCCATACCCATACCTATAATGTTAAGACCGCGAACGGTAGGCATTTGCATAAAGTCGGTGTATTTAGCGTCGCCGTCTAATATAAGGTCAAGTGCTTTAACGGGGTCGAACGGAAGGTTTAGGGCAGAGGCAAAGTCGTTACCCGTTCCGCAAGGGATAATACCCATAGCCGTCTTATCAAAATTACTAAAACCGTTGATAACTTCGTGTAGAGACCCGTCCCCACCGACTACGACGATAGTGGTGGCACCGCCCTCAATAAGCGATTTGGTAAGTTCGGTTGCGTGGTGTGGGCGTTCGGTGTAATGGAAAACGCCCTCTTGATTTCTTTCAAGAAGCCTTGCTTTAAGAAGGTCTATGACCTTTTTCATTTTCTTTCCATTTTTACCGCCTGCAAAGGGGTTGATGATAAAATCCAGCATTTGTGAGTACCCAACCAAAAATTACATAAATAAGTTTACTACAATTTATGAAAAATATCAACTTTTATTCGATATTTATGTTATAATATTTTTATGCACGATTATTTTGATAAAAAACTAATTGAATTAGCGGCTGAATTGCCGACCCCGTTATACGCCGTTGGTGGGTTTGTCAGAAATTATTTGATAGATAAATCCAAGTCCGAAGACGTGGATTTGTGTGCCCCGCTTTCGGTGGAAGATATGACTCCGTATTTAGAGAGGTTTGGTTTTAAGACGGTTGCCCTCTATAAGCGTACGGGTACTATCGTTTTTAAGGCGAACGGGATAAAGTACGAATTTACTTCGTTTAGGCGTGACGTTTACGGTAGTGACGGCGGGCATACCCCTATCGGCACGGTGCCTACCTTCGACATTGAAGAAGACGCAAAGCGAAGGGATTTTAAGTGCAACGCAATTTATTACGATATTAAAAACGGCAAAATCGTTGACCCGTTAGGCGGTGAAAACGACGTAAAGAATAGGGTTTTAGACACCGTCGTTTCACCCGAAAAGGTGTTTTGTTTCGACGGGCTTAGGCTTATGAGGCTTGCAAGGTTTAGTGCCGAACTTAACTTTAAGCCTACCAAGATGGTTTTGGACAGTGCCAAAAAGTATGCGGATAACGTAAAGGATATATCCGTAGAGAGGATATACGACGAACTTAAAAAGATTTTAGTTGCGGACAGCAAATACCCGTTTTCGGATAAGAGGGGGCATTATACGGCGTTAAAGATTTTGGACGAAACTCGTGTGCTTGATAATATTATCCCCGAACTAACGCTCGGGCGTGGTATGGCACAGAGAAGCGACTATCATAAATACGACGTGTTAGAACATAGTTTAAGGTGTGTGCTTTACGCAAAACCTTGCGTAAGGCTTTCGGCTCTTTTGCACGACGTTGCAAAACCCTTTTGTATGTTGCGTGACGGCAAGTACCACTTCCATGGGGTTGAGGGGGTAAGAATTGCAGAAGAAGTGCTTTTACGCCTAAAAGCAGATAAAAATACTATAAAGCACGTCAAATTTTTGGTCGGCGGACATATGCTTGATTTAGATACTTTAACGTCAAAACCCAAAATAAGAAAGTTTATCGTAAAAAACTATCCGTTTATAGAGGATTTAATGAGTCTTAAACAAGCGGATTACAGTGCGGGGCAAGACGACGATTCAAAATGCCCGACGGTTAATAAGTGGAAAACGATTATTCAAGAAATGCTTTCGGACGGTACGCCGTTTAGTCTAAAAGACCTTTCGGTCAACGCCTTCGACCTTAAAAATTTGGGCGTAAAACAAAACGACTTTGGAAAGACCTTGACAAATTTGTGGGAAAGGGTTATAGTTAATCCGAGGCTTAACGAGAAAGATACTCTTTTAAATTTAGTTAAAAATATAAAGTAGGGAGGAAAAGGTTATGGCAGAACAAGAAACTTCTAAGCAAGAAAGTTCTAAACAAGAAACTTCTAAAAAAGAAACGCCGTCTGCGGCACCTGAACCCGCACGTACCAACGTACGAGATCTTAAAAAACAAAAAAAGGAAGAACGCAAAATTAAAAAGGCGTTAAAGTGCAAAAGATTCCGTGGCTTTAAAAACTTTTGTTGGTGGTTTTTCGGTTGCTTTTGCGGTGTAATTCTGTTTTTTGCAGGTATTGCTGCGGCGATATTATTGTTGCCCGTCAACACTCTTACGGGCGGAAATAACGAGGGCGTCGTCAGTGACGAACTCGCTTCATCTACCATCGGTGAGATAGTCTTTAACTTAGATAAGTACGGGTTTGAAGATTTACCGATAGTGGTTGAAGCTGTTAAAGGCATAACCGAAGGCGAAGTCGGTAAATACGTTGAGGTTGACTACGATAAGTTAAACGCAATCAAATTCGGCTCGTCTAATATTGCCGAAGAACTTCAAGGCTGTATTAAAGTAGTTGCGACTATTGAAGACACCGTGGGTACCGAAACTTTGGGTGACCTTGGTAATTTAAGCGTGTTTAGTGAGTGGCAAGCGGTTGACGGCACGATTGACGAATCTGCGGATACCTTCAATCCAAAACTATATTATTATAAACCCGACGTCGCACCGTATAGCACGGCAAAAAAGGAATACGTGCGTGCGTACAGCGACGACGGTACGAGGGTTGCCCCTGCGGGTGCAACTATGTATTACGCCGCCCTTGCAAAGGTCCCCATGCTTGACGCTTTGGACCTTATTGACGAAAGTTTAAGTAGGCTTGGGATAAAAGAACTTTTAACCACTCTTGGCGGTGCGGAGTTTGATTCGGAAAGCCTAATTGCAAATATCGTTGGGGATAACACTATCGGTTCAATAGGTAACATTACCCTTGACGGCATAAAACTTGAAACCTTCTTTGGCGACGACGTAAGCGATACCTTTAAGAACCTTATAACCAGTCTTGTCGAAGGTAAAGGTGATTTTAGTGACGTGACTGTAGGCGACTTAACGAGTATAGAAAGTTTTGATAGCGTACTCGTTAAAGACTTGTTAGGTGAAGCCCCCGGCGACCAACTTGAAAGTCTTCTTAAAGCCATAACCGATAAAAACGATTATTCGCAAATTACCATCGGCGATTTAACGGGGATTACAAGTCTTGACAACGTGCATGTTGAAGGGCTTTTAGGCGATGTTACGCAAGAAACCAAAGATTTGTTGGAAAGTATCACAGGCGAAGATTATAGCGATATTACGGTTAGCGACATAACGGGGCTTGACGGTCTTGACGACGTGCCTATCTCTGGACTTTTAGGTGACGAAGTTGCAACATCAACCAAAGAATTGTTGGAACTTATCACGGGCATAGCCGACTATGAAACCATAACGGTAGGAAATTTGACGAGTATTACAAGCCTTGACGGTATAAATTTAAGCGAGGTTTTGGGTGATAGCGTTTCCGATGACGTTAAAACTTTACTCAAAGCCATAACGGGCGAGGGTTACGCTGATATTACTATCGGCAACTTAAAGAATTTAGAGTCGTTTAGCATTGATGGTTTATATTTAAGTGTGGTGATGAAAGGCGAAGACGTGACGGAGCTTAAAAAGATTTTAGAGGATATGTTCCACGCAGGCGAATCGGGTGGCAAATACTTTGATGATATAACTATCGGTGACCTTTCTGATATCAACTTTAAGAACGTTCATATCAATACTATTCTTCCTAGGGCGAGTATGAGTGATACTCTCGTTGCCGTTTTAGAAGACGAGTTTGGTGGCGATTACGAAAATATCACGTTAGACCAACTTAATGATTTTAAGTTGGAAACGCTTCACTTATACAAGGTGCTTCCCAAGGACAGAATCGACGGTAGGTTCGTAGATGTGTTGAAGCAAATGACTTCAAAGACTAATTACGAAGATATCCTTATAAGCGACCTTTTCATCGGAGAAGGCGACGAAGATATGATAGGCGGAATAACCCTTTCGACGTTGATGGATGCGGAAAGCGTTTCAAGTCCTATATTAAAACAACTGATTAATAACGGCACTACGGTCGGCGGGTTGGGCGACGCTATCAACGGATTGAAAATAGGTCAAATTTACGGTGATACCGTATTTAAGACGGTTGAAGACGGCGGCGTGCCTGCGGATGCAATTCGTTTTAGCAAAAACGGAACGATCTACACGGAGGATGCGGACGGCGAATATTACTTAGAGAAAGGTGCGGGCATTTGGTTGCTTATAGGCTTTGAAGAAACAGAGCTCTCAGGCGATATCGTTTATGCCGAAAGGAATATGACGATGGGTGATTTGGAGAGCGGAGACGTTGGCACGATCTTTTCGAGTGCTACCATCAGGCAACTTATCAACGCGGGGATTTTAAGCGAGGGAGACTATAACGAAGAATTGCTTAATATGACCTTGGACGAAGTTATTTTGATGGCAAGTGTAAAATAGACAAAAAATCGCTTAAAATGTTTAAATAAAATATGTTAATAAAAATATTTGACAAATTTTAAAGTATTTGCTAATATTGATACAAGTGCGTTTAGCACGAGTGCAGTTTTGCACCAAACCTTGCTTGCTTTGTGGCAAGCCGAATAAGACCAGGAGGTAAAAATTTATGACTAAGTACGAGATGCTTTATATTCTTGACTCGGCACTCACCGATGAAGCGAAAGAAGCAATCATCAAAAAGTTTGAGGACTTGGTTACGGGTAACGGCGGTGTTGTTGAAAAGACCGATCGTTGGGGCGTAAAAAAACTATGCTATCCCATCAACTATAAGTCGGAAGGCTATTACGTTTTGATGAACTTTGAAGCGGAAAAATCGTTGGTTGTTGAAATCAAGCGTGTTGCTGGTATCACCGACGGCATAATCAGAAGATTGATTACGAAAATATAGGAGAAAATTTATGAACAAAGTTATCTTAATCGGAAATTTAACCCGTGACCCCGAATTATCGGAAACCCCAAGCGGAGTAGCCGTATGTAGATTCAGCATCGCTGTATCGAGGGACTACGCTGCGGCTGACGGCACTCGTGAAACGGATTTTTTCAATATCACCGTTTGGCGTAGTAGGGCAGAAAACTGCGGTAAATATCTTAAAAAAGGTAACAAGGTTGCGGTTATCGGTAGTTTGCAAACCCGTTCTTATGAAGATAAAGACGGCATTAAGAGAAACGTTACCGACATTATCGCAAATGAAGTGGAGTTCTTAACGCCAAGATCGGCACAATCGGAAGATGATAGCAACGTCGTATCCGCAAAGAGAGAACGTCCACAGTTGGAAGCGATTGACGACAATCAACTTCCCTTTTAACGGCACGCCGTTATTTTTAAGAGTATAAAGGAGAATTAAAATGGAAGAAATGACTAACCAGGTTGCCACTCAACCTACGGAAGTTTCTGCTGAAAAGCCCGTAGCAAAAGAAGGCAAGAAAATGATTAAGAGAATCCCCCGCAGGAAAGTATGTGCTTTCTGTCAAGCAAAGGTTGACGAAATCGACTATAAAGACGTTAACACCTTGAAGAAATACATTACCGAAGGCGGAAAGATTCTTCCCAGACGTATGACGGGCGTATGTGCAAAACACCAAAGAGTTTTGGCAAAAGCTATCAAACGTGCAAGGTTGGTTGACTTATTACCTTTCAAGGGCGAATAATCAACTAAAATACGTGTTCAAAAGGCAAACGGAATAAGCGTTTGCCTTTTTTATAAAAAAATTAAAGGAGAAAAATTATGGCAAAGAAAAAACAATCTAACAACGTCGGGCAAATTTTAACTCTTTCGGCAATCCTTTTGGGGATTATCGCATTCGTTATGGTTTTCCTTCCCGCAGTCGCAATTAAGGATAGCGAAACCGCTTATAACGGTTTGCAAGTTGCGTTTGGTTATTCAGAAGAAAATATATTAGGTGGCACGACCACGTATCTTCAATTTTCATTTATGAATTTGTTGACCGTTATTTTGGTTTTGGTCGGCGTGGTGTTTACCGTATTAGGCATGCTTGGCAAGGGCAGTAAGTTTGCAAATCTTATCTCAGGCGTTAGTTTTATCGTTGCGGGTGTGTTCTTTTTCTTATCCGTTGCGTTCTGTATTCCGGAAGAAGGCTTCTCAAATATCATAGGCTTCTTTGGTGGAAACATTAAAGACTGGTTAGTGCTTGGCGTAGGTGCGATAATCGGCGGAATTTTGTCAATCTTGGCAGGGGCTGCTTGTCTTGGAAACGTAGTACTAAAAAAATAGCAATAAAAAAGCGTATCGCAAAAACGGCGGTACGCTTTTAGTTTACCTTTATTTTTCAACTTTTTAACAATTAATGTTAATTTGTAACAAAAAATACCATATAAAGGTAAAAGTTTGTTAAAATTTTTCAAAAACTTTTAAAAAAGGGGTGTAAAACGCTTTACTAATTTTGTCGAAAGTTGTAATATTATACTCGTCAAAGGAAATCTTTTGGCAATGAAATTCGCTCATCATTTTCCCCCTTATCATATATTATTCAGGAAGCAGTAAACGGTGTTTATTGCTTTTTGAATTTTAAACGGGCTTTTCGTGATATTTAAAAAAGTTCTATCGACCTGCTTCCTTCTCCTCTGCTAACGCGACGGAGCACTAGCCCGTCAAGTAGGTAGTGCAAAGTCGTGCAGTCCGCAGTAAACGGTGTTTATTGCTTTTTGAATTTTTAAGGCGTTTTTTGGGTTAAGCAGGTTTTTTTAAAAAACGTATTGTCAAGGGTTATAATAGATGATATAATGATTAAAAAGGAGAATACTAATGGACAGAGTGGAACTTGCCAAAAATCTTTTTGCTGATGGATTAAATTGCAGTCAAGCGGTAGTGCTTGCTTTTAAGGATATCTTGGACGTTTCTGAGGACGTGCTTAAAAAAAGTTCTATACCTTTCGGCGGTGGCTTGGGTAGGCAAAGGCTTACCTGTGGGGCTGTTAGCGGTATGTGTATGGTGCTTGGCTTAAAACTTTCGGACGGAAAGGATAAACTTAAAATATATTCTATTATCCAACAAGCGTGTGATGAGTTTAAGAAAATCACGGGCAGTATTATTTGTGGGGAACTGTTAGGCGGCGTTGACGGGGCGGATAAGTCGCCCGTACCGTCGGAGAGGACGGCGGAATATTATAAAAAACGCCCGTGTTCGGAAATGTGCCAAATCGCAGTTAAAATCACAGAAAAGTTTTTGGCGGAAAATTCATAGTATAAAGGGGGGATTTTATGAGCGATAATTATAATGAAGTTTCTAATCAAACGAAAAAGGGTGGCAAAGGATTAAAGATTGCACTTGTTATATTGTATCTATTGATAACCATTGGCTTGGCAATTTATTGTGGGTCGGTATTTATGGAACATCCTGATAGCGGGTGGAATGCTTTGCTTGTTATCGTGATATTGATATACGGCGGATTTGCATATTGCGTGCCTACGCTTATATCCTTAATCGGGTTAATCGTAAGCCTTGTAAAATTAAAGTCAAACGCGGTTACGAAAGGGCAAATAGTGTTTTACGTGATATTTACGCTACTTCCTGCCGCGACGTTAGCGATAATGTTCTTGACGATATATTTAATAGTTGTTTGATTTGCGAAAGTATAAAAAACCTTGCACCAAAATTTTGGTACAAGGTTTTTTTAACTAAATTTTTTATCTAATATATCCGCATATAATTTTTCGTAATTCTTTGCGGTTTCATCCCACGAGGTAAAGCAACTGTCCGCCCTCTGCCCGACTTCTTTTACAAGAGTTCGGTTATTCATAAGTTCGTCAATTCTGTTAGCGAGTTTTTCGGGGTCGTTTTCTTCGGTAAACGCAGTATAATTATCCGTAAACCTTTCGCTTGCACCCGAGCCTTTGATGACGAGTGCGGGCGTTCCTAATTCCGCCGCTTCTAAAAGAACAAGTCCGTCCGTGTCGAAAACGGAAGGGAATAGCATTAGGTCGGATTTTAGATAGTATTCGTCAAGCAAGTCCCTATCGCTTATGTAATGTAGCATTTTTACGTTGTCAGAAAGCCCAAACTTTTTGACCATACGCTTAAACTTGTTGTAATGCGGGCCGTTGCCTATCATATAGAAAAGGAAATCCGAACGCTTTTCTTTTAGGATTTTTAGGGCTTTAAGCGAAGTTGCAACGTTCTTAAAGTCAACTATAAGCCCTGCGTAAATCATATGGAAGGGTTCGTCTAAATTATATATCCTTTCGGGCAAGACTTCTCTTCGGTTATGCCCGTTTTTAATTACGAAAACCTCTTTGTCTTTCAAGCCGTAAGAGAAAAGTTCGTCCGCCATTGAGTTTGAAACCGCACATATGTAATCGGCTTTTTGGGCACGCTTTATGATTCGTTTGATAATCATATTTACTATGAACGGGATTTTCAAATACGTTTGATAGCAATATCTATACTTAGTGTGAGCGGTGCAAACCACGGGGATACCGTTCTTTCTTCCATAGGCGTTTGCATAGTCCGCCATCATCCCCAAAGTTTGGGTATGGATTATGTCGGGTGCAAATTCTTTAAGTTGGCGTTTCATCTTGCAACTGATTTTTGGCATCGCCCAGTAATCGTTGGTGGTGACTTTTATGCTTAAAGAACGATAAACCTTGAAAGGAAGATTAGTCGTATCCATTTTTTTAATATTTTTGGGTGCGAATACCGCAACTTCGTGATTTTTAGCGAGTGCGGTTGCGTATCGCATTACGGCGTTTTCCGTTCCGCCTTTGCTTGGCGGAAAAGAGTCCGTGAAAATAGCCACTTTCATTTTAGAAGTCCTTTCTTGATAATTGAAATATCTATGGTTATGATAACACAATAAACATCAATAGTCAAGTTAAAACTTTTAAAAGCGAGAGTATATATTGATTAATTTTTAATCTAAATAAAACCGCAAGGCAAACAAATTGCCTTGCGGTAAAATATTTTATTATATTGACAAGCGTATGTCAAAACAAGATGTTACTATTACGGTAGAATAGGTTAGGCTTCTGGGTTTAACATTTCAACTTGGCGAGTAAACCCTTTTGAAGAGAACAATGCCAAACCAACGGCTATTACTAAAATTAAGTCAACGAAAACGTAACCGTTATATATCGTGCTGTAAAGCCAGAAGTTTGCCGTAGGCGTAGCCGCAGGTGCTAAAACCGAGAAGATACCTTCGCTTTTGTCAATTGCGTCTAAGGCGTAAGCACCGAAAGCAAACACGCCCGAGAATACGTGGCATACCCATCTCAATACACCTGCAATGGCTGCCGAAAGGGTAAATTTAAGACGGGGTTTATCTTTTAGGAAGTTAAAGCCTGACAAACACCCTGCAAAACCAAGCATTGCAAAGGCTATCGGATAGTCTAACAAGAACTGAGCGGGGTGTACGATAAACGGGTCTTGTATGGCTTGAAGCATTCCGTACAATAGCCCTACGACCAAGCCTTTTTTAATACCGTAAACGTAAGCAAAAAGCATTACGGGGAACATAGAGAACAGGGTTATCGAACCGCCGTATGGAAGTTCAAAAATCTTAACGTAAGAAAGTGCAAAAGAGAGAGCAACGCATACACCTGCGGTAGCAATACATTTCGTATCAAACATCTTTTTATCGTTTTTGCCCAAGATGAAGCCCGCAAAAACCGCACCTACGACTAAAAGTGCCGTGCTTATATAAAGTGCAACGTTGTTAAGGTTACCGTATTCCTCGTCCGTATAATACCCGTCGCCGACGATGTTGTTTGCGTAGAATTTGTATATCATAACTACGCTTACTATTATACCAACGAAGATAACGCCACCCAAAATAATAGCAACTAATTTAAGGGTTTCGGGTTTCTTTTTGGAAAGGATGAAAATGGTGATTGCCGAGCCTAACGCAATTACGGTCGTTATAAGTAACGGAAGGAAAACGTGCGTAATAATATCCTTGCTTACCCAGTTGTCTTCTAAATACCAAGAGTCATACTTCTTAAGTATTTCTAAGACGAGCAAGAAGATCCCTAGAGCCAAAGCGTAAAAAATAAAGCCGATAAGCATATTTTTAGCAACTTTTCCACAAATATCTCTCTTGACAAAGAAAACTATTAGCCAAGAAACGATTAGTGCGGCTACGATTCCGACCGTTCCCCATATTGCATAGGGTTCAACGACGTCCGAAAGAAAAACGGGTTCGGACGAGAGTAAATTGAAAAACATAAAACCTCCTTTATTCGCTACAAAGTAAAAAAACGCACCCAACGAAGGGTGCGGAATAAAGACCTAATATTTTAGCATTTCCTTCAAGCATTATCTTGCGGATTCAAATGGTATAATCTCAGCCGATATGGCACCCATAGCGAATATTTAATTTTGATAAGGTAATAATATCACTAAAAAAGTATTGCGTCAAGCAATTTTATGTGTTACAATAAAAAAACTTCGTGAAAAAAAAGCGTGGTTTGCCTGTGAAAGGGAAAGTAATGAAAACTATATAGAGGTATATATTTATGTATAAATTTTTTGCGTTTATCGATAGGATGAAGTTCATCAAGCGTTGGTCGCTAATGAGGTCGGTTAGAGAAGAAAACATTATGGAACACAGCCAGCAAGTTGCGGTAATCGCCCACGCTCTTGCGGTTATTGAGAATAAAAAGTTCGGCGGGGATATTGACGTTACTAAAACCGTGCTTTTAAGCCAGTATCACGAAGTTGGTGAGGTCATAACGGGGGACTTGCCCACGCCCATAAAATATTTTAATCCGGAAATCAGTTCTGCGTACAAGGACTTAGAGAAAAACGCTTGCGAAAGGCTACTTAAAATGTTGCCCGATTTTATGCAAGACGAGTACGCAAAGTACATACTTCACGACGAAAATTCCAAAGAGTATCAGGTGGTTAAATACGCCGATAGGATTAGTGCGTACCTAAAATGCGTCGAGGAAACTAAGGCGGGGAATTCAGAATTCAAAAAGGCGGGGGCGAACATACTTAGAGAGTTAAAGGCTTGCCCGATGCAAGCGGTTGGATACTATATTAAAGAAATAGTGCCTGCGTTTGAACTGTCTCTTGACGAACTAGATTAAAATTTGTGCATTTTATACAATAAAAGGATAAAAAATTGTTAAAAATGCCATTGTAAAAGTATAGTCAAAGTTGTAAAATAGTATATAAGAAATATTGCCCACGATGGGCAGGAGGAAAATTATGGCAAGTTTACAATTGAAAAACATCTACAAGGTTTATCCGTCAGGCGTAACCGCGGTTACCGACTTTAACCTTGATATTGAGGACAAGGAATTTATCGTATTCGTAGGACCTTCTGGTTGCGGTAAGTCAACCACTCTTCGTATGATCGCAGGTTTGGAAGAAATCTCTGCCGGCGAACTTTACATTGACGGTAACCTTGTTAACAACAAAGCACCGAAAGATAGAGATATCGCAATGGTTTTCCAAAACTATGCACTTTATCCACACATGACCGTTTACGACAATATGGCGTTCGGTCTTAAACTTCGTAAGATGCCAAAACCCCAAATCGACCAAAGGGTTAAAGAAGCCGCAAGGATTCTCGGTATCGAAATGTATTTGTCAAGAAAACCAAAGGCATTGTCCGGTGGTCAAAGACAACGTGTTGCTTTAGGTCGTGCAATCGTTCGTGAACCTAAGGTATTCCTTCTTGACGAACCACTTTCAAACTTGGACGCAAAACTCCGTTCACAAATGAGGACGGAAATCACCAAACTTCACAACAGACTTGCAACCACCTTTATCTACGTTACCCACGACCAAGTCGAAGCAATGACCATGGGTACTCGTATCGTAGTTATGAAGGACGGCTTTATGCAACAAGTTGATACGCCTATCAACCTTTACGACTATCCTGTAAATCAATTCGTTGCAGGCTTCATCGGAACGCCTCAAATGAACTTCTTTACCGGTAAACTCGTAGGTACCAAGTCAAAGGTTTACGTTCAATTCGGTCTTGAAAAGATTGAACTTCCCAAAGAAAAGGTTGAACTCATCTGTAACCTTGACAAATATCTTAACACCGATAGAGAAATCGTGTTCGGTATTAGACCTGAAGACATCCACGACGACGAAAGGATGATTAAAGAAAGCGGTAATCCTATTATTGAAGTTAAAGTTGACGTTGTTGAAGCACTCGGTTCTGAAACCTTGCTTTACTGCAAGACCCGTTCAGAAGAAACTGAAGACGCTGACACCATTAAGTCAATCGTTGACGACGTAAGTAACTTGACCGCAAAGGTTGACTCTCGTTCAACGACGAAGGCTGGCGATACCGTTAAAGTTGCTCTTGATATTATTCACTGCCACTTGTTCGACAAGAATACTGAAATCACTATTCTTGCACGTGACAAGGACAACAAGGCTGTAATTGAAGAATTACAAGCAAAACGTGAAGAAGAAGACGCAAGAAAGGCAGCTGAAGAAGCAGCAAGACTTGCTGAAGAAGAAGCAAAAGCAGCGGCTGCACTTGAAAAGAAGATGAAAAAGTCTAAGAAAGTTCAAGAAGAAGCCCCCGTTGAAGAAGCACCTGCAACCGAAGAAGCACCTGCTGAAGAAGTTGTTGAAAAGGACGCTGAATAATTAAACTAACAAAAGAAAGACTTTACCGAAAGGTAAGGTCTTTTTTGTATGGCTGAGCGTTGTCTTCGGTTTTTAGAGTGCGGATACGGGCTATTGATAGGCGATAACAAGTTTTTTTGGGTAATTTTGACAAATTGTCTTGAAATTTTGTTCGTTTTAGGATATACTTGAATTTAGGTGACAAAATGGATTTAGATTTTAAGTTGTTTATTAAGTTTATAAAAGAGAAAACGGGCATTGAACTTAGCGTTTACGATACAAACGGTGACTTCATTATCGGTAGCCTTGACGTGGCAAAAAAGATAAACCCAGATATTAAAGGGGTAGTTTGCGACAAAGACGCCGACCTCACGCTTTTTACGTTAAACCATAAAAACAAGGGGTTTATCGGTTGCATAAAGGGTTGCCAAGATACCGACAAAACTTACGCAGTTCTTATATCTGAACTCGCTGAGAACCATTTTCTTAAAGACCCCGATTTAACAAAGGAAGGGTTTTTTAAGGCTATTCTTTTTGGGGAGCTTAATTATTCGCAACTACGCAAATACGTGGGCAAGTTTTCTATACCCGATATCCCAAGTTGCGTTATGCTTGTAACGGGCGATAGCGGTAACGTTGACGAAGTCATCAGCGTTATCAAGGCGTACAGTAACGGCAAGGCGGATATGGTTATAAAACTCGACGACTCTCAATGTGCGTTTATCAAGTTTATTGACGAGGCGAGCAACGAGTACCACTCTTTTACCGAGTACGCAAACTTTTTGGTGCAATCGGTGTTAGAGGAAACGGGGCATAGTGTAAAAGGTTCAATCGGTGGCACGGTCAAGTCGGTTTACGATTTAAGTTCTTCTTTTGCACAGGCAAATACCGCTAACAGGATGAGCGTGGGACTTGGTGCAAAGGGGGAAGTTCATTCTTTTAAGGAATACGTGCTTATAAAAATGATTGAGGACTTGCCAAAGTTTAAACTTAACGAGTATTTAGAGATTTTAATGGACGCAAACGCCAAAGAGATTTTTGAAGACGAGGAAATGATAAACACTGCCGAGGAATTTTTGGAAAACAGTCTTAACGTCAGCGAAACGTCAAGGAATTTATACTTGCACCGCAATACGCTTATGTATAGATTAGATAAAATTGAGAAAATGACGGGGCTTAACGTCAGAAAGTTTTCAGATGCGGTTACGTTTAGGCTTATAACAATTCTTTCAAAACTTATAAAGTAGGGGGCTTAGGTGTCCAAGTTGGAAAATAAAAAGAAAATTTCAGACAAAAAATTCAAAGTTATAGTATCACTATGCCTTGTGGGGATAGTGGTGCTTTGCTTTTTTTGCGGGTTTTTCGTTGGGCGTTTGCTTTACGGCAAAAAGGCGGATAGCCTTGCGTGGATTATAAACCTTATCGAGGACGAATATTATTATGACGAGGGCGAAGGGGTGATAAAGGGCTTTACCACCGAAGAATACGCCAACGCTCTCGTTAAGCAGTTGTTAGATAAGTATTCGGGGTATTACACGTCCGAGGAATACGCCGACGTGGTAAGCACGGGCAAGGGCAACGCTTTCGGTACGGGTCTATCCTTTCTCAATGCGGACGATACCACCACCGTTTTTAGGGTTAGCCTTAATTCCCCTGCGGAAAAGAGCGGTTTAAGAAGTGGCGACGTGCTAAAAAGAGGGGTCGTGGATGGTCAGACGACAGAGTTTACCACCAAAGACAAGATGAAAGATTTTTTAGAGAACAGAGTAGAGGGCGAAACGTTTACCCTTTTCGTAGAGCGTGGCGGGACGGAGTTAGAGTTTACCACGGCAAAAAAAGTGTACGTTCAAAGTTACGTTTATTACCTGGATAGTGAAAAGACCTTAAAGTTTGAATCGGAAGGGAACGCCCCGCTTGTCAAAACGGAGTACGACGAGGGCGACAATAGGTTCGATAACGACACGGCGTACCTAAAATTAGTTTCTTTTGAAGGCGGTGCGGGTAGCCAAGTAGGGCTTGCGATGGATTATATGAAACAGAGGGGTAGGACTAAACTTATCTTAGACCTTTGTGATAACGGCGGTGGGTATATGACCGTTTTATCCGAAGTCACATCATACTTAACCTATCAAGACGGGGAAGGAAAACCCGTGATTGCAGTCGCTGAGGACAAAAAAGGAAAAAAAGAATATTTTAAGAGTGCGGGGGACAACTTTAACCGTGAAATTCAAAAGATAACCGTGCTTGCAAACCAAAACACCGCATCTGCGTCAGAGTGCTTGATAGGTGCGATGCTCTATTACGGCAAGGCGTTTAGCATAGATAACCTCGTCGTGCCTATAACGGACGGCGAAGCGAGGACTTACGGGAAAGGGATAATGCAAACCACCTATCAAAACTTTTGGACGGGTGAAGCGTTAAAACTCACTACCGCCTTGGTTTATCAACCTGACGGCACTACTTGTATAAACGGTAGGGGCATATCCGCCAAGACGGAAAACCAAACGATAGACTACGACTCGGCTATTCAAAGGGCGATCGCTATTTTGCAAGGCTAATTTGCAAAATAAGCGTTTAACGTATCTACGATTTGTTTATCGGCAAAACTAATAATCGGGCTAACGCCCTTAGACCCTTCGTTAGGCGAAGGGTCTTGTTTTTTAAAAAGCCCGTTGAGAATAGGTGATAGCATTTCGGGCGTAAGCGTTGATAGTATTGACTTTAAGTCGAGCGAATTGTTTTTAAGCCCGTCGATAATAGGCTCTAAGTTTGAAAGTCCGAACTCTTTTAAGAAAAAGGACAAAATAAATTGTAATAATTCCATACTCACCCCACTAACATTATAGTATATGACTTTCATACAATAAAATTGAGAGTTTTTTATTAGGAGGTTTTTATGGAAGACTTTAATCGGTACGCATCTTCACAACAAAAGGACGATAACCCTAAAAGTGGGTTTGAGGACGTAGTGACCAAAATCGCATCGAATTTTGACGGCAAGTCGCAAAACGAGTTGTTGTTAGCCATATACAAGGAAGCCCAAAAGGGTAAGAGAAACGGCACGTTGACTAATGCGGATATTGATAATTTTGCCGCCGTGCTTTCCCCGATGCTTGACGAAAAAAAGCAAAACATACTAAAAAAATTAGTTGTAGAACTTAAAAAAATTTAGAGAGATGAAATATTTTTTATTGCGTCTATAAAGTAAGATAATTCCCTTGCACTGTTCTGTGCGGATAGGGAAACCCTAACAAGACCCGCATTATCCGTGCCTAAAAACTTGTGTATAAGCGGGGCACAATGTAACCCGGGGCGTACCGCTACGTCGTAGTTTTGGTTAAGTATATCCGCAACTTCGACGGACGGCATATTATCTAACTTAAACGAAACTATACCTATGCGGTTTGCTTTTGAATAGCACACCGCATTTTTTACGGTAGAGAGTGCGTTGATTAAAGTTTTGGTTCTATCCTCAAGGTGGTTGCCAAAGTTATCCATATTCTTATAGGCGTACCTAACCCCTTCGTTAAGCCCCGCTATTGCGGGCAGGTTAAGTGTTCCACTCTCTAATCTTTCGGGATAACAGTCGGGCTGGTCAAGGTTAAAGGATTCACTGCCCGTTCCGCCGTATATCAGCGGTCTTACGTTCGTTGATTCGTCTATGATAAGCACACCGCTACCCATTACACCGTAAAGCCCTTTATGCCCTGCTAAGCACAAAGCGGAAACGTTGTCCGATTTAAGGTTAAGTGGGATATGTCCGCCCGCTTGTGCCCCGTCAACTACGTATGGGATATTAAACTTTTTGGCGAGTTTGCCTATATCGTTTACGGGCAAAATTTCACCTGTAACGTTTGATACGGCGGTGGTTACTATAAGGCAAACGTCCTTCGTTAAGGCGTTTTTTATGGCGGTCACGATATCCACGTTTTCGGGCTTGACGATAGAAAGGGTACATATGCCCGCTTTTTCCAAGGCTTTAAGCGGTCGCAAAACCGAGTTGTGTTCATAGACGGTGGTGATAATTTTTCCGCCCGTCTTATAAAGCCCAAAGATTGCGGTGTTAAGGGCTTCGGTGCAATTTTTGGTAAAGATTACCTTTTCGGAAACCGTTCCAAAATTTTCAGCAAAAAAGTTACGGCACTCGGATATTATATTAGCACCCGCAACTGAAAGCCTATGCCCGCTTCTACCGGGGTTTGCGGATAAAAATTTGGTGACGGTGTTGACCGAATCGTAAACTGCTTGTGGCTTAAACCCACCTGTCGCGGCGTTGTCAAAATAAATCATATCACTCCTTAATTTTTGCGTAACAAAAGTTACCTAAGTATAATAAGATAATAGTAGTTACTATTATTATATAGGTCGAACGGGGCAAATAGAACAAAGACCTAAAAAACGGGCAGTACGGCTTATTTGCAAAGGAGGAAAAGGTTATGGAATACGTTATCGTAAGTTTTCGGTCGAGGGAACACTCGGTTAAGTTTTCAAAATTCTTATCCGCACACGGGATATTGAATTCAATAGTAAACACCCCAAAAGAGGCGGGGATAGGTTGCGGACTTTCGGTAAAAGTGCCGTCACCCGCACTGTACACGGTTAAAAAGGCACTTGCGGTCTTAAAGTACGGTAGTTTTGCGGGCGTGTTTAAGGTAAACGATCGTGCGGGGAAACGGGTGGTGAAACCCCTTTAACTTTTTTGGTGGTTAAAACGCTTGTAAAAACCGTCTTGGTTGTGGTAAAATAACCGAGTAAATACCTTAAATATGGAGATTAAGGGGTTATATGACCAAGAAAATGGCAAAAAGGATAGTAGAGATATTATCCAAGCGTTTTACGGACAAGCCCGCCCTAAAATTTTCCACACCATTTGAACTGCTTATTGCGGTTATTCTTTCCGCACAATGCACGGACGAGCGTGTGAATAAAGTTACTGCGGTTTTGTTTGAAAATTACAATACGCCCGAAAAGTTGGTTACGCTAACTGAACGAGAACTTGAATCTTATATATTTTCTTGCGGGTTATATAAGTCTAAGGCAAAGCACATACTTTCCGCTTGTAAGGATATTATTGATAAGTTTAACGGCGAAGTACCTTGTACGTTAGAGGACTTGCGTTCGCTTGCGGGGGTAGGCAGAAAAACCGCAAACGTGGTTTATAGCGTGGCTTTCGGCGGTGATGCCATTGCGGTCGATACCCACGTGTTCAGGGTCGCAAATCGCATAGGGCTAACGAGTGCGGAAAACGAATTAAATACCGAAAAGGGGCTTATGGAAATTCTTGATAGGTCGGACTGGTCAAGGGCACATCATTATCTTATATACCTTGGCAGAAGTTTTTGCAGTGCAAGAAAACCCGATTGTGAAAATTGCCCCGTTAAAGAATATTGTTCAAAATTAATAAAAAGGTGAAGTATGTTTATAGACAGAGCGTTGATAACTATAAAAGCAGGTGACGGCGGAAACGGAATAACCTCTTTTATACATTATAAGGGTAAAGTATCGGGTGGCCCCGACGGCGGTGACGGTGGAAAGGGCGGAGACGTAATCTTCGTTGCGGACAGGCACTTGTCAAGCCTTGCGGACTATTACTATAAGACTAAGTACGTTGCAGAAAACGGTGGTAACGGTGAGCCGAAAAACTGTTTTGGTAAATCGGGCAAAGATATCGTCTTAAAAGTACCGCTCGGCACTATCGTTAGGGATAAAGAGTCGGGCGGAATTATCGCCGATATGTTTAGCGAAGGTCAAACGGTTACCGTCTTGACGGGCGGTGACGGTGGAAAGGGTAACGCAAGGTTTACGTCGTCACGTAGGCACGCCCCACACTTTTCACAAACGGGTGAAAAGACCGAGGCGAAAAAGGTGCTTTTAGAACTTAAAACCATTGCGGACGTAGGGCTTGTAGGATTTCCAAACGTGGGTAAGTCCACTCTTCTTTCAAAGATAACCAAGGCAAGACCAAAGATTGCAAACTATCATTTTACGACCTTGTCGCCAAACCTTGGCGTTTGCCAAACTTACGACAAGCAGTTTACCATTGCGGATATCCCCGGGCTTATTGAGGGTGCGTCCGACGGTGCGGGACTTGGCATTGAGTTTTTAAGGCATATTGAAAGGACTAGGATGTTAGTTCACGTCATAGACGTTTCGGGCGTAGAGGGCAGGGACCCTTACGACGATTATCTTAAAATAAACGAAGAACTTAAAAAGTACAGTCCGCTTCTTGCTAAGTTAAAGCAGATTATCGTGGCTAATAAGTGTGATATCTACGGGGCGGAAGAAAACTTAGTTAAGTTAAAGGAAAAGATAGGCAGAAAACACAAGATAGTAAAAATCAGTGCAATAACGGGCGAGGGTACGGACAAACTTAAAGAAGAAGTTATGAAGGTACTTGATAAACTTCCACCCGTTAAGCCGTTAGAGTTTGAGGAATTTAAGTACGTTAAACCTGAAAAACTCGGTTATGAAATCTTTAAGGAAGGCGAAACCTACGTGCTTGTGGGTAGCCTTATCGACGTGCTTAAACGTAACGTCGTGCTTGACGATATGGATTCGCTTGCATACATGCACAAGGTCTTGCGTGACAGGGGGATTATCGACGAACTTAGAAAGATGGGTGCTACGGATAAGTCCACCATTATTATCGGCGACGAAGAATTTGAATTTGTAGATTAGGGGGGGTAGAACATGTTGACTTCAAAACAGAGAAGTAATTTAAGGTCTTACGCATCGAATATTGAACCGATTACGCAGGTCGGGAAATTAGGCGTAAACGAAAGCCTTATCGAAAGTCTTGATAAGGCGATAGAAAAAAGAGAACTTATTAAGGTGACCGTCTTGGAAAATTCTGGGCTTGAACCGAAAGAAGCGGGGTTTGAAATCGCTGAACTTCTAAAAGCAGAATTTGTTTGTGCTACGGGTAGAAAACTCGTTTTTTACCGCAAGAGTAAAAGCGACAAGGTTACGCACATTGAGTTTTAATCGGGTTGTTTTTTAACGAACAGCATAACGCAAACGGCAAAGATAACCAAAGCACTACCGCTTATAAGATAGTAAAGTTTAAGTGGTACGAATAGACTTAAAGCCATAAAGAATCCGCCGAGGGCAAGGAACTTTACGGCTTTTTTTCTATCCAAAAACTGTGAAAGTTTTGCCTTTTTTTGGTCGATAAATTCCACGTCTATATCAGACGTATCCACTAATAAGTTTGCACGGCTTAGCAGATTATAAACTTCTAAATAATCTTGTATTTTTATTCTGCCCTTAAACCGTTTTGCAAACTCTTGAACGGGAAGCGGGGCTTCAAAACAATAAATTACGGCGTTTGCTTTTTCGCTAAGTCGGTTAAACGCCTTGACCACGTCCGTCTTGGAAAGCCCGTCAAAACCAAATATAAAAAAACACGTCTCGCCACTTTGGTTAAGGTATATGTTATATCCCTTTTTTTCGGGGGATAGATTAAGGGCTTCAAAGGCTTTATAAAAAAGGTTACGCACGGCTTCTTTTTTCATAAAGCACAGTTTAGTGCCTACTTTTAGTGCGGTTTTTGAACTCTCGTTTTTTATAAAAATTTTCTTTTCCTTTTCTAATCCGTGCTTAAAGATTGCTAATCCTGACAGTAGTGATAGCGTTACGGATATGCAAAGTGCTATTTTTTTGGGTGTAAAGTATATAAAAATAACCGTGAAAAAGAATAGGCAAATAAAGACGGATAAGATTGCGTTAAATAAAGATTTTAGGTAAAGTTTTTTCATAGCGATTTCCTTTTTTAAGATTATTGACAAAAAGTAAAAAAATCATACGAAAAAAACTATTGATTTTATTTTAAAAATGTGCAATAATACGAGTATGAGAAAAATCGCGGTTTTTGGGGGGACGTTTAACCCCGTACATATCGAACACGTAAGGCTTGCCGAGATAGCGGTAAAAGAGCTGGGGCTTGATAAAATTATAATTATGCCCACCTTTATTCCGCCACACAAGTCGGTCGTGCCCGCCCCCGCAAACCATAGAATTGCGATGCTTAAAATCGCCTTTTCAAATATTCCCGAGGTCGAAATTTCCGATTACGAGGTGGTAAAACAAGGCAAAAGTTATACCTATCTTACTATGGAATATTTTAGGGGCGTTTACCCCGATGCCGAACTTTATTTTATAGTCGGTGGGGATATGCTTAACGACTTTAAGACGTGGAAGCACCCTGAAAAAATCTTGTCCGCTTGCACGGTCGCAACCTTTGGTAGAGAGGACTATTTCAACGATTATTCAAGGGAAAAAGAGTATTTTTTAAGTGAGTGGGGAAAGTCCTTCGTTAAGATAAACTACGTCGGCAAATCCTTTTCGTCAACAAAGATAAGGGTGTATTCGGCGTTTTCTTTGCCGCTTATAGGTTTAGTGCCTACGGGGGTAGAAGAATATATCAAGGCGAACGCCCTTTATACGGGTGATAGATATACCGAGTACGTTAAAGGTGTGTTGCCACCCAAACGGCTTAGGCACACGGCGAACGTGGTTATAACCGCTTTGCAAAAGGTAAAAGAACTGTCTCTTGACGAGGAAAAGGTTAGAATCGCCGCCACCTTGCACGACGTTGCAAAGTACCTTGATAAAGATGTGTTTAAGGATTTTTCTATGCCGATAGACGTTCCCAAACCCGTTGAGCACGCTTTCTTAGGGGCTTTCGTCGCGGAAAAGGTGATGGGGATTACGGACGAAGATATTATAGACGCAATAAGATTCCATACGTCGGGTAAGCCGAATATGAGCGTTTTAGCAAAACTTATATTCGTTGCGGATATGATTGAAGAAGATAGGGATTACGAAGGGGTAGAGTACCTTAGAAGCCTTTATGAAAAGGAGGATTTTGAAAAGTGCTTTACCGAGTGCTTGAAAGAGGAAGTAATTCACCTTTTGAACAAGAAAAGTTATATATATAAGTCCACGCTTGATGCGTACGACTATTATTGTAAAAAATAAATTATGGAAGGAATTAAAATGGATTCAAAAACTTTTAGTCAAAAAATTTGCAAGATTTTAGATAATCATAAAGCAGAAGACATCGTAAGTATTGACGTTACGGGCAAGACCGAAGTTACCGACTTTTTCGTTATAGCCGGCGGTAGGTCGATGACTCATACGAGGGCGTTAATCGAACTGCTTGAAGAAGAACTTGACAAGGAAGGTTTTGCACCTATCCGTCGTGAAGGCGTTAAAGAGGGTAGATGGGCAGTGCTTGATTACGGCGACGTAGTCGTGCATATCTTTAACGACGAATCGAGGCTTTTCTATCACCTTGAAAGCCTTTGGGACGACGGCAAAAACGTAACCAAGTTTTAAGAGGATTTTCTGACGTATATTCTATCGATTTCGTCAGGGTTAATTTCAATACTTTTGGAAGTTTGCGTGTTTTTGGGGTTAGTCGGTTTTTTTGGAGCAGTCGCCTTTTGTCGTTTGGGGGAAGGTTTATCTGTTTTAATAAGGCTTTTAAGATAGGATACGACCAACTTAAAACCTATCACGCAAAATAGACATAGAAAGAATAGTATCAGCGTAAAAATAAACCCAAAAAATGCAGAAGTTATATGATTCATATATTCACCTTTTGGGCTAATTATAAGTTAAAAGCAAGGTTAAAAACTGAAAGTATTTGTAGATTAATCACATTTTTTGAAAGAATATTTTTTAAGTAGGAGGTTTTTTATGGCATTTTTGAACGAAAACGCAGGGGTTGTAACCCTTATAATAGGAATATTCGTAGTTGCAGGGCTTGTCGCTACGCTTTACTTTTTACTTGATATGCGTAGAAAGTTGGCGGTGCAAAAGGTCAAGTTTTTGGGGCTTAACGGCGTGGATTACGAAGGCAGAAAGGTCTTTGCAAAAATTGTAGTCGGAAACAAGTCTGTAAACGACGTAAGTTTGGTTGAGTTGGGCGTTAAAAACGGCAAGGTTAGTTTTAATCTTACACCCTTATATAATTCTAAGAAAGGTGTGGCTATCGGTGAGAAAATAGTAATGGAACAAAGAAGCGTAGTAACGCTTAGGTTAGAAGAAGCCGAACTTAAAAAACTCTTCGTCTTAAACAAAAAAGGCGTTAAGGTGGTCGGGCAAATCCGTGCGTATGCGATAGATTCTACGGGCAACCTTTTTAAGGGTAGGCTTTTTGAGGTTGAAAGGCTTGTTAAGTCGCTTATTAAACAGGAAAACGGCGGAGACGCAAGTTACGTAAACAACCTTTTTGCAAAGAAGGAAGAGGAAATTAACCAAGAAACCAAAGTCGTTTTGCCCGAACCCGAAAAGGTAGAGAGTGTTGATAAACCGCAAGAGGAAGTTAAAGATTCTACACCTAAGACGGACGAAGTTAAGGCGAACGAGGAAGGCAAAACCGAAAAAGAGGAAAATTTATTAAAGCAATAGGCGTAAAAGGTTGCTAAATGCTTTACAAAAAAAGTAAAGGGTATTAAAATAAAAATATAAATCTTTGGGGCGGGGTGAAATTCCCCACCGGCAGTATAGTCTGCGAGCCGTTTTTTCGGCAAGATTCGGTGAGATTCCGAAACCGACGGTAAAGTCCGGATAGGAAAAGATGAAATTGATTGCTTAGATATTTTAAGTCGTTAGATTTTTTACGCCCCGATAAATCATAGGGGCGTTTTTTATGAAAGAAGAAGGCAACAAGATAATTGACGTAGAGACCGTTGTTGATAGGAAAGATGACGGTAAAAAAAGTAGTGGCGTTCGTTCGTCGGTATTTTCCACGCGGGCAATGGCGGGTATGGCGATTTTCGCCGCATTAAGTTACGGCGTATCGTTTTTGGAATTTTCGGTTTTTCCAACCTCTGCGGTGTTCTTTTTGAAACTGGACTTTTCAAACGTGTTTATAATGCTTGCGGGGTTTATGTACGGTCCGCTTGCGGCGTTGTTCGTAGGGATAATAAAGGAACTTTTGTGTTTGATAGGCAGTAGTACGTTTGGCGTAGGGCAGATTGCAAACGCCTTCGTTATATTAGTTTACGTTATCCCACCGTCGATAGTATATCTTAAATACAAGGGCATAAAATCGGTCGTTCTATCCCTTTTCGTTGCGTGCGTATTGCAAACGGTTACGGCACTTTTGGTCAATAGGTTTATAACCTTTCCGCTATACGGCATGGCAGAGGCTTTTGCACCTGCGTTTTGGCTTATAGTTGCGTTTAACGTCATCAAGTCCGTATCCGTAAGCCTTTTAACTTTGCTGCTATATAAGCGTATATCTTACGTATTTGAACGAATAAATATTAGGTAGTTTATGGAATACTTATCAAAGAGTGCTAATCAAACTGAAAACATAGCCAAGGAGTTTGCCAAGACCCTAAAAAAGGGGGACGTGGTGCTTTTGAGCGGTGATATGGGTGCGGGCAAGACCGTCTTTGTAAAAGGGGTGTGCAAACACTTTGATTTGGACGGGGTTACCAGCCCTACTTACGCATACCTAAACGTTTACGGCGATTTTATTTATCATTACGACTGTTATAGGTTATCGTGCGGGGAAGACGCTGAAAGGCTTGGTCTTACCGATTACTTTAACGGTGATAATATCTGTATTATAGAGTGGTCTGAAAACATTGAGGACGCATTGCCAGAAAACTGTAAAAGGGTAACCATACAAAAAACTTCGGTTAACGAAAGGAAGATTATTTTATGAACTATCTTGCAATAGATACTTGTGGAAGGAATTTAACCGTGCTTTTGTCCAAAGACGGCAAGGACAGTTTGTATTTTGACCCCGATTGCGGGGTTAACCATTCCACCCAAATTATGTGTCGGGTTGAAGACATAATATCTTCATCAAACGTGGACCTAAACGACATTGATTTTTTTGCCGTAGTGGTGGGTGCAGGCTCTTTTACGGGCATAAGAATAGGCGTTGCTACGATAAAGGCGATGTGCTTTGCGTACGGAAAACCTTGCTTATCAATAACTTCGTTCGATACCTTGGCATATAATAAACCGAGCGGTAACGTTTTGGCGGTCATTGACGCTAAGCACGGAAGTTGTTACGTTTCGGGCTATACCGACCTTGAAAATTCCTACCCGCCCTCGTTCGTGGATAAGAGTGTGGTTAAGGACCTTTCTAAAACATATACACTCGTGTCCTTTGAGAAGATTAGCGATTTGGACGTGGAAGTGGTAAGCGTTGCAGACGGGCTTAAAAGGGCTGTGGAAAGGCAGTCGGATATGGCAACGTTTAACCTTGACGAAATCGTTCCCTTGTACATAAGAAAAAGTCAGGCGGAAGAAGGGCGATGACTATAAGAGAGTTTACCGTTCAAGATATAAAATCGGTTGTAGAATTGCAAAGTGGCAGTTTTAAGGACGGATGGAAGGAGAACATGTTAAAATCTGCGTTTGATACGGGTCGGGCGTTTGGGTTTTTATCCGTGCATAACGAAGGGGTAAGCGGTTACGTACTGCTTTCCGCTCTGCCACCCGAAGCCGATTTGGAAACGGTGTTCGTAAAAGACGTGTTAAGGTCACAAGGCGTAGGCACGGCACTTTTAGAGAGTGCGTTTTTAGAGTGTAAAAATCGTGGCGTAGAAAAAGTCTTTCTTGAAGTAAGAGAAAGCAATTTAAACGCTATAAATTTATATAAAAAGTTTGGTTTTAAGCATCTTTCGGTGCGTAAAAAGTATTACCCCGACGGTGAAAACGCCTTGGTAATGCAAAAGGAGTTATAAAAATTAAAGACTTAGTTAATCGACCGATTACTAAGGATAAACCGCATTTGTTGTTTTTACACGGCTATCTTGCGGATAAAAAAAGTTTTTCATATCAATACCCGTTTTTTAGCAAGTACTTCAATATCCACGCCATAGACCTTAAAGGGTTTGGCGAAAACAAGGGTATGCAGTACCCCTATTCGCTATCCGACTATTGTCGTGAGGTGAAAGAGTATATCGACAAAGAGGGATTAATACAGCCGTGTGTTATAGCACACTCTTTCGGCGGGCGTATCGCCATAAAACTTTCGGCAACCTATCCCGATTTATTTTCTAAGATGGTGCTTACGGGGGCGGCGGGTATTAAACCAAAGCGAAAGGTAAAGTATTTTATAAAAAAGATTGCGTTTTTTACGCTTAAACGGGTTTTGCCAAAGGAAAAACTGAAAGGGTTTTATTCAAAGGACTATCTTGCGTTAGACGAGATGATGAAAGGTAGTTTTTGCAAGATTGTAGGTGAGCATTTAGATTCTCTTTTGCCAAAAATCAGAACGCAAACCCTTATCGTTTTTGGGGATAGGGATACTGAAACACCGCCGTATATGGCAAAAAAACTAAACAAGGGCATAAAAAACAGTAAGGTTATTTTTCTAAAAGGGGCAGGGCATTTTTGCTTTATAGATAGCCCTATAAAATTCAACGTGGAGGTCAGAGAGTTTTTGCTCTCAAAATAGCAATGTTTCCAACCGAAGCCATTAGTTTTGCACAATTATTTGAAAAAAGTTGGTTGATAGTTTTGATTATTAGCCTTGGTAATTCAGTGATACTGTATTTTTCGTCACTGAAATTTTTGCTTGTGCTTCAACAAAGTGGGTATAGGGGCAAACGTTATTTTAACTGGCTTTCTAATCGGGATACGCCCTACCTAAGTAGGCTTATGTTACTTTGCTTACTCGCTTTGTTATTCTTTTGCGTTTTGGCAATGTGCTTTTCGTCGGTTGTGGGTAACGCCGTCGGGTCCTTCGTAGGGTTTGCGTCTTATATTTTGTTTGCGATTGCGTATATAAATACCGAGTCCCACGTCAATGCCAAAATACCGCTTAAAAAGACAAGAAGACTGGTTAGACTTGCGATAACTTATTTGCTGGTCTTAATCGCCCTAACCTTTGGGCTTTTAACTTTGTTAAACTATTTGGCGTTTATTATCGGGGATGAAGTGGTTGCACTTTTAAGGTTTTCGGTCATATGTTTAATGCCTCTTTTAACCCCGTACGTGTTGTATTTATCAAGCCTAATTAACGAGCCGTTAGAGTTTTTTGTAAGACGGCACTATATCCGTAGGGCAAAGAACAAGTTAGACAATACCGACGTTATAAGGATAGGCGTTACGGGCAGTTACGGAAAGACCACCGTTAAAGAAATTTTGAAGACCCTTTTATCGCAAAAGTATAGGGTTTTGGCAACGCCCGAATCGTACAACACCCCGCTTGGCGTTTCGCTAACTGCAAAAAACCTTGACGGCACGCACGATATATTCATTTGCGAAATGGGTGCCAGAAGTTCGGGGGACATAAAAGAACTTACGCTTATGGTCAAACCGCAGTACGGGGTTTTGACGGGCGTAAACGCACAGCACCTTGAATCGTTTAGGACTATTGAGAACGTAAGGGATACTAAGTACGAACTCTTTAAGTTTATGGGAAAGGGTGGAAAAGGTTTTTTTAGTTCGGATAATAAAATTTCTACCGAGTTAAAAGAGTGGTTTTCGGGCGAGGAAAGTTATCTTGCAGGTGTATCGGGCGGAATAGTTACCGCAACGGACATAGAAATTAACTCACAAGGTTCGTCTTTTACATTAAACGTTGAAGGGGAAGAACCCGTAAAATGTAATACGGTGCTACTCGGCAAGCACACAATAAGCAATATTTGTCTTGCGGCGGCGGTTGCGTATAAGATAGGTCTTAGCCCGATAGAGATTGCAAACGGCATAAATAGGCTTAGGTCAATTGGGCATAGGTTGGAACTTTTACCGAATAATAAGAATATAGTAATTATCGACGATAGTTACAACGCTAATATTGACGGCGTAAAATCGGCGATGGAAGTTTTGGATCTTTTTGAGGGTAGAAAAATCGTTTTAACCCCGGGGCTTGTTGAACTTGGCAAGGACGAAAACGTAGCGAATTTTGAGTTCGGTAAAATCCTTTCAGCCCACGCGGATAAGGTAATAATTATCGGTAGGCACAACGCATTAATGCTTATTAACGGGCTTATTGAAGGTGGTTTTGACAGGTCGAACATAGTATTCGTAAAGAGTCTTAAAAAGGGGAACGAGGCACTTAACCAAATGCTTTGCGAAGGGGACGTAGTGCTTTTTGAAAACGACCTTCCCGATAACTACAATTAAAGATAAAAAATTAAAACACCAAAGCAAAAAAATTGCGGAGGTGTTTTTTTATGAAGAACGTAGGCGTGTTTTTCGGTGGCAGGGGCGTAGAGCGTGAAGTTTCAGTTTTAACGGGGGTTATGACCCTTAATTCCATAGACCGTGAAAAGTTTAATCCCGTGCCTATCTATATCGACGGGCGGGGAAGGTTTTTTACGGGCGATAGTTTGTTAGATATTGATTTTTATAAAAAGTTTGACCCTAAAAAACTTAAAGCGGTAACTTTTTTAAGTGGCGACAATACTTTATATACCGTAAAAAAGAATAAGTTAAAGCCACTTTTATCCGTTGCGGTTTTTATAAATTGTGTTCACGGCGAGGGCGGTGAGGACGGCACGCTTGAATATTTTAGGGCATTTTGCGGTGTTCCTTTTGCCTCTCCATCCATAATTCCGCTTGCGGTCGCTATGGATAAAGGGATAACAAAGACCTTTCTTTTAGGGCTTGGCGTACCCGTAGTTTACGGGCAATCGGTTTGCGACGGCGGTGTGGCGAGAGAAGTGGCGAAAAGAATAGGCTACCCCGTAATAGTAAAGCCTGATAAACTCGGTTCAAGCATAGGGATAAGTGTAGCGAAAAACGATACGGAACTTGATTTGGCGGTAGGTGTGGGGCTTAGGTACGGACGCAGCGTTTTAATCGAAAGGTTTTTGGAAAACGCAGTAGAAATCAACTGTGCCGTGTATGAGAGTAGCGAGGGAGTGCTTAAAGTCAGTCCTTGTGAAAGACCTATTAAAAGCAACGAACTTTTAAGTTTTGAGGATAAATATACTTCGGGGGAAAGGGAATTCCCTGCGAATATCCATAAAAAGATAGCCGATAAAATTAAAAAGATATCGGCGGCGGTTTATACCGCACTTAAATTTGAGGGGATAATACGGATAGATTATATTTTGGACGGCGAAACGGTTTATCTTAACGAGATAAATTCGGTACCCGGGTCGCTTGCGTATTACCTGTTTTGCGACACGCTTCAAGAATTTTCCTCGGTTTTGACCGACCTGATTAGAAAAGCCGAGCAAAATTTTGCGGTTGAAAGTACGTTTGTGAAAGATTTTGGCAGTTCAATACTTACGGGACTTGGAACAAAAGGGTCAAAACGCTTGTCGAAAAAATAATAATATGGTAAAATACTTTCGGATTAGATTATAGGAGATACTCTTATGGAAAAGATTAAAATGGTTACCCCCATAGTTGAAATGGATGGGGACGAAATGACGAGAATCCTTTGGAAATGGATTAAAGAGATTTTAATAGAACCCTTCGTTGACCTTAAAACGGAATATTACGATTTGGGGCTTCCTGAAAGGGATAAGACGGACGATAAGGTTACAACCGACAGTGCAAAGGCAACCTTAAAGTACGGCGTTGCAGTTAAGTGTGCAACCATCACCCCAAACAAGCAAAGGGTGGAAGAATACAACCTTAAAAAGATGTATAAAAGCCCTAACGGTACTATAAGGGCTATACTTGACGGAACGGTTTTTAGGGCACCGATTTTGGTTGACGGTATTACCCCGTATATCCCCACTTGGAAAAAGCCTATCGTAATCGCACGTCACGCCTACGGCGATATTTATAAGGCAGTTGACGGGCTGGCTGGAAATGGCAAAGTGGAACTTCACTTTACCGATAGAAACGGCAACCCCGCAGTTATCCCCGTTCACGATTTTGACGGTGACGGCGTGGTTATGGCTATGCACAACACCGATAAATCCATAAAGAGTTTTGCACGTTCGTGCTTTAACTATGCGTTAGACCTTAAAATGCCACTTTGGTTTTCCACAAAGGACACCATAAGCAAGGTTTACGACGGCAACTTTAAGGCTATCTTTAACGAAGTTTACGAAACGGAATACAAGGATAAGTTTGAAAGTGCGGGCATAGAATATATGTACACCCTTATCGACGACGTAGTTGCAAGAATCGTTCGTAGCGAGGGTGGAATAGTTTGGGCTTGTAAGAACTACGACGGCGACGTTATGAGTGATATGGTCGCAACCGCTTACGGCAGTTTGGCGATGATGACCAGCGTTTTGGTTTCCCCAGACGGCATTTACGAATACGAAGCCGCACACGGCACCGTTACACGCCACTACTATAAATATATCAAGGGCGAAGAAACTTCAACTAACCCCGTGGCAACCATTTTTGCTTGGTCGGGTGCGTTAAGAAAGCGTGGCGAATTAGATAATACCCCGGACCTTATCGACTTTGCAGACAGGTTGGAAAAGGCGACTGTTTCGACTATTGAAAGCGGTTTGATGACGGGCGACTTAGTAGGGCTGTTCAAAAAGGAAGGCGTTACACCTAAAAAACTTAACAGTCAGGACTTCTTAAAAGCAATCGCTTCAAGAATTTAATAATCAAAACAACCAAAACCCCCGTGCAACTTTGCACGGGGGTTTTGTTATGTTTAAAAATTTTTAGATAATCGCTTCGATAAGCGTTTTTACGGCGATGGCGATAAGTATTAACGCACCGAAGATTTCGGCGTAGTCGCCGAGAAGTTTGCCAAGATATTTACCGCAGAAAAGTGCTATCGTCACAAGGACGAAAGTTATTGCGGCGATTATCAAGATTGCAAAGTATATTGAAAAGGTCAGTTGCATCGCAAAAGCAAAACCTATCAAAAAGGCGTCGATACTCGTTGCGACCGCTTGGATAATCAAAAGGGCGTAAGAGAATTTTGGCGGGGTGGTCGGCTTATCCTTTTCTTTACCGTACCTATCCTTGATTATATCCACGATGATTTTTATGGCAAGCAAAAAGAATATACCCGCAGTTAAATAACCTGAAACGTTATCCAAAAAGCCACAAAAAAGTGACCCCAAGTAATAGCCCAAGAGGGGCATTACGCCTTGAAAGATTGCAAAGGCGATAGGCATCGACCATTCGTTTTTTTTATTTAGTGTGTTTTTGTAAGTGGCACAGTTTGCTATGGTTAAAGCCATTGCGTCAATGGACAATGCCACGCCGATAAGTATTACGTCTAAAATTTTCATAAAAAACCTTTAAGGTAGTATATAAAATTATATTGATTTTGTCAACGCAAATATGATAAAATAAAAATATGATAAAAATTAGTGAAGAATGGGACGAAATCTTAAAGGATGAATTTTCTTCCCCCGAATACTTAAAATTAAGAGAATTTTTGAAAGAAGAGTATTCCACGAAAACTATATATCCGTCTATGTACGATATATTTAACAGTATGAAGTTGACTTCTTTTAAGGACGTGAAGGTCGTGCTTTTGGGACAGGACCCATACCACAACCAAGGTCAAGCGATGGGGTTATCTTTTTCGGTGCCGAACGGCGTTCAAATTCCACCGTCTTTGCAAAACATCTACAAGGAAATCGGCAAAGAGTTAGGTATTGCTACGCCGAATAGCGGGGATTTAACGGGCTGGGCAAAACAGGGCGTACTGCTCTTAAACGCCGTACTGACCGTTAGGGAACACCAAGCCAACTCTCACAAAGGCAAGGGTTGGGAATTTTTTACCGATGCGATTATAAAGAAGATTTCCGACCAAAAAGAGGGCGTGGTATTCTTGTTGTGGGGCGGAAACGCAAGAAGCAAAAGAACGCTTATAGATAGGTCAAAACATCTTGTTTTAGAGTGTGCACACCCAAGCCCCCTATCCGCATACAACGGGTTTTTCGGGTGTGGGCATTTTATAAAAACCAACGAATATCTTATTAAAAACGGCGTTACGCCGATTGAGTGGGGTGCGTTATGAAATACGTAGTTATACTTGGCGACGGTATGGCAGATTATCGCCAAGAAATTCTTAATAATAAAACGCCGTTAGAAGTGGCAAAAAAACCTAATATCGACCGCATCGCGAAGATGTCCGAAGTCGGGCTTGTCCGTACCGTCCCCGAAGGGATGAAACCGGGTAGCGACGTGGCAAACCTTTCGGTTATGGGTTACGACCCCAAAGAGTGTTACACGGGTAGGTCGCCCTTAGAAGCGGCATCAATAGGCATTGAACTTTTAGATACCGACGTAACGGCAAGGGCAAATTTAGTCACGCTTTCCGACGAGCCCGTATATGCGGACAAGACTATGATAGATTACAGTGCGGGCGAAATCTCAACTGCGGAAGCCAAAGTCTTAATCGACTATCTTGCAAAAGAGTTGTCTAACGAAGTTTATTCTCTTTATGCGGGAATAAGTTATCGCCATTGTTTGGTTATCGACAAGGGCAGGGTTGCGGGGGATTTAACCCCACCCCACGATATTACGGGCAAGCCGATTAAGGATTACTTGCCAAGGAGTGAACTTGGCAAAAACTATCTTGCACTTATGGAAAGGTCACACGAACTTTTGAAAGACCACCCCGTCAATATCGAACGGATAAAAAATGGCAAACGCCCCGCAAATTCGCTTTGGTTTTGGGGTGAAGGTACTAAACCCGCTTTGCAAAAGTTTAAGGATAAATTTTTTCTTAACGGTGGGATTATATCCGCAGTAGATTTGTTAAAGGGCATAGGCAAGTTAGCGGATATGCAGGTTATTGAAGTCGAGGGTGCAACGGGTAATTACGACACCAACTTTTCGGGCAAAGCCAAGGCTTGCATAGACGCGTTAAAGGGTGGGCTTGACTACGTTTATTTGCATATGGAAGCCCCTGACGAGTGCGGACACCATGGCGACTTAAAAAACAAAATCTATTCCATAGAGAGAATTGACGAGGACGTGGTTAAACCTATATTTGAATATTTAGATCACTCTGGCGAGCCGTTTGCAATGCTTATTTGCCCCGACCATCCAACTCCTATTGCGACGATGACGCATTGTGCTGACCCCGTGCCGTACGTTCTTTATAAAAGTGATATAAAAGTGACGGGCGTGGATAGTTATTCCGAAAGAAACGCCGAAAGCACGGGCGTGTTCGTCCAAAGCGGTGTGGAACTTTCTAAACGGTTTTTTAATAAATAGGCAACGAGATAAAAACTTAAAAAACTATAAGACCAAAGGGTTTTATAGTTTTTTATTTTTTCGATAAATTTCCGCAAAAAATTTTAAGTTTAAGTTGTAATATTCGGGGCTTATCTAACATAAGTTATTGTAAGCATAAGGATAAGGAGAATTTTTATGAACGAAAAACTTCAATACGCAAGGATGCTTGAAATCCCCGTGAACACTTGTAACGTTACCTATAAGCCCATAAAAAAACGTGTCAAAAAACAGAAGAATAAGGTGGACGACGAGAAGGTTAAAGCCGAACTTTTGGATAAGATAAATTCTATGGAAGACTCGTCTTCGTCAGGGCCTACCCCGACTGAAACAAGTGAAGGTGGCGAAATTTTATCGTCGGTAACAACGACGGGTAACCCCGTTCAAGGCGAGGCGGGTAGCGAAGAAGTTAAACCGCAAATCGAGACTATAACGACGAGTATAAAAAGCGTTACGAAGGCTAAACCCGTACGCAAAAAGTTTGGGGTGATTGCCGTTCAACTGACAGTTGTAGGCGTGCTTCTTGCCACTATTTTTATAACCAACGCACTGTTTGAGAACAGCGGTATAAACGCATTTATGAAAAGCGTGTTTTCTACGGGCAAGGTAGAAGAGGTTTTAGACTTTGACGATTTTGCACCTGTTATAAACGCTAACGGTGGACTAACCCTTGCGGACGGCGTGATTAGTTTGGACGGGGAAGGCAGTATGTATTCCCCTTGTGACGGAACCGTTCAAAGCGTGGCGAAGTTAGAAGACGACACCTACGAACTCACTATACTTCACAGCGAAAATTTTAAGAGTGTGATAAGTGGTCTTACGCACGTTTACGTCGGCGAGGGGGACGTGGTAAAATCAAAGATACCCGTCGGGTATTTTTACGAGGATACGGCGAGTATTTGTTTTATGAACGGCGACGTGCTTTTGACAGATTTCGTGATAGATAATAATTCCGTTATATGGGCGGTTTAAGGCTAAAAATTCATCCGTTATTTTATCTTTTCGGGCTATATTACGCCCTTACGGGTAGGGTGTTCGTGTTCGTGGTATATACGCTTTGTGCGGTTGTACACGAGATAGGTCATTCTATTGCCGCAGGTAACTTGGGTTATGCGTTGAAGCGTATAACCCTTATGCCGTTTGGGGCGGTAATAACGGGGGACATTGAAAATTTAAGACCCGTGGACGAGATAAAAGTAGCCGTAATGGGTCCGCTTGTAAATCTTATAACTGCTTTTTTGTTTATCGCCTTGTGGTGGGTTTTTCCCGAACTCTACGCCTTTACGGATATAGTCGTGGAAGCGTCGCTATCCCTTGCGATAATAAACTTTCTGCCCGTTTTCCCGCTTGACGGGGGACGGATATTGAAAGGTGCGTTGAGGTCAAGACTTAAAAGAAAGACGGCGGACAATATTTGCAAGGGGATAGGCGTGGCTATGGCGGTGCTTTTTTTGGGGCTATTCGTGTTTTCTTGTTTTAACAAAATCAACTTATCTCTACTTTTCTTTTGCTTATTCATAATCTTTTCGGTTTTTAATAGGGATAAGGAAAATTCGTACGCCAAAATTTATTCGTCGTTATCGACGGATAGGCTGAAACGTGGGGCGGAAATTAAAAGGATAGCGGTGGATAAGTCGGTCACGCTTAAAAAACTTTTGACAATGCTTTCGCCCGATGCCGTGAACGAAGTCGTGGTGTATTCTAACGGCGTGCAAAAAGCCGTGATTACGCAAGAAAGATTGTCTTTTATGTTAGAACGGGGCGAAATCTATAAAAAAATTGAGAGTTACTTATAAAAAAGATTACGGCACCTCGCACAAGATGTTGTGGGTATATCTTAAATTAAGTCAAGATGTCGCATTATGCGTAAAAACGGGCAAAAAATATACCAAAAAACTTTAAAAGTGGTTAAAAAACCTTGACATAATCATATATTAATGTTAAAATAACAAAGCACTTCGAGATTCGGGGTGTTAATTTTTTGATGTTCGGAAGGTGTAATTATGGCCGCTAAAGGAGCAAGAAACAAGATAACTTTGGCTTGTACTGAATGTAAACAAAGAAACTACGACACTTTTAAAAACAAAAAGAACGATCCCGAAAGGATTGAAATGCAAAAGTATTGCAAGTTCTGTAAAAAACACACCACGCACAAAGAAGCGAAATAGTTTTTTTATTCCGCTTTGTGTTTCGTGGCGTTTTGATTACGAAAAAAGTGTTATAGGGGTAGTATAATGAGTGAAAAGGATTTCGTCAAACAAGACGAAAAACAACAAAAAGTTGTTAAAAAAGCAAAAAAGGATAAGAAACCTGGATTCTTTGCTAAATTAGGTGGCAAGATCAAGGATATTTTTTCTGAACTTAAAAAGGTCAGTTGGCCAAGTTTTGCCAAGGTCGTTAAACAGACGGGTATCGTTTTGGTAGTGGTACTTATTTTCCTTATCGTAATCACGGCGTTTGACTTCGGTTTACTTGAACTTTTGAAGTTAGTTTCGCCTAAATAGGAGTGTAGTATGGCAGAAGAACAAGCAAGATGGTACGTTATCCATACTTATTCCGGTTACGAAGCAATGGTAAAGGATAGTTTGGAAAAACTTATCGAAAACAACAATTTGCAAGATATGATCTTTGAGATTCAAATTCCTACCGAGGAAACTCTCGAAGAAAAAGCCAACGGTAAAAAGAAGTTGGTTACGAGAAAAAAATTCCCTTGCTATGCGTTTATTAAAATGAAATACTCTAACGATATTTGGTACCTCGTTACGAATACGAGGGGTGTAACCGGATTCGTTGGTCCGCAAGGCAGACCGCTTCCGCTCACGAAGGAAGAAGTTTTAAGAAACGGTCTTGAAAAGACGGTTGATGAAATTGACTTTAAGGTGGGCGACGACGTTCAACTTATCGGTGGTGCTTTGGAATCTTATTGCGGTAAGGTATTGACCCTTAACGAAGCCGCTCAAAAGGCTATGGTTAGAGTTGAGATGTTCGGAAGAAGCACGGACGTAGAAGTTGATTTTATTCATATCAAGAAGGTCAACATAGTAAGCGAATAAAACTAAAACGATATATAATAAATATATAAGGCTATAAAAACGGACAAACCGTTTTTGTGTATAGAGTGGGAGTCGTGTTAAATTTTTTACACTGGCACGACGGTATTACCACGAAATGGAGGATACAATTATGGCAAAAAAAGTTACGGCAATCGTAAAACTTCAACTGCCCGCAGGCAAGGCAACACCCGGTCCGCCCGTAGGTTCAACTTTAGGTCCACACGGTATTAATATCCCTGGCTTTACTAAGGAATTTAATGCTAAGACGCAAGACCAAGCAGGTTTGATAATTCCGGTCGTTATGACAATTTATCAAGACCGTTCTTTCACTTTTATCTTAAAGACCCCGCCGGCACCTGTTCTTATTAAGAAAGCATGCGGAATCGAAAGTGGAAGTGCAGCACCCAACAAAACTAAGGTAGCAAAAATAACCAAGGCACAGATTGAAGAAATCGCTAAAATCAAGATGCCTGACCTTAACGCAAACTCTCTTGAAAGTGCTATCAGCATGATCGCAGGCACCGCAAGAAGCATGGGCGTAACGGTTGTAGATTAATAACGAATAAGTGGGAGGGTTTTTTAACCCGAACGTACCACGGGAGGTATTTTTAAATGAAACACGGAAAAAAATATATAGATAGCGTAAAAACCATCGAAACCGCTAAACTTTACGAAGCGGACGAAGCAATCGGTCTCGTACTTGATACCGCAAAAGCAAAGTTTGACGAAACAATAGAACTTCACGTTCGTTTAGGCGTTGACCCAAAACAAGCTGACCAACAAGTTAGAGGCGTTTTGGTTCTTCCTAACGGTACCGGTAAGAACGTAAGAGTATTAGTTCTTGCAAAAGGCGAAAAGGCTGACCAAGCAAAAGAAGCAGGTGCCGATTTCGTAGGTGCAGAAGAAATGATCCAAAAAATTCAAACTGAAAACTGGTTTGATTACGACGTAATCATCACCACCCCTGATATGATGGGTTTGGTTGGTCGTATCGGTAAGGTTTTAGGTCCTAAAGGTCTTATGCCTAACCCAAAATCAGGTACGGTTACTATGGACGTTGCTAAGGCAATCAAGGATACCAAAGCAGGTAAGGTTGAATACAGACTTGACAAAACTGCAATTATCCACTGTCCTATCGGTAAAAAGAGTTTCGGTAAGGAAAAGATCAAAGAAAACTACGAAGCACTTTTGGAAGCAATCGTTAAGGCAAAACCCGCTGCTGCAAAAGGTCAGTACGTAAAGAGCGTTGCTATCGCAAGCACAATGGGTCCCGGCGTTAAAATTAACGCTAAAATTTAGTTGACATATCGCTTTTAAAGTGGTATAATCACAAACGTAAAAATTAAATAGCCCAAGACAGTAGGTTTTTAACTCGCATAAAGCGGACCAACCGAGGCGGATTATTTTAAGGCTAATTTTATGCCCTTGTATTCCGTTCGGTGTGCAAGGGCGTTTTTCATTAAATTAAGGAGGTAGAGAAATGTCAGCAAATTTTGAAGCAAAAAAAGTTGTCGTTGAGGAAATTAAATCAAAAATCCAAGACGCAAAATCTGTTGTTTTTGTAAAATTTAACGGACTAAGCGTTGCAGAAGACACTGAACTTCGTAGAGAATTTAGAAAGAACAACGTTGAATACAAAGTTTTGAAGAACACTTTAATTAGAAAAGCGTTCAATGATATGGGAATTACTGACTTTGATGCGGACTTGAACGGCCCAACTTCGGTTGCGTTTGGTGCAGACGAAACGGGTGCTGCAAAAGTTATTATTGAAGCAGTTAAGAAGTATCAAGATAAGGTTTCGGTTAAGAGTGCATACGTTGATGGCGGTTACGTTGATGTAAACGGCGTAAAAGCATTAGCATCAATGCCGTCCAAGGAAGAACTCATTGCAAAAATGCTCGGTTCTATGCAAGCACCCCTTTCCAACTTTGTGGGCGTATTGTCCGCAATGCCCCGCAGTTTGGTTATTGCTCTTAATGCAATTGCGGAAAAGAAGGCTCAATAGTCTTTTTTAACCAGAAAAATAAAAAAATAAAAAAAATTAAAAAAATAATTAAGTACATTTTTGGAGGATAAAAAAATGGCAGATATTCAAAAAATGATTGAAGAAGTTAAAGGTATGACAGTATTAGAACTTAACGAACTCGTTAAGGCTTTAGAAGAAGAATTCGGCGTAAGTGCTGCTGCACCCGTTGCAGTTGCTGCTGCTCCTGCTGCTGCAGAAGCTGCTCCTGCTGCTGAAGAAAAGACTGAATTCAACTTGGTTCTTAAAGAAGTTGGTGAAGGCGGCGTTAAACTTATCAAATTAGTTAAAGACGTTACCGGTCTTGGTCTTATCGAATCTAAGGCTCTTGCTGTTGCTGGCAAAACCCTTAAAGAAAACGTTTCTAAGGAAGACGCTGACAAAGTTATCGCTTCTTTCAAAGAAATCGGTGCAGTTGTTGTTGCTGAATAATTTTAACTTTACAAAACAAGAAGTCCTATTTTTATAGGACTTTTTTGTTTTTAAATTTTCGGGCTTGGTATTATTTGAAATATATTGCCTAAAATATTTTAATAAATAGGGGGATATATGAGAAAAATAATATCGTTAACTTTTAAAATTTTAGTGGTTACGTGTTCGATTTTGGCGTTTGTTTTAAGTATTTTTTCCACTCGCCTCGACGGGTATAGCCACTGGACGGATAGGTTTTTTTATTTTACCTGGCAATCTAATCTTTGGCTTGCGTTGTCGTTTATAGCGGTGCTTATGTGTGGGTTATTTAAAGGCAAAAACCATTTGGCAATCAAAAGGGGGCTTTACGTAGTTAAGTATATTACTACGGTGTGCATAACCATAACTTTTTTGGTGTTCATAACGCTTTTGGCACCATTTGCACCAGCCGAATATAGGCTTTTTAGTTTTTCAAGCATACTGTCGCATTTGGTAGTGCCGTTTTTGGCGATAGCCGATTTCTTTTTAGACGACTTTAAGTTTACGTTAACTAAAAGTGAAGCCTTTTTGACGGTTATTCCGCCGGGGATTTATACCATAGTGGTATGGGTTTTAAGTTTTTTAAACGTTGATTTTGGTAGGGGAGACCCCTTTCCGTACTATTTTATGAACGTGCATTCACCCGCAGGGATGTTTGGGTTTTCTGCAATCCCACCGTATTTTGTAGGAACTTTTTACTGGGTAATACTTCTTGCAAGTATGGTTTTTGGGGTTGGAATTTTGTACGTTAGGTTAAAAAGTGGCAGAGAGGAGCGTAAAAAGTCAAAAAACAAAGGTTTTTAAGCTAAATTTACTAAGTAAAAAGCCGATAATCATTGACAAGACCGAAAATAATTAGTAAAATGGATAAGAGAGTTTTAAATTCTTTTGGAGATTTTTATGAAACGTTTTAAGAAAATTTTAGTAAACGTAATTGCAGTGTTAGTTGCACTTACCGCGTGTCTTGGTCTTACGGCTTGTGAAGACATTAAAAAGCTTGAAGTTACGGTGTCGGTTTACGACGCTGACGAAACGGCTATCGTTGATAAAACTTTGACCGTTGATTTATATCGTCACCTTGCACCCACTACCGTTGATCATATTATCAACGAACTTGTAAACAAAGATTATTATAACAATGCAATCTTTTATCAAGACGCAAGTTATACCAGTCAAATTATGATGGGTGATTTGGTTTATAGCGACGGCGAAATCGTTAAAAACGCCGAAGCACCAAAAGTTCAAAAGGCAGAGTTCACGAACGGTGGAACGATAGGCTCTAACTTAAAGGCTAAAAAAGGTTCTATCGGGCTTTGGAGGACTTGGTCGGCAGGTAACGGAACTTATAAAACCAACGCCGACTTAAAGACGGGTAGCGGTACGTGGTTTATACCCGAATCAACTATGACGAGTTATGACGACTGGTTCTGTATCTTTGCACAAATTGATTTGGAAAACGAAACTAACAGTGAAGTATTTACTGCGATTTCCACACTCTTTGACAATACTGAAAGTTATGAAAACTACGTAGTTTATTATACGGGCGAATACGATAACCTTACCTATCACTGCGTATCACAAGAAGATTTTAATGAATACGTTGACGAAGATGACGTTTTCGTTGCGGAAGATGGTGAATACGTTTGCTATAACAAGAGGACGATAAGAGTTCCGTTCGTAACGGTAAATAACGCAAAACAACTTGCAGCGTCTATCAAAAGTGTTAAAGTTAAATAATAGTTAAGTAATTTTTAAGCCCCAAGGCGTTTTGCCTTGGGGCTTTTTATATATTTTTAGTTATCGACTTTTTTAAGGTTGGTAATTTTTTTATTAAGCGTTTCAAAGGTAAAATATTCTACTAAGTACCTTCTATCGTCCATTTTATAAACAAGCCCAACCTCGTCAAGGCTTCTAAAAGTAGGGGGTGGCATTACCCCTACGAAGTTGCCAAGATACCCGCTTAGTTTGTCTGCGTTTTCTTTTACGTTGTCGGCTAAAAACTCTTGCCAGTTGCCCCCGACTAAAAACTCTTCTAAAAATAGATATGGGATAAGCCTAACGTGGGTGGAAGTAAGGTCTAATTCCTTTTTTCTATTGACAGACCTATTCGTTTCGCTAAATTTATCGCCTATATACCTCCATTCTGATTTTACGGTATGCTTTAAGATATCGTCGTGCTCAAGTACGGTGTGAATTACGTTGTCAACTTGGCAGTCGTTTACGTCTAAACTAATAACCCTATTAATCTTTGTGGCAAGTCGATAGGCGTTAACCGTCATAGTTTCACCGTATAGCACGGCAACCAAAAGGGGAACGTCGGCACTTAAAAGGGTATAAAATTTTACGTCGTAAGGCATAAACTTTAAGTCTTCGGCAAAAAAATCGCTATTAGTTTCAATGGATATTTTCACGCCACCGTCGGCAAAAACCGTTGCAAGAACCCCATCAAATCGTTTTTGCCCGATAACCTTAAATTCGCTAAAAGAATAACTGCGGTTAAACTTTATAAGATATCCGCCCTTCATATCCGTTACCGAACAGTATGGCGGTGGGTTATTTAAAAAATTTTCGTCCAAAATAAAATTCAAACTTTTGTCGGTCGGGGAAAGTGAACAAACTTCAACAAAAGTGTTAAAGTCGCTTAAGTCGATAAATTTTATCGTGTCGTTAATTTTGCCAAAATACGTGCCGTTGAGTTTTATGACGGCGTCAAATGATGCTGAAAAATAATAGTACATATAAAAAAATATGTATAAAGTTTAATTATTATGTCAATAAACTTACAGTAATTCAATTTATAAGGAGATTTATTATGAAAGAAATTTACGGTTACAAAGAGAGCGACCTTTTGGGACTTGCGGACTACCTACGAGAACGTGGGGCTTCAAATCTAACCAAGACGTTTTCAGATTACGCACGGTTGATAGGTAAGGCGAGGGGGACGGTTAGAAATATGTATTACGCACTTATAAAATCTTGTAGTTGCGATAAAGCGTTGGCAGAAAAGTACCTTCACGGGCTTAACTTAAGGGTGGAAAAAATCGTGGAATTTACGGATGAGGAAACGGAGAACTTAATCGTGAAAATTCTTGAAGGAGTAAAGTGCGGTGAGTCGGTTAGAAGTGTGGTGAATAGGCTTGCAAACGGGGATATGAAAGTTGCCCTGCGGTACCAGAACAAGTATAGAAGCGTTATGAAAAGCAATCCCAAGTTGTTAAAAAGAATTGCGGATAGAGTCAACGCTTCGCAAGTGATAAGTAATAGAACGGACGGTCTTTACGCTAAGGTAACGGACGCACAAATGTCAAAGTTAAAGCGAGAAATAGACGCTCTTATTGAAAAAATATCTTATAAGACAAAAAAGGAAAACCAACTGCTTAGAGAGAGAATTAGGTTTTTAGAGATAGAGAATTATAATCTTACCACAGCGTTAAACGGTAAAAAAACCGAGGCGGTTTTACGTCTTATAAAGAGCGGTCAAAAAATTGTAAACTGATAAACGGCGTTTAATTAGGGGCTTGAAAAATCCACTACAAGCCCCTTACTTTTGCTTAGATAAAAATAATCTCTTTAACCCCGTTTATTTTGTTTGACATACACCCATAATGATACTATAATACTAATTGCAACCTTTTTGGTTGCAATTCTAAAAACGTTAGGGGGTAGTAAGAGTGAAACTTTCGTCAAAAACACATTACGGGCTTATGGCGTGCCATATTCTTGGCTGTAACTATCCCGACAAACCCGTTTCGGCAACGGCGTTAGAGAGCCGTATATCCGTTTCGGGAAAGTATTTGGAAAAGATTATGCGTATGCTTTCAAGTAGGGGAATAGTGACCGCAAACCGTGGCGTTAACGGTGGGTATATGCTTGCCAAACCGCCCGAGAGTATAAGCATAGGGGATATCGTCAGAACGTTAGAGGACGATATGGAAATTATCGAGTGCGTGGGAAGTAGTGGTAAGTGTAAGTGTTGCCCGACCAGTGGGGTTTGGAAAAAGCTTTACGAACAGATTAACAGCGTGCTTGATGGGATGACCTTAAAACAAATGATTGACGGGGAATTATCTTAACCCGTATCGGAGAAGAATATGAAGACACCTATTTATTTTGACCATGCAGCGACAACACCGTTAGACGAACGAGTATTTGAAAAAATGCGTCCGTTTTTTACGAACGTTTTCGGTAACCCGAACAGCCAACACGCTTTTGGGCGTGATGCGGTAAAGGCGGTTGACGAGGCGAGGGATACCATTGCAAAGATTATAAACGCTAAGCCTAACGAGGTATATTTTACCGCAGGTGGAACGGAATCGGACAACTGGGCGTTAAGGGGTATTGCATCCGCTTATAAGGATAAGGGCAATCATATTATAATTAGCCCTATCGAACACGCCGCAATGATAACCACGGCAAAGGCTCTTGAAAAGCAGGGCTTTAAAATCGACTTTATGAAGGTTGATGAATACGGCGTAATCGACCTTGAACATCTTAAAAGCATCGTTACCGATAAGACCATCTTGATAGGTTGCATGCTTGCTAATAACGAAGTAGGCACGATAGAGCCTATAAAAGAGATTGCTAAAATCGCACGTTCGGTCGGGGCGTTGTGCTTTACCGATGCGGTGCAGGTGTGCGGAGTGCTTAGAACGGACGTCAAGGAACTTGGCGTTGACCTAATGAGTATGAGTTCGCACAAGATTTACGGGCCTAAGGGCGTGGGTGCGTTGTACGTTAGGAACGGCGTTAAGATAGATAGCATTTTGACGGGCGGTCATCAAGAGAGGATGAAGCGTGGCGGAACGACAAACGTGCCGGGCGTAGTTGGGTTTGCCGAGGCGTTTAGGATTGCGGAAGAAGAGCGTGAAAAGAATTTTGTGTACGTATCCTCTTTGCGTGATAGGTTTATCGAAAGGGTGCTTAAAGAAGTGCCGTTCGTAAAACTAAACGGGCATAGAACGAATAGACTGCCTGCAAATGCGGATTTTTCGTTTAAGTTTATAGAGGGCGAGTCCATATTGTTTAGCTTAGACCTTGCAGGGATAGCGGTATCTTCGGGGTCGGCGTGTTCGTCAGGGTCGCTTGAACCCTCACACGTGTTACTTGCGTTAGGGCTTCCCGAAGGGCTTGCACACGGGTCGATAAGATTTTCGTTTGGGAAACACAACACGATAGAAGAAGTTGATTACGCTGTGGACGTTATCAAGACGGCGGTGGAAAGGTTAAGGGCTATGTCCCCATTATTCAAAGCAGAAGGAGAGATTAAGTATGTATAGCGAAAAGGTTATGGAAGCGTTCAAAAATCCAAAGAACGTAGGTGAAATTGAAAATCCAGACGGAATAGGCACCGTTGGTAACGAAAAGTGCGGGGATATTATGCAGATAAGTTTGCGTATTGAAAACGATATCATCGTTGACGCAAAATTTAAGACGTTCGGGTGTGCGGCTGCAATCGCAACGAGTTCGACCGCTACGGATATGGTTATAGGTATGTCGGTTGACGATGCGTTAAAACTTACCAACAAGAAGGTCATAGAGGTTTTGGGCGGTTTACCGAGCCAAAAAATCCACTGTTCGGTGCTTGCCGAAGAAGCCATTAAAAAGGCGATTGAAGATTACAAAAGCAAAAAGGCGAACTGAATAATTTACGAAAAGTAACACATAATAACCTTGAAAGGGGGGGGATTATGGACGATAAGTTTTTAACGGGAATGCTTTTAGGGATTTTAGGCGGTGCTTTTATCGCTACGAATTCAGCCAAGGCAAGAATGCTTGTTAAAGAAGGTCAAGACTGCGTAAAGCAAAAGATGGATAAACTTGACAAGCAATCTCAAAAGCAGTAATTATCCTTTTTGAAAGGCTAATCCCACCGAATAAAAATCGGTGGGGTTTTTCTTAAATCCCTTGCTATCAAGCCTAATTCGTGGTATAATAAAAGGGTGGAAAGATTCTTGTGCTTGGATATAGGGGATAAGCGTATAGGCATAGCCGTTTCAGACCCGTTTAACACGTACGCGTTGCCCGTTGAAACCTATACCCGTAAAAATTTAAAAACCGACCTACAAAAGATTGCCACTTTGGTAAAGGATAAGTCCATAACCGCACTCGTTTGCGGACTTCCCGTGAACTTTGACGGTACGCCCTCTATCCAAACCCAAAAGGCAAACTATTTTATTGAAAGGCTTAAAGAGAGTTTGGGTGTGCAGGTTTTTACCGTGGACGAACGTTGCACTACTTGTGAGGCGGAAGAAGTCCTTATATCGCAAGGCAAAACCCGTCAAGAACGCAAGTTGTACGTGGACAGCCTTGCCGCAACAAGCATTTTAGAAGGCTTTTTGAACGACAAAAATAAAAAACAATAATTTTTTAAGGAGAATAAAAATGAAGGATAACGAAAAGAAGGTTTGTGATTGCGGTCACGAAGATTGCGACTGTGGTTGTGAAGATATGGAAGGCGTTGTAGAACTTGTAACCGACGATGGGAAGAAGATGAAATTCTTTTTCGTAGGTAGCATTGACTATAAGGGCAAGACCTATTCTGCTTTTGAACCCGCTGAGGAAATCGACGGGCTTTCGGAAGACGATTTGGTTATATTTGAAGTTGCAGGTGGCGACGACGAAAGCGAAGAACTTTTGCCTATCGAAGACGACGCACTCTTGGACGAAGTTTTTGAAGAATTTTGCCGTATTCTTGACGAAGAAGAAATGGCTGACGAAGCAATGTCCTTAGAAAGCGACAACTAATTTTAGCAATATAAACCTAAAAAATCAGATTTTGAAAACCACTCTTTTTCAAGGGTGGTTTTTATTTTGTTTAAAATGTTTAAAAATATAGTGTTTTTATTTGCTATTAACGGTTTTTTGTGGTAAAATACATAAGCAAAAATTCGCACCCGAAGGTCAGGGGCGTTCGTGTTTTCGAAAATTCAAATTTTTAATCGAAAATGTTGCCCTTAAAAAACAGCCTCGGGGAGGAAAAACGGAGGAATTTATTATGGCAGTTATTACTATGAAGCAACTCCTTGAAACGGGAGTGCACTTTGGTCACCAAACCAAACGTTGGAACCCTAAGATGAAGAAGTACATCTACGGCGAAAGAAACGGTATTCACGTTATCGACCTTGAAAAGACGGTTGATTTAATTGAAAACGATGCTTATCCTTTTGTCGTTGACGCTGTTAAGCAAGGCAAAAGCGTACTCTTCGTAGGTACCAAAAAACAAGCACAAGACGCAATCAAAGAAGAAGCTGAAAGGTGTGGTCAATACTACGTCAACGCAAGATGGCTTGGCGGTATGCTCACCAACTTCAAGACCATCAGAACTAGAATTGATAGGCTTAACAAACTTAACAATATGGAAAAGATGGGCGAATTCGATTTGTTGCCTAAGAAAGAAGTTTCAAAACTCAAAGAAGAAAGAGACAAACTTGAAACCAACCTCGGCGGTATTAAAGAAATGCGTACTCTTCCGGGCGTAATGTTCATCGTTGACCCTGATCAAGAAGACATCGCAGTTAAGGAAGCAAAAGCACTTAACATCCCGATCGTTGCTATTACCGATACCAACTGTGACCCCGATCTTATCGACCACGTTATCCCCGGTAACGACGACGCTATCCGTGCAGTAAAACTTATCGCTTCTGTTATTGCAGACGCAGTTATCGAAGCAAACCAAGGCGAACAACTCGTTGCGGAAGCTACCGAAGAAGCACCCGCTTCTGAAGAAGTAGTTGCTGCGGCTGACGCTGAATAATTAAAATTAAGGAGAATACAATTATGTTTACAAATAGTGATGTAATGGAACTTCGTAAAAAGACCGGTGCCGGCGTTGCAGACTGCAAAAAAGCACTTATCGAAACCGACGGCGACATGGAAAAGGCAGTTGACTTTTTGAGAGAAAAGGGAATTGCAACCGCTGCTAAAAAGGCATCAAGAATCGCTGCAGAAGGTATCGTTGCCGCTAAAATCGAAGGCAATATCGGTGCACTTGTAGAAGTAAACTGTGAAACCGACTTCGTTGCAAAAGGCGATCAATATAAAGACTTCGTTATGGACGTAGCAGATTACGTTATCAAAAACGACGTTAAGGATATCGCTGAACTCGTTTCCGCAAAAGAAAGTGAAACGGTTGCTGCAACCGCTAAAATCGGTGAAAAGATTGCTATCCGTCGTTTCGTTAAATACGTTTCTGAAAACGGTATCGTTGAAAGTTATATCCATATGGGCGGAAAGGTTGGCGTTTTAGTTGAAATTGAAGGTTGCACTTGCGACGCTGCGAAAGAACTTGCACACGACGTTGCACTTCAAATCGCCGCTGCTAAACCTTTATACCTCACCGCAAGTGAAGTACCCGCAGAAGTTTTGGAACACGAAAAAGAAATTCTTCGTGCACAAGCTCTTAACGAAGGCAAGAAACCCGAAATCATCGACAGGATGGTAGAAGGCAGAGTTAAAAAGTATTACGACGAATTCTGTTTGGTAAATCAAGCGTTCGTTAAAGACCCTTCACTTACCATTGAAAAGGTTGTAAAATCTTACGCTGATAAGATGGGCAAGGCTCTTTCTATTAAACGTTTCACTCGTTTTGAAATGGGCGAAGGCTTAGAAAAGAGAAACGACAACTTTGCTGAAGAAGTTGCCGCTCAAATGAAGAAATAATCTTTGTATTAAATTAACCCCTTGGCGGTAAAGCCGAGGGGTTTTTGTTAAAAAATTAACCCCGAACCATTTTGGTTCGGGGTTTAAGTTTACTTTGCGATTAAATTTTGCAAAAACCTGCCGAGTGTGCGATTTCAAGTAGGTCTTGTTGAAGCCTGTAATCTTGCCAAATTTTTCTGAAATTGTGGACTTGTTCATAAAACTCGTTTTCAGTTTTAGCCTCGTACGCACCGTACGAAATAAAGAAGTAATAGTCTTCGGTTTGGGATATGTGCCCACCGTCAATATAAAAATTCTTATACTTTTCTTTTAACGGTTTTAAGAATTTTTCGTACTGAAATTTGTTGAACGGCTTTACACTAACGGTTGCATAAAAGGTTTTAAGTTTATCGTTATACTGTGTAAAAAATTCAAACGTAATCCCATCGGTTTTAATGGTGAGCCTAACTTCACCGTATTGACGATTAACCTTTTTTTGTTTGTCAACGAGAATACCGCAAGACGATACGCCTTCGCCACGAAGCCTACCTTCTTCAAAATTATATTGCATCATATCGTCAAGTAGCGTAGCCGCTCTTTTTGCAGTAAGTCCTTTCTTGAAAAAATCAAATAATCCCATAAAATAACACCCCAAAAGTTTTTATTTATTATATCATTTTACAAGCCGTATGTCAACGCCAAAAGCAAATTCAAAAATATTTGGGTGTTGCAGTAAAATAAATGTGGTTTTATAGGACAAAAATATTATATTTTCAAAAAAATTTTAATCAATATAAAATTGCCGTTTACAAACGGGCGTTTTTGTGGTAAAATAATAAAAATAGCAATTTTTAGGAGATTCTGTTATGACGAGTATAGGTTATAAGAGGGTTATCATAAAACTCTCGGGCGAAGCACTTGCGGGTGAGAACGGCAACGGTATTGACGAAAAGGTTTTGGGGGATATCACCGACCAAATCAAAGCGGTTAAAGACTTAGGTGTTGAAATAGGTATCGTAGTAGGCGGCGGAAACTTTTGGCGTGGTAGGCAAGGCAAGGAAATGGACAGCAGTACCGCAGACCATATGGGTATGCTTGCTACCGCTATCAACGCTCTCGCTATTCAGGACGCTTTGGAAAGAAAGGGCGTTCAAACCAGAGTGCAAACGGCTATCGATATCATAAAGGTCGCTGAGCCGTACATTTTAAGAAGGGCGTTGTCCCACTTAGACAAGGGCAGAGTGGTTATATTTGCGTGTGGCACGGGTAACCCGCACTTCACCACGGATACGGCTGCGGCACTTAGGGCAGCGGATATCAATGCAGACGTATTGTTGCTTGCTAAAAACGTTGACGGCATTTACGACAGTGACCCCAAGGTCAACCCCAACGCTAAAAAACTTGAACAGATAACCTATAAAGAATTTATAAATAAAGAACTTCACGCAATGGACACCACGGCGATAACCTTGTGTATGGAAAACAACATCAAAGTTTTGGCGTTTGGGCTTTTTGAAGATAACGCTTTGGTGCGTGCCGTTAGTGGTGAAAAGATAGGAACTTTAATAAAATAATTGTAAATACTAAAATACTGATAAAGGAGAATTATTATGGCAATCGAAAACGAACAGTTTGAAATGTTATTGATGGAAACTATGGGCAGAGTGGATAAAACCACGTCCGTTCTTAACGGCGAATACATTACGATAAGGGCAGGTAGGGCTAACCCACATATTTTAGACAAGGTGTTAGTTGATTATTACGGCTCGCCAACGCCTATCAATCAAGTGGGCAACCTTTCCGTAACCGAAGGTAGATGTTTGGTAATCGCACCTTGGGATGCAAATATGCTTAAAGTTATTGAAAAGCAACTTCTTGCCGAAAATTTAGGGATAACCCCGGTTAACGACGGTAAGGTTATAAGGCTCGTTTTTCCCGCACTTACCGAGGAAAGAAGAAAGGAACTTGTTAAACAAGTAAAGAAGATGGCAGAAGACTCTAAGGTGGCTATAAGGAACATCCGCCGTGACGGGATGGACGCTCTTAAAAAGATGAAAAACAACAAGGAACTTTCTGAAGACGAACACGCTATTTGCGAAAAGGAAGTTGATAAAGTTATCTCTGAAGCGATTTCAAAAATCGACAGTATGTGTGCGGATAAAGAAAAGGATATTTTATCAGTTTAACGGGTATGGATGCAAACCTTAAAATCCCCACGCACGTAGGGATAATAATGGACGGCAACGGAAGATGGGCAACTTTGCGTGGCAAGAAACGTTCTTACGGGCATAACGCAGGGTCTAATAACGTTGACAGAATAGTAACGCACGCTTTTAATAGGGGTGTAAAAACTTTAACGCTCTACGCATTTTCGTCGGAAAACTGGGCAAGACCCAAAGAGGAAGTTGACGAACTTATGCGACTGTTAAAAGTATATTTTAAAAAGTTTATTAAAAAGGTGCTTAAAAACAAGATAAGGCTTTTCGTTATGGGTGATATGTCTAAACTTTCGCCCGATATCGTCAAGATTATTGAGGAAGATATGGAAGCGACCAAGCACCTAACCGACCACGTTTTGAACATTGCCATAAACTACGGTTCTCGTTCAGAGATAGTGATGGCGGTCAACAAACTTTTAGCCGAGGGCAAGGAAGTTACCGAGCAAGGCATTTCGGAAAATCTTTACACGGCAGAGTTTGGCGAACCCGACCTTATCATTAGAACGGGTGGGGAATTAAGGCTTTCAAATTTTATGATGTACCAAGGTGCGTATAGCGAACTTTACTTTACAGACGTTTTATGGCCGGACTTTGACGAGGGCGAACTTGATAAAGCGTTGAGCAGTTTTTCCGAACGGAAAAGAAGGTTTGGGAAGATATAAATTAAGGCGGTTAAAAATTAAATGCTTAAAAGAACAATTTCGGGCGGGGTATTCGTTGCGATAATCGTTGGGTTTTTAATCCTTCGTGAGCAGGTGGATTCCTGCTTGTTCCAAATTTTGAACTGGTTTTTTATGGCGGTCGGGACTTTTGAACTTGCCCGTGCCTTAAAGCCGTTCACGTCCACGGGGGCGTTTGTAATATCCATCGTGTTTGGGGTGGTTTTTTTGCCAACCTATGCGGTTATGGAATACTTGATTTTCCCCTCTTTTGGCTATCTTGCTTGTATAGGTTTGATAGTCCTTTTCGCCATCGTATTATGTTCGTTATATCGCCTGCTAAAACTAAACGGAAAGGGGCTTTTGCTTAGCCTCTTCACACTTTTATATCCTGCGATATTTATTATTTGTATGGCGATGGCAAACGACCTTGACAAAGGGTTTACGGCAATGCTTTTGATTTTCGTAATATCCCCTTGCACGGACACGTTTGCTTACCTTGTTGGAAGTTTAATCGGTGGCAAAAAGATGTGTCCCAAACTAAGCCCCAAAAAGACTTGGTCGGGTGGTATAGGTGGACTTTTAGGGGGTGTTGTAGGCAGTTTGCTCGCCTACTTAATATTCCCCGTAGAAGTTAACTTTTTTTCACCGATTCTGCTATTTATAATCGTCGGCGTGTTTGCAAGCGTTTTGACGCAAGTGGGCGATTTGTTTGAGAGTTTTATTAAACGCAAAGCGGGTATAAAAGATATGGGCAATATTATGCCGGGGCACGGCGGCGTGCTTGACAGGATTGACGGCACGATGTTTGCGTCCGTACTAATCTTTATAGTGTTTGCGTTGGTGTGAGTGTAAAGTTATGAAAAGGATTGCATTGATAGGAAGCACGGGTTCGATAGGAAAGCAGGTGTTAAACGTCGTAAGGCGTTACCCCGAGGACTTTTCGGTCGTAAGCCTTTCCGCAGGGAATAACGAAGGTGCTTTTTTAGAACAGGTAACTGAATTTAAGCCGCTTGTGGCTACTCTTTCAAAAACGCCTTGCTGTGACGGGTGCGTTTTGCCGAGCGGTACCGAGTACTTTTTTGGCGAGAACGCATTTACTAACGCTATCATCCCTGATGCGGATATAGTGGTCGTTTCGCTCGTTGGGTACAAGGGGGTCATAGCCGTTCTTGATGCAATCAATAAGGGAAAGGACGTTGCACTTGCAAATAAAGAGAGCCTTGTAGTGGGTGGCGAAATAGTCACCGCACTTGCCAAAGAAAAGGGTGTAAGAATTACGCCTATCGATAGCGAACACTCTGCGGTGTGGCAAGCACTTAATTTTGACTTTAACAAGAAATTTTCTAAAATTATACTTACGGCATCGGGCGGTGCGTTTAGGGATTACACTAAAGAAATGCTTGAATCGGCAACCAAAGACGATGCGTTAAAACACCCCAACTGGGCAATGGGTGCAAAGATTACGGTCGATTGTGCTACGCTTGTGAACAAAGCGTTTGAGGTCATCGAGGCTAAATGGCTTTATAACACAACTTTCGACAAAATCGGGGTTATTATTCATAGGGAAAGTATCATACACTCTATGGTAGAGTTTGACGATGGGAGCGTTATCGCACAGATGAGTTATCCGAGTATGGAAATCCCCATCCAACTTGCCCTTGGGTACCCCGAGCGTAAGAAGGCAAACGTAAACAGTTTGGATTTTGCCGCTCTTAAACAACTGACTTTTTGCGAGCCTGATATAGAACGCTTCCCATTGCTTAAAGAAGTCGTTGATGCGGGCAAAATGGGCGGACTGTATCCTGCCGTAGCCAACGGTGCGAACGATATGGCAGTGGAACTGTTTTTACAGGGCAAGATTAAGTACGGGGATATCCGTGCAAGTATATGCGGGGCTTTGGACTCGTTTTCGGGCGGAAAAATCGACGGGTTTAGTTCGCTTGAAAGGGCAAACGCTTTTGCAAACGAATACGTAAAAAACAAATTTGGTGTATAGATGAATTTTATGTTACTTGCCGATTTCGGCGAAGTTATGTCTTACGTGGGGTACGTGCTTTTGGCTATCTTAGTGCTACTTATTATGATTACGGTGCACGAGCTTGGGCATTATATCACGGGTAAGATTATGGGGTTTAAGATAGAAGAATTTTCTATCGGCTTTGGACCTAAACTATATAAAAAGACTAAAAAGAACGGCGAGGTGTTTTCACTTCGTCTTATTCCTTTGGGCGGGTATTGTGCGTTTAAGGGCGAGGAAGACGACGATACCGACCCCGCTTCGTTTAACAATAAAAAGCCGTGGCAAAGAATAATAGTGCTTGTGTCGGGTGCGTTGATGAATTATATTTTGGCACTCGTCATAGCCCTAAGTATGTTCGGGATTTACGGGCAAAACTCTTTTAAGGTGACCTATATAAACCCCGATACCGCCTACTCTCAGTCCGAAAGTCTTTTGGCGGGCGACGTTATCTACGGCGTGGAAGGTAAAAACGTGTATCTTGTAACCGATATAAGTTACGCCCTAAACGGCAAACGGCAAGGGGATAGCGTAACCTTTAACCTTATCCGTGAGGGTAAAAAGCAAGACGTGGCTATTACTCTAAGGGCGGATGCGGATTTTGATAACGTTGAAGATATCGCACCCCTTTACAAAACGCTTGGTGCGTTTAAGTTGGACGACGGTGGGACTGTCGTGGGGTACGGGCTTGGCTCTACCCGTGTAAGGTTCGGCTTTTTTGAAACCATAGGTAGAACGTTTGAATACACCTTTAAGCTTGCGGGTACTATCTTTACCGTGCTTGGCGAACTTCTAACCGGCAAACTCGGTCTGTCGTCAATGGGCGGAACGGTTACCACGATAACGGTGGCGGCGGATGCGGTTAGGATAGGCGGGTTTAGTTACTTGTTGTATATAGCGTCGTTTATAGGCGTAAACCTTGCCGTGTTCAATCTTTTGCCTATCCCCGCACTCGACGGGTCAAAGGTAATATTCTGCGTAATAGAGTGGATTTTCAAAAAACCCGTCAACCGAAAAGTGGAAGCGGTTATCCACGCAGTCGGGTTTATGCTACTGCTGCTGTTCGCGATAGTGGTGGACGTTCAGCATTGTTTTTAGGGTAAGATAACTAAAAATAATAATCCATATAAAAAAATAGTATAAAAAAGTATATAAAAACATTATTACAAACGCAAAAAGTTGTGCTATAATGTTACCAAACCAAATACAAATCGTTTGGAGGAAACGACGATGGCAATTAAAAACGCATATTTATTAGATCTTTTAGAAAGAACGAAAAAAAGGAACGCTTCTGAACCCGAATTTATTCAAGCGGTTACCGAAGTATTTTCTACCTTAGAACCCGTTATTGAAAAACGTCAAGACCTTGTCGATGCAGGCGTGCTTGAAAGGATAGTTGAACCTGAAAGACAAATTATGTTCCGTGTTCCGTGGACGGACGACAACGGCAAAGTTCACGTAAACAGGGGCTTCCGTGTTCAGTTCAACTCTGCAATCGGACCTTACAAGGGCGGTATCAGACTTCACCCGTCAGTAAACCTCGGCATCATCAAATTCTTGGGCTTTGAACAAGTTTTCAAGAACAGTCTTACGACCCTTCCTATGGGCGGTGGCAAAGGCGGTTCGGACTTTGACCCCAAGGGCAAATCGGATAACGAAATTATGAACTTCTGCCAAAGTTTTATGACCGAACTTTGCAAGTACATAGGTGCTGACTGTGACGTTCCCGCAGGCGATATCGGTACGGGTGCGAGAGAAGTTGGTTTTATGTTCGGTCAATATAAGAGAATTAGAAACGAGTGGGTTGGCGTGCTTACGGGTAAAGGCTTGACCTATGGCGGTTCACTTGCAAGAAAGGAAGCAACTGGTTACGGTCTTTGCTATTTCACCAACGAAATGTTACAAGCAAACGGAACGAGTTTTGAAGGCAAAACCGTTTTAATCTCAGGCTCTGGTAACGTTGCTATTTACGCTTGTGAAAAGGCAACCACCTACGGTGCAAAAGTAGTTGCAATGTCAGATAGTAACGGTTACGTTTACGACAAGAACGGTATCGACCTTGCACTCGTTAAACAAATCAAAGAAGTTGAAAGAAAGCGTATAAGCGAATACGTTAAGTACCATAAAGACGCTGAATACCACGAAGGTTGCAAGGGTATTTGGACTATACCTTGCGATATCGCACTTCCTTGTGCAACCCAAAACGAAATCGACGGCGAATCGGCTAAGATTTTGGTTAAGAACGGTTGTAAGGTCGTTAGCGAAGGTGCAAATATGCCTTCTACCCCCGAAGCAATCGATACCTACCTCGAAAGCAAAATCTTATACGGCCCCGCAAAGGCAGCAAACGCAGGTGGCGTTGCTACGTCCGGCTTAGAAATGAGCCAAAACAGTATGAGAATGTCTTGGTCGTTTGAAGAAGTTGACGAAAAACTTCACGATATTATGAGAAGTATCTTCAAGGCTTGTGACGACTATTCTAAGGAATACGGTATGCCCGGCAACTATATGGCAGGTGCAAATATCG
>SVIL01000029.1 GCA_015069505.1 Clostridiales bacterium
TGCGGTGACGTTAGCGGTGAGGTCCCACCTGTTCTCATACCGAACACAGAAGTTAAGCTCACTAGCGCCGACAATACTTTGCTGGAGACGGCACGGGAAGATAGGTTGTTGCTGCATCCATTAAAAAAGAACATCGAGAAGATGTTCTTTTTTTGTTTTTGTATTTTATCATTTCTATAATATTTAGCAACAATCATCTTCCCTACAGGAAAGGGGTCGCAGTTAGTTTTGTTTTGTAGCCTTTAGCGAAAGAAACCACCACTTGAGGTGGTGGAATAAAAAATCTTCAGATAAAAAGAAATCCACCTATGATTTATAATAAGATTGGAGAATAGTATCTTTGGTTGACAAAAACGGTGGGCTTTGGTATAATCGAACAAAAGGTGAAAAGTGAACTGTTATGACGTTAGAACTTGCAAAAAAAGACGATTATAAAGATTTTAAACGGCTTTATTATTCGGCGTTTCCGCCTGAGGAAAGACCGCCTTATTTTTACTTAAAAAGAAGGGCAAAGAAGGGGAAGGGCGAACTTTTTATAGCCAAAGACAACGGTAGTTTTGTCGGGTTTATTTATCTTGTGCCGTATTTGGACATGGTTTACGTATTCTTTTTTGCCATTGAGGAAAGTTTACGTTATAAAGGTTACGGTAGTAAGATATTGCAACTTGTGAAAGAGCGAAATGCTAATAAAAGATTGTTTTTAGCAAGAGAACCGCTTGATGAGAACGCCGAAAACGCCGAACAAAGAAAGGGACGGCGTGAGTTTTATATGAAGAACGGGTTTATTGATCTGCCTATGAAGATTATTGAAAACCACTATGCTTTTGACGCTATGGGGATAGGCGGAAAATTTTCGGCAGAAGAATACGACGCCCTTATAACTAACTTTATGGGAAAGTTTGCACGAAAGTTCGTAGAGATGCGAGTAGAAGAATTATAGGAAAAACAAAAAGAGTATGGCAAAAACAAGTTTTGCCATACTCTTTTAATACCTTCATTTTACCAGTTAAGAACTGCTTTATGCCAGTCGGAAGCGGTGGCTAAAAATTCCACGCCGTCAAGGGTGATGGAAAGACCTTGGCGGTAGGTGCCGTCTTCCTCATTTAGAATAATTTCGGTACCTAAAAATTCTGTATGATAATTCCACGCCGTATAATCCGCCGAAAATTCTATTTGCCGAATAGCACCTAAGGCATTTTTATATTTATAGTAACCGGTGGTGGATATATTGCCTTCGCCGTCGGTGTTGATGGACGTTACGTATAGGGTGAGCGAGGCGTTAGTGGGGGTGCGTGGCGTAAATTCAAGCACGGGTTTAACGTTGACGATATAAGAACAAGATAAATCTCCATAACAAATAGTTACTTGTTTTTGCCCAGATGTATTGAAGTGGGGTTCTAATACGACCACTTCAGATAAACTTAAAAGTTCGCTTCGTTCGTTTGCAAGGTTACCATAGATTTTTATTCCGTCCGCTGAGAAGGTGTCGGTTGACAGAAAATTCGTTTTTAGCTCGTCAGAACTTGAAACGGATATGCTCTCATATGGCTTATATATACGCTCGGCGGTAAGTGGTGTCCACGCTTCTTGCCAAGCAAGTTTAAAATCAATGCCGTCCTTAAAAGTAACGGGTAACCATACGTAAGTAGATTGACTTATGTTTAGGTTTTCGTCGCCGTTCCATTTGTCAGCCATAAAAACCCACTCGTAACCCGTATTAAAAACGCAAGTGCTTTGTGACAAGAACGTTACGTCCGCATTTTTGCCGTGACATGGGTTGCCGTGGTCGGTCCATTGCCCAAACAAACTATCCGCCGAATACACACGTGCTTCGGTAGGCGTCCAACCTAAACACCCAGACGTAACGAGATAATACTTTCCGTTCTCTTTGAATAGTGCGGGTGCTTCACGGTTACCACCATTAATATATATCCTCGTGTAATGTTCGTTAAGCACGGCTTGGTCGGGGGATATTACGGGCTTGGTAAAGGTTTCGTCTAATTTACCTATGTAAAGGGTGGAATTCCAGTCGCTACTGTAAACGATATAGCCATCGCCGTTTTCTTGATACACGGTCATATCTCTTGCCGAACCGTATTCACTTTCGTCGCTTCTAAAATTTTCGGCATCGTAGTACAGCCTATACTTGTCAATAAAGCGGAAAGGCCCCCAAGGGTTATCCGAAATAGCCACCGCTGACGAGGCAAGAGTATAGCCTTGACCGGTTTGTCCGTCGTAGTTGTCTAGATGAAACCAAAGCACGTATTTGTCAGTAAAAGCGTTGTACATAAGTTTTGGACGCTCTACTATTCCGCCATTTTGTTTTAGGTAATTAAAAACGTTTTCTTTGGTGCTGTTAGGGTAGTTTGGGTCGGGCGTATAAAGGTTAGAAAAATATTCGTTATCCATATCCTCTAAACTTTCGGGGGTTTTAAGGATTAAGCCCTCGTCCGTCCAGTTTACAAGGTCAGTTGAACTGTAAGCGTGAATTCCATTGTTGGTGCGTCCCTTATAATCACTCATACTGCTTTTATCTTCGCCCACCCACCAAAATTTGGTTACGGTCTTTCCGTCGTGGTCTAAGTAGGTAAGTTTTTGTACCTGCCCGCCGTGTGCTTCAATGACGTTGCCATTATTATCTTTCCAAACCAACCCTGACTTAATTTGTAATTTGGGTCCATCGGTTTTATCAGGTGGCGTGGCGTTATCGTTGCACGCAAACAGCCCCGTTAAAATCAACAGGGAAAACAAAAAGGAAATGGAAATATAAAGTAGTCTTTTTAAGTTTTTCATGCGATTGATTATAACATGACGAGCGAGGATTTTCAATAAAAAATTCATAAACTAATAAAAGGGCTACGTAAAGTAGCCCTTTTTGGTTAGATAAAAATATTATCTTGCAACTATGCCGATAAAGTTTGCGTACGTCCCTGGGAAGAACATAAAGATAACTATTATGGCGAGAAGTGCCAAGAAAATTATTCTAAAAATAAAATTGCGTTTTGACATTGCTTCAAAACCAACTACGCCGATTAAGATTAGCGAGCCCCAAGTTTTAAGCGATTGCAAGATAGTCATAACGATGCTATCCATAGGGATAAAATGGAAGGTTGAGTTTAGAATAAGAATTGCGTAGGTAATAACCATTGCTACCGCTAAAATTTCGCCTAAAATATCCCACAGTTTTTCCGTGCCTTTGAACATAAAGTTTCTCCTTAAAGTTTATTTGGAATTCCATTAAGGTTATTATAATATTAAGGTTTATATTTTGTCAATACCATTTTAAAAAACTTGTACAATAAAATTCAAAAACCCTTGACAAATACAAACGACTATTGTAACATATTTTTAACAAAAAACTTGCGTGAAAAGGAGAAAGTTTATGCTTCCTGAGATTAGAAAGGTCAAAGAATTACCCGTTTATACGCCGACCAAATGGCAGACCGTTATTCTTAGAAATTACGGTATGGTGAATAGCGATATTCTTGCGTTAGTGCTAAATACGGATAAAGAAACGATAGAGCGTGAAGCAAAAAGATTGAATATTGATAAAATAAAATTCGACCCTGAATTTATGGTAAAGGGGTACGTTGGTATTATAAAAAACAACTGGTTTTTGTTGCCTTACGACCAACTTCTTGTCCTTTTGCAAAAGACGGAAGCGGAACTTGAATATTGTCTTAAAGAGGACGACTTTTTGGGCGATAAACTTGGCGGTTACAAGCCCTACTTAGAGCCTGTGAAGTATAGCCCTTTGACCGAGCTTGAGATTAAAGAAACGGAAGATATTGCAAAGAGAATAGGAAAGGTGTTTATCGACGACTATGTAAAAGCGTTTAGGTTTTATTCCGACCCCGTAGTAGAGGGGTACGGTAACGGCGGTGATGAGGAAAAGATAGTGTATAGTTATTCAATGCTATACGGCGACACCCTTTTAGATGGCGGTGACGTTATGCCCGACGAACTTCTTATAAGGCTTAAAAGCGTGGGCGTTAACGGGATATGGCTTCAAGGCGTATTGTCAAATCTATCGCCCTACCCGTTTATAAAGGGGCTTGACGAAGGATATGAGACGCGTAGAAAGAACTTGAATTTACTTATCGAAAAGTGTGAAAAGTACGGCATAAAGGTATATCTTTACATAAACGAACCGAGGGGGATATCTGAGGACAAAATAAACGATATTACTCGCCCGTTGCTCGGTAGATATTACGCACCGTTTAAGGAATATAGCCTTTGCACCGAACGGAAAGAGGTTAAAGAGTATTTGTACTCTGCAATATATTCGCTTGCAAAAGCAGTGCCTAACCTTGGCGGAATTATAACCATAACTATGTCTGAAAACCTTACGAACTGTTGGTGCAGGACGGGTAACGATTGTCCCGTTTGCGGCAAGATGGAAAAACATCAAGTCGTACCCGAAGTCAACAACGTTATTTGTAGGGCTGTTCGTGATGCGGGAACGAAGATAAAGGTGCTTGCAAATCTTTGGTCGTGGACGAAAGAATACGAGTGGACGGAAAGTGATTTGGAAAAGGGCGTTAAGGCACTTGACGAAGACATTGCGATTTTATGCGTGAGCGAGATGGGTACGGTTACTAATAAGGGCGTGGACTATAATATCCCCGAATATTCCATTTCTAAAATCGGGCCGTGCAAACAGACTAAGTATATATATTCAATCGCTAAAAAACTTGGCAGAAAGTTTATGGCGAAAGTGCAAATAAACAACAGTTGGGAATTTTCGTCCGCACCTTATATCCCCGTTTTCGATCTAGTTATGGAACACGTCAACAACCTTAAAGAGGAAGGTGTTAAGGGGTATATGCTTTCTTGGACGCTCGGCGGGTACCCGACCGTGGCACTTGACCTTGTTAATAGGTTGCTTACGGACGATTTTTGTTACGACGAATTTCTTAAAGAGAAGTTTGGGGATTTGTCGGACGTGGTAAAGAGTGGCGTAAGTAGGTTTTCTGATGCGTTTAGGCTATATCCGTACAGTGTTGGAACGTTATATAGCGGACCGCAACAAGTGGGTCCGGGTAATCTTTGGTATAAAAATTCCACCGAACTTTGGGCGACGATGGTAACTTTCCCCTTCGACGACGTAAAGGCTTGGTGCGGAACGTATTCCATAGGGGATTTTGAAAATGCGTTGGTTGAGATGCTTGACGGTTGGAAGCAAGGCTTAGATTTAATTGAAGGTCATTGCGGAAACGTTGAGTACCAAAATTTGGTAAGGTACGCTAACGTGTTTTATTTGCACTTTAAGAGTGTGTTAAATCAAGTAAGGTTTATTCAAAAAAGAGAGGGTGGGGATAAAGATTTGATTTTAAAAATCCTTGCCGATGAAAAGAGCGTTACCGAACGACTTTATAAGATTGCGGCGGTAGATTGCAAGGTCGGGTATGAGGCAAGTAACCACTATTACTACACCCAAAACACCTTCTTAGAAAAACTTATTTGCTTGGATACGCTTAAAAAAGAGTTTGAGAATTAGAAAGATATGGTAAAAATTATGTTCGTCTGTCTTGGCAATATTTGTAGGTCGCCTATGGCAGAGTTTATTATGAGGGATTTAGTGACTAAAAAGGGCGAGGCGGATTCCTTTTATATTCGTTCGTCGGCTACGGGTACTTGGGAAAACGGCAACCCCGTGCATTACGGTACGAAAAAGATTTTGGATAGGTTAAACATTTCTTGTGTCGGCAAGTATTCAGAACTTTTAAGAAAGTCCGACTACGATAAATTTGATTATTTTATAGGTATGGACGAATATAATCGCCGTGACATGCTTAGGATTTTTGGTTCTGACCCGCAAAACAAGATAAGTTTATTGCTTGACTACACCAAAACCCCAAGGGCGGTAAAAGACCCTTATTACACGGGGGATTTTGAATCGACCTATCAAGACGTGGTTAACGGTACGCAGGGGTTATACGAACACTTAAAATCCAAAAACTAACAAAAATAGCCACCTTTTTATGAAAAACGGGTGGTTTTTTTACTGATTTAGGCTTAAAAAGTATTTGACAAAACCCGATATATTTGGTAGTATATTCAAGGTTTAATAAGATATAAAATTTATAAGGAGTACATATAAAATGGCAATTACGAAAAAACAAAAAGAATTAGACGTTATTAAGTGGTTAAAGAGTGAAGAATGTGGTGTTGACGTTTGCGGTACGTTTGATTACTGCGTTAAGTGTGACAAGACCAAAGAAAACCCTTGCGACAAGGCTTTTAAGGCTTTCAATAAAAAACCGGTAGCAAAAAAAGCACCTGCAAAAAAGACCGCTGCTAAAAAGGAAGTTGCTTGCACCAAAACGAAAAAATAGTATGCAAACTTCTACTAACACGGAATATATCGCTAAACTCGTAGGGGATGAAAGAGCGGTAGAGTATATAGCAAAGGCAGGATTTGACGCTTGGGATTTTTCCTTGTTCAGACTTGCACAAATGGACTGGGCAAATAACGTAGTCCGTTTAGACGTGCCGCCCTTTGATAACCCCTTAAAACTCGCCCGTGCCATGCGTAGGGTAGGCGAGGATAACGGTATAAAATGCAATCAATCGCACGCACCTTTCCCCGTGAATATTAAAAGCGTTTCGTATAGACTGAAACTTGCACTTGAATGTACGGCAGAAGCGGGCGGTGAGATTTGCGTCATCCACCCCGATAACAATAAGTCGGCTATGGCAAACGCAGAGTTTTATAGCGAACTTTTACCATTTGCAAAGTCGGTGGGCGTAAAAATCGCCACGGAAAACATGTTTAACTGGAACGGCAAGGGTGCGGAAAGTGCCGCGTGCAGCAATCACGACGACTTTCTTAAACATATGATGGCTATAGACGACCCGTACTTTGTCGCTTGCGTTGACGTTGGACACGCAGAGATGAAGGGGCTTGACACTTCTACCGAAAAGATGATATTGACGCTTGGTAAATATGTAAAGGCTTTGCACCTACACGACAACGACTTGCAGTTTGACCGTCACGAAATTCCGTTTTCGATGAAAATTGATTTTAGCAAGATAGTAAAGGCGTTAAAAGAAATTGAGTACGACGGGTATTTTACGCTTGAAGCGGATTCTTACGTCGCTAAAAACAGTCAGGCTGAGCCTAAAAAAATAATTGCTAACCTATACGACTCGGTAAAAAGGTTAGCGGATGAATTTGAGAGTTTATAAAATGAAAAAGGATAAGGTTTTTGTAAAGTGCCTTATCCTTTAATTTTTATTTTACGTTATTTGCAAATCTTATTATTTTATCCGTATGCCCGCACACCCACATTTTGTCGCCACTTTTAAACACGTACTTGGCATCGGGAAAAACGACCTTCCTGTCCGGTTTTTCTATGGTCAAGATATTTACGTCGAATTTCTTTCTCGGGTTGATATCCATAACCGATTTATTCACCCAGTTTTCAGGGGTCGCAATTTTAAATATGCCGTAATCACTGTTAAGTTCGATAAAGTCGTCAACGTTATAAGAATTTATTTTGATTGCAATTTTTTCGGCAAGGTCATCGGTGGGGTAAATAACTTCGTCCGCCCCGTTTTTAAGCAAGAACTTCTTTTGGATTTCTGTGCTTGCCTTGGATATTACACGCTTTGCACCGAGTTCTTTTAGGATAGAAGTTGTTTCAAGCGAAGACTGAAAATCGTCGCCGATAGCCACAATGCAAACGTCAAAAGATGGTACGTCAACCATAGAGAGGGTTTGAAGTTTGGTGCAGTTGGCTATTATTGCTTCTGCATAGGTGGATGAAAGTTCGTTGATAATCTCCTCGTTTTTGTCGATAATCATAACTTGGTCGCCCATATCAAGAAGGCGTTGACCTAATGCACGACCGAATTTGCCCATACCTATCAAGAGTACTGATTTCATATTAATCCTCCTTTTATCCGATTAAAAGTTGATCTTCGGGATACTTCACGTCCGGTTGGAAACGCTTTTCCGCAAAGGCAAGCCCAAGGGTAAGTATTCCAACACGCCCGATATACATTAAAAGCATAATTATTATTTTCGACGCTACCGATAGCGTCGGCGTTACCGATAGAGATAGCCCAACCGTGCCGAGTGCGGAAAAACACTCGAACAAAATAGCCCTAAATCCTATCGGCTCGATAGCACAAATTACAAGGGTTGCGGTGATTACGATGAACATACAAGCCGAAAACACAGATAACGCTTGCGACACGACCTCACCCTTTAATCTTTTTTTGAATAGGGAAATATCTTTGCTCTTTCTAAAAGAAGATAGAATACAAGTCAAAACCACCATAAACGTCCCTACTTTAATACCGCCCGCGGTGGATGCGGAATTACCGCCTATAAACATAAGTATAACCGTCAAAAAGTATCCGCTGTCCGAAAGTGTGGATAAATCAACGGTGTTAAACCCTGCAGTTCTTGGCGTAACCGCATTGAAGAAAGAAACTAAAAGTTTTTCAAAAAAGTTTAGCCCGTCAAGGTTTGGGGTGTTATACTCAAAAACCATAAACAGGGCGGCCGAAAGGACTAAAAGACTGATAGTGCCGACCAAAATTACCTTTGTGTTAAGGGCAAACTTTTTAAACCTAAACTTCTTGTCGATAACATCCCCCCAAACGATAAACCCTAAACCGCCCATAATGATAAGGAAGCATATGGTTAAGGAAACTAAGGGGTCGGTCTTATACGCAGTGAACGAAACAAACGTGCCTTGCCCGAAAGTTCCGCCCATAAGGTCAAACCCTGCGTTGCAAAATGCGGATATAGAGTGCCAAACGGAATAGTAAAGCCCTTTGCCAACCCCGAACTGCGGGATAAAGCGTATTGCAAGCATTATTGCACCAAAGACTTCAAAGATAATCGTGCCTATTACGATTCGTTTTACGATTTGCTTGGTGTTAATATGACCGCTTTCGCCCGTAGATAGCATTAAAGTCTTTCTCGTGTAAAGCCCCATATTTTTGCCAAATATTCCAAACAAAATTGATACGAAGGTCATAAACCCTAAACCGCCTATCTGGATGAGGCAGAGTATAACCACTTGCCCAAAGATACTCCAATAGGTGTTCGTGTCAACGGTTACCAAACCCGTAACGCAAGTTGCACTCGTGGCGGTAAACAATGCGTCAAGATAATTTGGGTTTTGTCCGCTTTTTGTGGCGAAAGGCAAAGATAAAAGTAGGCTACCTATGGTGATAATCACCAAAAAGCCCAACGCAAGAACTTGCCATGAAGTTAATCTAAACTTTGTTTTTAATTTCATAAATTTCGCCCTACGAGTACTAATTTTAGCACATTGATTAACGTTTGTCAAATACTCAAAAAAATATAAAAACGCCCGATGAAACCATCGGGCGTAAATATTTAGAGTTAAGGTTATTTACCTAAAACTTCGTTAACGGTAGCAACGACGTTTTCAACGGTGAAACCGTACTTAACGAAAAGTTTGCCTGCGGGAGCGGAAGAACCGAACGTGTCCATACCGATAACCTTTCCGTCAAGACCTACGTACTTGTACCAGCAATCTTTTGCACCGGCTTCAACGGCAACCCTTGCACGAACTTTCTTGGGAAGAACGCTTTCTTTATACTTAGCGGGTTGTTTTTCAAAGTCTTCAACGCAAGGCATAGAAACTACTCTTACGTCAACGCCTTGTGCTTTGAGTTCAGCCTTTGCGTTCATAGCGAGGTTAACTTCACTACCAGTTGCAATGATGATAGCATCGGGGGTAGCCTTGTCGCTATCAGCCAAAACGTAACCGCCCTTAAACGCATCTTTGCCCGTTCCGTCAAGCATAGGAAGAACTTGACGTGATAAGAATAAGCAAGAAGGCGTTTTGCCTTTCAATGCACTTATCCAAGCAGCGGTCGTTTCTCTACCGTCAGCGGGACGATAAACTCTCATATCAGGCATTGCACGAAGCCCTGCAAGTTGTTCGATGGGTTGGTGTGTAGGACCGTCTTCGCCTACGCCGATAGAATCGTGGGTAAGGATATATGGGATAGGAAGTTCCATAATAGCGGACATACGCATAGCGTTTTTCATGTAGTCGCTAAATACTGCGAACGTTGCACAGTAAGGAATCAAACTTCCGTGTAAATACATACCGTTTACGATAGCAGCCATAGCGTGTTCACGAATACCAAAGTGCATATTTGAACCGCTCTTGTCGGTCGGCAAATAATCCCCACGAGAATTCATCTTAGACATATTTGCGGGTGCAAGGTCAGCACTACCGCCGATAAGGTTAGGAATATAAGAAGCAAGTTTGTTAAGAACGATACTGCTGTATTCACGTGAAGCACAGTCCTTTTCAAACGCCCAAAGTTCGTCGATGTTTTCAAGGTCAGGGAGTTCCATCTTCTTCCAACTAATATATTCTTTTGCAAGTTCAGGATACTTTTCAGAATAAGCCTTGAACATTTCCTTCCAAGCCTTTTCAGCACGTTTACCTTTAGATGCGAACTTCTTGCAGTGTTTGAAAACTTCTTCAGGAACTTCAAACGGTGGGTAATCGTAACCCAAGTTCTTCTTTAAGGTTGCAACGCCTTCGTCACCGAGAGGTGAACCGTGGCATTTTGCATTGCCTTGTAAGTGTGAACCGAAACCGATTTCAGATGCGATTATGATAAGTGAAGGTTTACTCGTTTCAGCCTTAGCCTTTTTGATAGCACGGTTAATAGCAGCCACGTCGTTAGCGTCTTTAACCTTGATAACTTGCCAACCAAGTGCTTCGTGACGTTTACCAACGTCTTCAGTAAAGGTGATATCCGTATCCCCTTCAATAGTGATTTCGTTATCGTCGTAGAAAACGATAAGTTTTCCAAGTTTAAGTGACCCTGCAAGTGAAGCCGCTTCGTTTTCAATACCTTCTTGCATACAACCGTCACCGCACAAAGCGTAGGTGTAGTGGTCAACGATAGGGAAGCCTTCTCTATTGAATTTTTGTGCAAGGTAATCTTCTGCGATAGCCATACCGACTGCGTTTGCAATACCTTGACCTAATGGGCCCGTGCTGGTTTCAACACCGGGGCATACGCGGTATTCGGGGTGACCTGCGGTAATAGAGTCGAGTTGACGGAAGTTCATAATGTCTTCTTTTTTCAAGCCGAATCCGAAAAGATAATAGAGTGCGTAATCAAGCATAGAGCCGTGACCTGCAGAGAGAACGAATCTATCTCTGTTGTCGAAGTTTGTGTTTTTAGGATTAAAAACCATATTCGTAAAAGCAGCGTAACCGATAGGTGCAGCACCTAAGGGAAGACCCGGGTGACCAGATTTTGCTTTTTGAATAGCTTCTGCTGAAAGCACTCTGATAGCGTTTACTGTAAGTTGTTGTATTTCGTTCATAAAAACCTCCTGAACTTTAACGTTAAGTTGTTTTGTTGTGATTAACACTGTCTTTTATTATATAGTATTTATTATTGTTTTTCAAGCCTTTTTCAGTAAATAGTTATAAAAAACTTGCTAAAAGTTACGACAAGTGGTACAATAAAATAGAAAAGTTGCCCTTTTTGCACGGCGTTAGGGGCTAAATATATACACAATTATAAATCCGTGTCAGTATAGGAGAATTTATGAGTCAGAAACAGTTTGTAACCCAGATAGCAGACATTAACGACAATTTTACACAATGGTACACCGACGTTGTTTTGAAAACCGAACTCGTTGACTACGGCCCCGTAAAAGGGACTATGGTTATTAGACCATACGGCTACGCTATATGGGAAAATATACAAAAGGATATGGATAGGCGTTTTAAGGAAGCAGGTTCTAAAAACGCATACTTTCCATTACTTATTCCTATGAGTTTTTTCACCAAGGAAGCCGAACACGTCGAAGGTTTTGCACCCGAAGTTGCGGTCGTTACGCACGCAGGCGGGGCTAAACTTGAAGAGCCTTTGGCTATCCGCCCGACGAGTGAAACGGTTATAGGTACTATGTACGCAAAGTGGATTCAATCTTACCGTGATTTGCCGGTTATTATGAATCAATGGTGTAACGTTATGCGTTGGGAAAAGACCACTCGTCCTTTCCTTCGCACGAGTGAGTTTTTGTGGCAAGAAGGTCACACCGTTCATGCAAGCGAAGAAGAAGCGATGGAAGAAACCATAAAGATGCTTAACGTATATAAATCGTTTATGGAAGAAACGCTTGCAATCCCCGTGTTTACGGGTAGAAAGACCGAAAAGGAAAAGTTTGCGGGTGCGGTTGCTACTTTCGGATTAGAGGCAATGATGCTTGACGGCAAGAGTTTGCAAGTCGGTACTTCGCACTACCTCGGTCAAAACTTCTCAAAGGCGTTCGATATAAAATTCTTAGATAAGGACAGTGCGTTAAAGCACGGCTATACTACTTCGTGGGGGACTTCTACGAGGATGATAGGCGGTATTATTATGGCACACGGCGATGCACGTGGATTAGTATTGCCACCTATGGTTGCACCTATTCAAGCAATAATAGTTCCCGTCGCAGCACATAAGGGCGGTGTAATTGAAAAGTGTAAGGAACTTGAAACTGAACTCGTTAAGGCTGGTATTCGTGCGGAAACGGACGTAAGGGATATGAGCCCTGGTTGGAAGTTTAACGAATGGGAAATGAAAGGCGTTCCGATAAGAATAGAGTTGGGACCGCGTGATATCGAAAACAATCAAGCGATGGTTATGCGTCGTGATACGCTTGAAAAGACGGCGGTTAGTTTAGACGGTTTTGCTGATTACATTGTAGAACTTACCAAGACTGTACAAAAAGATTTATTAGAAAAATCCAGACAGCGTAGGGATGCGAAAATCGTTGAGGCGGATAGCCTTGAAGGTATTTTGCAAGGCGTTGAAGATAAAAAATTCGTTAAAGCCGGCTGGTGTGGTTGTAGAGAGTGCGAAGATAAGGTTAAAGAAGTAGGGCAAGCAACCGCAAGGGTTATGTGTGATGAAGAAGGCGTTCCCGAAAGATGTGCTATTTGCGGAAAGAAGGCAACGCATAAAGTAATCTTTGCAAGGGCGTATTAAACTTAGGTTTTTTGTTGAGAGTAATATAAGGGACTTTATTAAAAAAGAGGTTTTTTATGTTAGGTTTTATAGTTGAAGGACAAATATTTCGTTTTTCACCCACTTCCATTTATATCGTATTAGGCGTAGTAGTAGCGTTAGTGCTTGCTTTGTACGTTTTAAGAAGTATCGGGGTGTATAAACTTGCTAGGAATAGCGAAAGTAATTTGGGCAAGATAGCGTTTCTCGCTTGGATTCCGTTCGCTTGGATTTACGTTGCGGGTAGGCTTGTCGGAAAGGTCAATTTTTTCGGTAAACCGATAAAGAATTTTGCATTGCTTTTGGTGATTGTGTTTAGTCTTACCGAAGCACTTAATCTCGCTTATAATTTTATACAATATTTCCCACTCGTAGGTTATTACTTAAACGGTGGCGAAGTTTTATTTACCGACGCAGTTTATAACGAAACGTTAGGACACGTGCTTTACGCTTTTGACTCGGGCATATACGTCGGCACGAATATCGTTTACCCGTATAGTAATTTGGGGTTGATAGGTAACCTTTTGTTTGGGATAGGCATTGCGTCTGATATATTAGGGATAGTGAGTATAGTTATGCTTATCTTCTTTTACATTGCACTTTTCAAAAAGTACTGGCCTATGCACTTCTTTGCTGCTGTTATATGGTCGATTTGGGGGCTTTTTCCGATATTCGTATTCGTTATCCGAAACAAGAAGGCGACCAGTTACGAAGAATTTATGAAGGAAAGATACCAAAGGATGTATGGTGGTGGTAACCCGTTTAATCCGTATGGACAAGGTACTTATAATCCATATAACGACAACTCTAACCCACGTCCACCTGAAACACCGTACTCGGATTTTGCCGAAAGTGGGGAAGTGGATGCGGACCCGTTTGATGAGTTTGACGAAAATAATAACAAGGACGAATAGATATGTCTAACGATAACATTTCGGCAATATCGACTGCGTTAGGTGCAAGCGGTGTTGCCGTTATCCGTATTAGTGGAAGCACCCCGCTTTCGGTCGCACAAAAGATGTTTAAAGCAAGTAACGGTACCCCCGCAGTGGATTTTGTTCCGAACGTGATGTATGCGGGCGAAATTATCTGTGACGGTTTTACCGACTTCGGTATGTGCGTATATTTTAAAGCACCCAAAAGTTTTACGGGTGAAGATACGGTGGAATTCCATTGCCACGGCGGTATAGCCATAACTCAAGGCGTACTCCGTCAAACCCTAAAAAGCGGTGCAAGACTTGCCACTAACGGAGAGTTCACTAAACGTGCGTTCGTAAACGGCAAACTTTCCTTGTCCTCTGCCGAAGGGCTTATCGATATGATTAACAGTGAGTCGCTTAGCGGCGTTAGGGCGGGGTATTATCTATACCGTGAAAATCTTTGCAAACAAATTGAAGGTTTGCAAGACGACTTAACCGACGCATTGTCCGAAATCGACGCAGATATGGACTTCCCCGAAGAAGACCTTGAAGTTAAGTCGTACGAGGTCGCAAATCGGTTGATAGACAAGGTTATTTGTAAATTAGAAGAATTAAAATCCACCTACCGTAGCGGTAGAAAGATTAAAAATGGTGTAAACGTTGGAATCGTTGGAAAACCGAACACGGGCAAGAGTTCGATTCTTAACGCACTACTAAATTACGATAAGGCAATCGTATCCTCGGTTGCGGGCACTACGAGAGACGTGGTCGAAGGGTGCATAGAAATTAAGGGCGTAAAG
>SVIL01000030.1 GCA_015069505.1 Clostridiales bacterium
ATCTTTCGGTTTTCGACGGGCTTTTTTGCATTGCGTTTGTTACTTGCAATCTTTTCTTCTTGCTCTTTAACACGTTTAAGAAGTTCTTTAAAAAAGTCTATTTTAAGGCAGTTCTCGTTAAACCACTCATCCCCAAAACCTAACCTTTCTAAACAAAGAGAAAACTTTTCACAAATTTTTATCTGGTTTCTAAAATAATTTCTACTTTTTGCATCAAAGTCTTTGTAATAACTTTTTGGCTTTAACTTGAAATATTTATAATCAAGATAATCAACTTCTATTTGAGTAAATTTTTTCAAAACCTCTATAACCGCTTGCTTAAGTTCAAGTAAGGTTTGCTTTTGAAACCCATAATTAACGATTTTTATACACTGCTCTTCTGCGGGCGAAAAGTCATACATTGACGATATCAATCGCTTTTCAACAAGTTCATCAATCTGCTCACAAATTTTATCTAAACACGGATAAGCGTATAAAACCGATTTTGCGTAAAGTACGTTCATAAAAAATTCTCCTACGTTAAAATTCACTTGGCGGGGCTAACTGTCAAGCAAGTTTATTATATTAGTTAAATTTCTCTTGTCAACCGATATATGCCGTTTTTTGATTAAAAATATTATTTTTGTTCAAAATTATTATTTTTTATGTCAGTAACCTATTGATTTATGTATTTTTTAGGTGTATTATCTCAAATTCCGAACATATGTTCGTGTTTGTTTGCTCTTATAATAGTTGGATTAGATGTCAAAAACTGTCATATTTAAAAATTAATCTTGGAAAAAAATAAAAATTTTAGAAGTAGAAAAATCCGAAAAAAATATCAGCTAAATAAACATAATATAATGACAAAATTAAAATTATGTGCTAAAATAGTACGTATGAGAGTTTATAGAGATAGAAAGTTAATATGTTTAGTTGGACTAATTTTAGCGTTTGCAGTTTCACTTACGCTATTTTTGGGCGTAAATAATGTTTTTGCGGATTCCCCCACTCAGATTAATCTGGAATTAGACCACCCCATTTCTAAAATGGAATATAAAGAATTAATTTCACCTATCGACGGGTATTTATGGGATGATAACGCTGCCATTATTCAAGGTACGGACAATTCTTTGTTACTTTTCTATAACGGAAATTACGTAAAAAGAGATTTTACTTCGCCTAAACAAGTTAAAAAACTTTACGATAATTACCTTGTTGTTTCGGATAACGGCACGCTTTACAAAGTTGACTATACGAACGGACTCACAACTTCACCCGAGGTTTTGAAGGATTCGGACGATAATAATATCGGCGGAAACAGCTTTGACCTAAACGAAAGTTATCTTATCACCGCATACACGGGAATTCGCGTATATTCTAACGGAACGGATTTTACGTTTATCACAAGCATTGAAAACGATACGGACACACCCGTACACATTAGCAACGATAACGAAATTTTTTACGTTTATCAAAACAGTCTTTATAAATATTCAGTATCACAACAATCATCAACTAAATTATCAGATCACAAACCCTCTGCGTTAGCGACGGTTGGCGAATACCTTTACTATTCGGTTATCGAATCGGAAAATAGCGTCATCTATCGCATACCCATCAATGGTGGCGAAAGCGTGGGTATGACTGTTGCCGATTTAGGTTACGACCTTGGCGTGCTTAAATACGTTTCAGATATCTGCGTTAAAGACGGCAAACTTATCATCACCGATAAAACCATATGTGCCGTTCAAGAATTTGAGATTGATAACGCAAACGAAAAACTTATTTTCACAGGGTTTGCCATCGCAAAAAACAAAACCGCTTTTAATAGGATAGGAAGCACCGCAAGTGCGATAAGTTCTTACGGGAACGTTAAGGCGGTTATAGACAATAAAAAAATAACCGTTATCACTAAAACTGAAAACGGTTACGGCTATAAAAACTTTTTTATAAGTGAATTTGAAAACGGGTTTATCCCAACCTCTCTTGCCATAGGAAGGTCTAAAATCCTTTTAACCGACGGGCATGAAGTTAAATGTTTAGGGCTTAACGATAGTTCAAGTAGCGAGGCAATAACGGTTTCGATTGAAGGCGTTAACGTTTTGGGCATAGCCTATGAAAGTGAAAACTTTTACCTTGCAATGGGCGACGGCGTTTCTAAGACGAGCGTTATAAAGATGAACGAACGAACGGCAGAGTTATCCACCGTACTTTCCGACCTTGAGGTTGGAACTTCGCCGCTATTTGACGTGGATAGACTTGCAAACGTTTACATCACCGACGGAAACGGTGGCGTAACCCTATACTACCCCGACGGCAATACTTACAGTACGAAATCTTTAAGCATTACGATTGCAAACCCAAAAAAATTGATGGTCGATTTGGTGGGAAATATTTTCGTTTTCACTGATAGCGGTTTAACGAAGTTTGACGGCTCGAATACGAACGATTACACCTTTGCATCAATGCTAACCACTGCTAGTGCGATTGATTGCTGTATTGATACGGTAAACGATAACGCATACTTTATCACAAGCGGTGAAGAACTTATTTTAAGAACGACAGAACTTCTTAACGTTTCGTTTGACGACTACGCTACTGAAAACTTATTTGCGGTAAACGAATACGTTAAAGACCTAAGCCAAACGAACGCATTAGCACCTTCGGTAGCATTTACAACTACTAACGTCAACCTATATTATTTACCCAAAATAACTGAAAACGCTAATTTTAGTTTTAGTAGCGAAGGGCAAGCAATTAGGCTTGAAAGTGGTTTGGCACTAAGAACGATTTCCAAAATCACTTTTGACTACGTTGACTTCTATTTATGTGAAGTTGATTATCGTGGTACTACGCTAACGGGATACGTACCCAAAAACTTTACGGTTGAAGTACTTTCCGCAGACGTTATAAATACCGTCTATAAAATGGCAAAAGTAAGTGCAACCACCGTTTACAACGATAGCGGGTTAACGGTAGAAGTCACTTCGCTTGCCGAAGATACAGAAGTCAAAGTTTTTGAAACTAATAACGGTATAGCAAAAATCGGATATGAAGTTGGGGACGCTTATTATATAGGTTATATAGCCGACACTTTCGTTAAAGATGTCCCGAACACTATGATCAGAAATATCTTGGTTATAATTGCCGTTACACTTTCCCTTTCGGTAACCAGTATATATTTTATAAACCGTAAAAAAGACTAATATTATTTAAGTCGTTAAAAAGGCTGTGCAGTAAAAACTGCACAGCCTTTTATTTATACTTTAATTTTTAGTTTTGATTTTATTCTTGTGTAAAAGTCCGTTAAACATCGTTAAAATACCTATCTTTAAACTCATAAATCACCCTTAACCTTCAATAGAGTCTTTAGCTTTGGATTTCTTAAACTTCTTAAATATTACGACCGCTAAAATCATAACCGCAACCATCGTTACCGCCGCTAAAATTATTCTTAAAACAAGATAGTCGTATAATAACGGGATCAATAGGTTTATACCCGTAGTCAACACTACGACCGCAATGAACAATTCCACTTTATATATCTTACGTATTGACAAGCCGTTCTTTTTTGATACGAAACTCGACGTAAACGTATGGACGAAAAGTAGTATAAACCAAGAAATTAACGTTGCGATTGCCGCACCAAGCGAAGCGTATTTTGGTATCAACCAAGCGTTTAAGCCTATATTTACGCCCAACGCAACTATCGTGGTTATCATAGTTATTATGGTTTTTTGATAATAAATTTCAATATCGACAAAAAGTGAATATACGTAAATTATAAGCACCGCGGTACACAATATTGAAACAAGCGTAGCACCTTCGACATATCCCTGCCCACCGTATATCAACAAAATTTCCGGGGCGAGAAGCACTACCAAAGTTGTTAAAACGGCAAGACAGACGCAAACCATAAGGTGCAAATTAGATATATTAGAGTAATTGCCTGCCTTTATCTTTTTGTATTTCCAAGGAACAAGTGTAGCTTTAAGACCGGTGTTTATTATTCCTAAAAGCCAAGATAGCGAGTGTGCCAGCCCGTAAACTGCAACCATAGCCTTATCGTTCCAAATGTATTCTATCATTATTTGGTCGCTTTGGCTAAACAAACTGTGCCCTAAATGATGAAGTGCTAACGGTCCACCGATTAACAACAAACTTTTCCAAATTTCTTTATCGAATAAGACCTTGCCTTCCTTTATTATTACCACAAATAGGCACAAGCCAAAAGCCACGTAAACCGCAATCGTGCCAAAAATTCTTGCATATACTTTCTGTTTCCAAAAAATTACAAACAAAACGCATACTGCAAAATTCAAAAACATTTCAAAAAACATTACTAAAAATGCTTTTGAGTAGGTATTTGAGAATTTTTGGATTGCAACCCAAATTAGTATAGGAATATTAAAAACGTTTTCAATAAAAATCAAAAAGCCCATCGCTTCTGAAAAACCAAGAACGTCGGTAGTAAAAAGGGTTAGAACAAAGTATATCCCGCCCATTATCGTAGTGATTAAAACTTCAAAACCCACCACGGCAGAAGATATGCTTTTTATTCTTTCGGGGTCTTTGACGACGATTGAGTTATATAGCCCAGCCGTAATATTAAACGTACAAAGCACTGAGAAAATATTGTACCAACTGTTATAGAGCGTATAAGTACCGTAGTCCACCTTTGTCATAAGACGAGTAAAAATGGGTGTAGAAATAACTGCAAACCCTTTGCTTAATAGTGTTAGCAGTGTAAATATTATGGTGCCCTTTAATAAAGGTGGCAATTCTTTGTATTTATTTAAAAGTTTCATACGCACAATATTTCTCTCTTATTTATTTTTGGGAACTACGCTTACAGTGTACCCCCCCCCCGTATTTTTTAACGCCTAAACCGATTAAAAGGGATTTAAGCGATTGCTTAAAACAGAGTTTAGGATAGCAAGAGAAAACCGCTTTATTGAATGTCTTTTTAGAATATAACCTAAAAAACTTTTCTCTATGCGGTGGCTTTTTAGTGGGATATTCAAGTTGGTGGTTATGATTTTTTGCCACCGTCTTATCCACGTCGAATAAAACCAAATCACTATCGTCAATTAACTTTTTGCCCTTTTCAGTTTGGCAAAGCAACAACGAAACGCCCTTGGACTTTTGATCGCTAGGCAAATCACTACCCCAAGAATCGCCGATGGTTAAGTCTCCCACACGTTCTTCTTTTGCATAGTTACAGTTATAACAGTTTTCAGTATAGTTAAGCCCGTTCAAAAAAGCAATAGAGTACCTATCCATAACGCCTTGGCGAACGAAAGTTTTTTCCGATTGCAATGCAAAACGCCCTTTCTTTCTAAAAGAAATTCCGCTCAAATCAGACAATTTATAGCCGTATTGATTTACAAAACTTTCCAAAAGTTTTGGTGACGGCGTGCCGTGACAAATCAAATCCACCGTATATAAGTTTTTATTTAGAGATTCCCCAACCACAATTTTAAGGGCGGAAACCTGACAAGGCAAACCTATAAACAAAACACTTTTATTATCTTTAAGCAAAGCCTTTATGCTTTTATAAACACCACTTGGGTTGGATTTTACGTACTTTGAGCCTTTGAACTTTGTTATATCGGATAGATTATCAGAACAGTCAAAAACAAACTCTCCGTCACGGAAAACACAACTGCAAACTACCCCGCCGTTTTCAATAAAAGATTTTGATAAGGCGTACGCAACGCCACCTGAGGAACTTGTTTTCCTGTCCTCGTCAGATGACACGTAACCCTGTTTCCACATAAACGGCAAGTTCAAGGATAGTGAAACGTTGTTTTGGCAAGTCTTAAAACACAAGCCACAGTCACAACACTTTTCAGCGTCAATGACCGCATTATAACTTTTTAGATCGTCGTTAATACTAATTGCTCCCTTGGGGCAACTATCCACACAAGCCATACAGCCCACGCATTTATTAATTTCACAAACAGTTTTCATTTTACTCTTTTTCCAACAATCCTAAGTTTTTTTGTACAATCTCTCTACTCTCTAAACACTTTTCAGATAAAATGGAATTTACGCTTTGCCAGTCAACGGGATTTTTTATAATATCAAAATCCGCTTCCTTTCCCGTTGAGACCCTTTCGCTAAGCCCGACCGTACTAAGCAAGTCGGTTATTCTTGAAGACGTTCCGCCACGTGGCATAAAATCAATGAACTCTTTATTAAACAACAATGAAAATACCGTTGCGTGAAAGGAATTTGATATTACGTATTTTGCATTTTTGAATAACGAAAGGACGTATTTGGGCGGTTTTAAAACCTTATTTTTACCTTTACGAAATTTATCCATAAAATTGCAAGAGATTCTTATCACGTTTAAGCCCTCACGCTTAGCAAGTTCAGTGCAAAAATCATCTATCTCTTTAACGTAATAGAGTTGATACAATAAAACGTAGGGCTTTTCTTTAATTTTGCAATCAGCATATGATTGCCAAAACTCCCGCCCTATCATTAAGGTTGGATCTAAAACGTGTTGAGCGGTAAAATCGGTATTATCGTTAACTAATTTTACCCCGCTTTGCTCTCTTACGGTAATAAAAGAAAATTTTTGTAAATACACGTTAAGTTGCTTAAAAAAGTCTTGGTCGAAGTCAACCCTTCCAAAACTTGAAGAGAAGGAAAAATACTTATTCTTATCAGAACCGAATTCCAAAAAATATGCGGGATCGATACTACCGTCAACGTGTACCTCCCCCCACAACTGATCGCTACCGGCACAAAGATAAGAATCTGAAAAATCTTCTTTTTGCAATGCTTGTAAAGTGGTGAATTTTTTCGTTAAATTTAGTTCTTTTTTTCTAAACTTACTAAACTTTTTGGTTGAAAAAGAGTCGGCAAACACCTTTAACGTTACGTAAGCGGTACGTTTAAGGAAACCTTTGTACTGAATTTTAGCGTACGCTTTGGCTCTTTTTGCGTTATCTTCTTCCTTTGAGATATAGTCAATTATCTTACAATCGTAACCAAGTTCTTTAAAGATATTGATAGTTGCCAGCGACTGCAAAAACGAGCCGTAGTTGGAGATTGCGTGTCTTGTAATTACGTTTACTTTCATATTCTACCTTATAAGCGGTTTAAGTCCGCTTTCTGAACCTTTATCGTCTTTTTCAACACAACAAGCCAAAATAATACCCATTGCAACAAACCCGTTAACACCCGACGAACTAGTTAGTATTGCAGTACCGACTGCGTGAATCATTGTATTTGCAAAGATTGAGAGTATAAACGCCCTTGCAATAAAATTCATATTTTTGTTTGAAATGAGTCTAAACACCAAGAACAATATAATCAAGAAAAGTATAAAGCCAAGGAACCCGTTCTGACCTAAATACATTGCAAAACCGTTGTCACGCAAGAACATACCATTTTCACTTTCCGGCGACATACCCCAAAGCCTATCGAAACCGTATTCATAATATAGCGTTGAATAGTTAACTGCCGCCTGACTAGAACCGTACGAGGCAAACCCTGAACCGAGTGGGAAAAACCTTAATGCGGTAACGAAAGCGTATTCGTAGAATTTTGCTCTAACCGAATTTTCGTCGGTTAGATACATTTCAATTTGATACTGCCCTACCCATAAGACTAATAGCAACATAAGTAATATTGCAAAAAAGCCTATCTTTTTTTTGTTTTTGAATAGCAACAATAAGAATAAGAATACTACTACGAACACGAAAGCAGGACCTTGCAACGTCCATGCCGTAGTAAACAGTATCATAAACATATAGTATTTTAAGTACCTACATTTCTTAGATATTAAAATTGCACCGCATACAAACAAGGCGTTATAGAGTTGGTGGGATTGCGGACATAAGAAAACGAAGTTTCGTAGTCCGTAACGCATCTTGTTGCTCATACCGATATCAACAAAAATTGCCATAACACAACAAACGAAGGTCACCACGACAAATATTTTGACGATAGGGGTAAGCATCTTTAAATAGTTTTCTTTTATATCCTCTTCCCTTAAAGCGTATTTAATAGCGAAAAATACCGCAAATGCTTTTAAGTATGAAAACACGTCCATTGCTACTGAGAAAAATGAAACGGCGATTCTACTTATAAGCGTAGCAACAAGCCCCAGCACTATAAAAACTATCATTAGCCCCATAATCAGTAGATCTTGCTTGCTCAACACCTTTCTCATCGATAACTGCACCAAAAATATCAAGGATATCAACACGGCAATCTCATCAATATACGTGCTTATAAAAAACTCGCCAACGATTAGTAATATCGTTAGACACGCCAAAATTAACGAGATAAATGAAAAACTATTCTTTTTGTAAATTAAACCTTTTTTGTTTATATAAATCATTGTAAATAAATCAGACTTGTATAAATTTTTGTTACAAATCTTCTCCTATATACTTGCTGTAAATTTTTTCCATTTGCCCATATGAAACCGATCTATCAAATTTTTTTGCGGTTTCAAAACAATTTTCAACCATTTTGTCTTTATTCTCTATAAGCAATTTAATCTTGTTGGCACACTCGTCTTCGTTAAACGCATCGGTTATGTACCCCGTAACACCGTCAATAACGTATTCTCTTATCCCTTGCACGTCCGTACCGATAAGCGGTACGCCACCTGCAAGCGACTGCACGCCTGCAAGCCCTAAGCCTTCTCTGATAGACGGAATTGCACCGATATCCGAACATTTTATAGCCTCGGGAACTTTAGATATATGTCCTAAAAGAATAAGGCGAACGCCAAGATTTTTTGCTAACGTTTCAAGCCCTTCTTTCACACCGCTACCCGGCAACTCTCTTCCCGCAATAACGTAAACGATGTTCGGGTTGTTTAGTTTTGCTATGGCTTTAACGATTAATTGATGGTTCTTCCTTGCCGAAAGTTCACCAACGCTAAGTATCAGTATATCCGTTTCGTTAATATTTAGGCTTTTACGCCATTTATCTCTGTCAATATCGACGTTATGAAACCTTTCATAATCAAAGCCCACACCGTTTATTTTTTCAACCGCACGTGCCTTCATCTTTTTTGCGTATTCAAAGTCCTCGTTGTTTATGGTTACGATAAGGTCGGTGTACTTTGATAAAAAGTTTTCTATACCAAAATACTTTTTGAATTCCTTTTTATCGGAATACTTAGTAAACGAAAAGCCGTGAGTCGTATAAAAAACTTTGGTTTTGTTTTTGCGACGATATTTCTTTGCAGCAAGCCTCGTTATTGCCCCCGCAATAGGCGTATGGCAATGTATCAAGTCAAACTTATGCTCTTTTAATAGTCGCTTCATTTGCTTATAAGCCGTCAAATTGTTTTTACTAAATATTTTTTTACTGTCAAAATCAATATTTATAAATTCCGCACCCTTAGACCTTATTACTGAGGCAGGGTCTTCTTCTTTAATAAGATTACCCTGTGCCGCACAGTACACCTTGTAGCCCTTATCCTGCAAAATCTTTATATCGTTGAACAGAAAGTAAAAAAATCCACCTAAATTTGCAACGATTAACGCCTTTTTCATTGTTCCCCTTGACCTTCTATATCCTTTTGGACGATTTCTTCGCCCGTCATCGTCTTTAATTGCTCTTTACTCTTTTCGGACAGCCCGTCGTTTACGGTTGCACACATATCGCAAGTAGAACACTTGTCAAGTTCTTCTTTTGTAATTTTTCCGTCACGGAAATCCCTCACGATTTTATTTTCATACATTGAATATTTCTTTTTCTTAAAGAACCTAAAAATCTTATGACGGATAACCCACCAGAAGGGCTTAAAGAAATATTTATGCATCGCAGGGGAAACCGAACCTATCATCCAGCAATCCCTATCACAGCAACGAACCTTCTTTCTAACCTTTTCAGCAGACTCACTATTCCAAAGTTCATCCCAAGTCGTTTCATTAAGGTTACCCATGACTTCTTTATCCTTGGTTCCGTTACAAGGCATAACGTCGCCGTACGGATCGATAAAGAAGGTGTCAAAACTCATATCGCAAGGCAAAAGCCTTTTTTGACCGAATATATAATTTATCAAGCCGTGGTTAAAGTAAGCCCTAAACCATTTCTTTGGCGAGTTGGTATTCAAAAGTTCGTTAACCAAATCCTCAAAGTTTTGTGCTACCATAAGGCGGTCGTTAATAATATTTTTTGCTTCTACAAAGTAAAACGAATTATGAAGGGATGCGGTGGCAAATTCCATACCGAGTTCTTCGGACACCTTATATAACGGAACTAAGTCAGGTGCGTTCTTGTCCTGAACGGTCATACCAAAGCCTACGTCTTTCATACCCATATCAACCAAGGTCTTTAAAGTTTCGTACCCACGTTTATACCCGTCGGGCAATCCCCTAATCTCATTATTAGTCTGCTCTAAACCTTCGATTGAAATTCTTATGCCAACCTCAGGGAACTCTTTTGCAAGGTCAATAATCCTATCCGTAAAATAACCGTTGGTTGAAATTACGATACGGTCGGACTTTTTGTAAAGTTCCCTAACGATATCTTTTAGGTCTTGACGAATAAACGGTTCACCACCCGTGATGTTAGTAAAATACATAGGTGGCAACTTCTTTATCGTTTCTATGGATAACTCTTCTTCGGGTTTAGAAGGTGCTTTATAACGATTACACATTGTGCACCTTGCATTACAACGATAGGTTACGATTACTGTTCCGTTTAACTTTTTCATTTATATATTCTCCGTTTTTTCAGGCTCTTCTTTTGCCCTTTTCTCTTTAATTTCTTTTATTTTTTTGGCTAAAAAGTCTATAACAAAATTAAGTACCTTTTTAGCAATGAAAGCGAATATAACGCTTAATACAAACACAGTTACCACGTTAAAACAACTTGACAGCACTGCATTTGAAAAAAGTTTAGTTAACTTTAACAATCTTAACGCACGATATATAAACATATGCGATAGATAAATTTCAAAACTAATATCACTCAAAAACTTTGTGACGGGGTTTGACATTACTACACTTTTTACGGATATGGCGTACGATACGACCGCACTAAACATCAATAGTGTTTTTAAGGTAAACACATCAACACTGCCTATTTGGTCGGGAACGAATATCCAAACCGCAACAGTCCCTATCGTCAACGCAAGACTTATTAACCTAGTCCAAATATTTTTACCGATTATCTTTGCTATGCCGTCACGGTACAGATACAAAAGCCCACCCGCATAAAAATAGCAAAGCCACATCATCACGTTTTTAGTATCCGCTTGTCCATTTGCTAAAAAATAGAACCTGCAAGCGTAGTTAAAAAACAACGTTATTAAAAACCATATCCACGCCCTACGCTTATTCCAAATGGTGTAAACGAAAAATGGAAAGAGTATGTAAAAGGCGAAGATTACGCCTAGCGTCCAACCGACACCGATTACTGAGATATTAGCGTTTGATACAAATCCAAACATTAAGGTTAGGTTTGCAAACGCTTCAATCAATGTGCTTCCGCCAGCGAACTGAACGATAACGTCCATAAAAATCAACAATGCGAAAAATGGTAAAATTCTTAAATATCTTTTGTTGTAAAATTTGTTTAAGGATATGCCGTTATTCTTTACCCTTTCATAGTAACCGCAACACATTGAAAACGCACTTATTATAAAAAACAGTTGCACGAATACGTTTAGCCTTTTCAACAGTGATATAAACGGTGAAAGGTCTCCGTAATGACAAAACATATGAAAAACCACTATTCCAAACGTGGCAAGCGTTTTCAGTCCGTCAAAATTTTTATAACGAGTTCCCATCTTTTTTCATCAACGCAATCAGTTGTTCTACGTAGTCTTTAGGGTTAAAGTATTCTTTTGCTTTTTTAAGTGAATTTTCGCATAGCGACGAGTATTCTTGTTCGGGTGCATTTATAACTTTTATAAGGGCTTGTTTAAGTTCTGTCGTGGTGTTATACACGTAACCGTTAACGCCGTCCTCAACAAGTTCGGGCAGTCCGCCTTTGTTAGATACGATAAGAGGTTTGCCAAGTGCCATTGCTTCCATTGCACTATACGGTCCGTTCTCATACCACTCAGACGGTAAGACGATACACCTTGCGTTCCTTATAAAAGTTTCAAGTTCGTTACCTTGCTTAAAACCTTCAAACGTTACGTTTAGTATTCCGTTTTTGGTTACGTAATCTTTAAGTTCGTCCTCAATGGGTCCGGTACCTAAAACTTCAAGTTTATAGTCAACGCCTTGCATTGCGTCGATAAGTGTTTTTACCCCCTTTTCCCTAGTAAGCCTACCAAAGTACAGGATATATCCGTCGTCGTGTGCGTTAAGTTCGTACACCGTATTTGACGACAATGGATTTCTTAACCATACGATATCCGATTTAGTAAAGTCCGCTTGTTGTAACTTTTTCTTATAAAAATTTGACGGGCATATGAACTTATCAACCTTATCGTACCAACCCTTTTTACGAATAACGTTGGCTTCGTAAGTGGAAAGTTTACTCATTAACTTTGAACCCTTAATACACCTATTATCCGTACAATGCTTGAAGTTTTTATCCAAACATTTTTCACAAATTCTGCCTTCACCGTCAAGCATGGTGTAAGACGGACAAACCGCAATTAGATCGTGCATCGTCCAAAATATCGGCAAATCTTTATTAAAGTCTTTTATTGCGTCGATTACCGAACACGTTATCTGTTTATGCACGAGATTTAAAATTACAAGATCAGGGTTTTCTTGTTTTAACAATGCGGTCATTTTTTTATACGCTTCTTTTGAATAGGCTATATGCATAACCATTTTAAGTTTGCTTTTCAACCCACCGCCGACGGATGCGTTAGATACGAAAAACTTTTCCGTTTCGCAAGGAATATTTTTTTCGTCCTTCATCGCAAAGAATATTACCTGATGTCCTGCCCTTTCAAACGCTTCTGCAAGTGTAAAATAATACCTTTCAGAACCGCCTTTTAGATAATGGAATTTATTGACGAGAAGTACCTTCATATTACTTTTTATACACCTGTAAAGTTTTTTCAGTTATTTCTTCCCAACTGTAAGGAATTATCGCTTCTTTATGAGTTTCAAATGAGTTTTTTATCAACTCTTTCAATTTATCGGTTAAATCCTCTACGTCGGATTTTTTGAAAACGTAGCCCTTGTCTTTTATAACTTCGGTGTTTTCAGGAATATCGCTTACAAGACAAACGTTCCCGTAGGACAACGCCTCTAAAAGACTTATCGGCATGCCCTCTACGTCGCTTGGCAAAACATATACGTACGCATTTGAATACAACTCTTCAAGAGGTTGACCTTGAACGAACCCAGTCGCAACGATATCGCCCACACCTTCAATACTTTTCATAATTTCAGTATAGTACCCGTCGTCGTGAGACGAACCGCCAGCAATTACAAGTTTTTTGCCCATCTTATCTTCTTCCGACATTGACTTCCAAGCGTCGATTAGATAATGCACGCCCTTTTCAGGGACAAGCCTTGCCAAAAACAAAACGTAACCGTCCCTTTCAAGTCCCCATTTTTCAGTTATTATTGAAGCGGGTTTGAGTTCGGGTTTATTTACGCCGTTGGGAATAAAAATCGTGTCACGACCGTAGGTGTTCTTAAAATACTCAACGTTGTTTCTTGATAAAACTATAATCTCGTCAGCGTATTTGACCGCACGCTCTTCACACCACTTTAAAAACTTACTGCCAAAGCCCGTCCACTTCCCACGTTGCCAGTCTAAGCCGTGAATAGTAACTACCTTTTTCGCTTTGCACTTGCGTAATGATTTTATAAATGCACAAGGACCTTCTGCATGGATATGAATAACGTCGTAACCGCCTTTTTTAACCTTCTTAGTAGCGAAGTATGAATACACTATCGCATCAAAAATTCGCTTATTCAGCGTAAAAACGTCTTTTATTTTGCAACCTTTATACTCGGTCAAAGGTTCAGCACCCTTTCTTTTACGATTATAAATGGTTACGTCGTTAGATTTATTAGCAAGTCTTTCAGAGAGTTCTTCAACCACTATTTCAATTCCGCCTTCTCTCGACGGCACTCTCTTATGCCCCATCATTGCAATTTTCATCTCATCACCCTATTCGCCACTGCGATCGAAAACTACCATATAAGCACCCTTAAAGATAATCTTCATATCCAGCCAAAAACTTTGTTCCTTAATATACTTTAAGTCGAAGTCAACCCACTCGTCAAATGAAAAACTGTTTCTGTTTTTTTGGATTTGCCAGTAACATAACAGCCCGCCCTTTACGTCAAGTCTATGACGTTGCTTTGGGGTGTAAGACTCAACTTCTTTTGGAATCGGTGGACGTGGGCCAACCACACTCATCTGTCCTAAGAACACGTTGAATAATTGTGGAAGTTCGTCAAGTGAAAGTTTGCGATATATCTTTCCGACCTTAGTTATCCTTGGATCGTCTT
>SVIL01000031.1 GCA_015069505.1 Clostridiales bacterium
GTATTTTTGAAAACTGCTGTTTTTAATATAAAAAGTGATGTTTTTTAATGGTTTTGAACTGTTTTCAATGGTTAATTACATAATTACCAAGGACGTGCTCTACCTGCTGAGCCATAGCAGCGTTATCTCAAAACGCTTAACTATTATATAAAATAAAAAAGGGTTTGTCAATATAAAAGCGGCAAATTATTATAAATTTTTTAACTATTTTTATTTTTTGATTTGCTATGACTATTTTATTGTGCTAAACTTAATTAATAAGGAGTATTATTATGAAGGTATTATTATTAAACGGAAGCCCACACGAAAACGGCACGACCAAAAAAGCATTGTCGGTCGTCGCTAACGCACTTAACGAAGAAGGTATAGAAACCGAAATTTTAACCGTAGGGAACAAGAACGTTTCAGGTTGCAGTGCTTGCGGCGGTTGTTCAAAAAACGGGCGTTGCGTAAAAGGGGATATAGTCAACGATATCATTGAAAAAATATCAAATTCTGACGGACTTATCGTCGGTAGCCCCGTTTATTACGCGTCCATAAACGGCACGTTAAAGGGCATTTTGGACAGAGTGTTTTATGCAAGAAAGGGTTTTGAAGGCAAACCCGCAGCGGCAGTTGCCGTCGCAAGGCGTGCAGGCACGACCGCAACCCTTGATATTTTAAATAAGTATTTTATGATAAGCAATATGCCGGTCGTTTCCTCTCAGTACTGGAATATGGTGTTCGGCAGTAACGGCGACCAAGCCGAATCGGATACGGAAGGTATGCAAACTATGCGTATCCTCGGCAAGAACATGGCGTGGCTAATAAAATGTATAAATAGCGGAAAGGAAAACGGAATACCTTTCCCAACCCATCCCGCCCACGTAAAAACAAATTTTATAAAGTAAAAATTTTTCTTCCTATTGACAAGCCAAATTTTTGGTGCTAAAATTATTTTTATAGGAGAATACGATGGATTACAAACAAACCTCAACTTGGAAAGAAATTAACGAAACACCTAAGATAATAGGCGGAATACACGCAGAAAACTCTGCCGTAATGAAGGAACTTGTAAAGGCGGTAAAGCACAGCAAGATAACTAACTTCGTCGCTGCTGCACGTGGTTCAAGTAACCACGCAATCACTTACTTTAAGTACCTTCTTGAAGTTATGTCCAACTACACGGTTGGGCTATCCGCACCAAGTATCGTAACGCTATACCGCGGCAAAATCAACTACTCTAACAGTATAGTTATCGGTTGCAGTCAATCGGGTATGGCGGAGGACGTTTTAGAGGTAATAAAGAAGGGTAACGACCAAGGTGCGATAACCATTGCGGTAACCAACAACATAGATAGCCCTATTGCAAAACTCGCCAAATTCCATTTGTACTGTAACGCAGGGGAAGAAGTCTCTTTTATAGCGACCAAATCTTTTTCGGCAGAACTGTATTTACTTTTATGGCTTGCGGCAGAACTTTCGGGCTTAAAGAACGACGTATTTTTCTTAAAACACTTAAAGTACGACATTGAACAAGTCTTACCGCAAATCGATAAGATGACGGATAAGTATGCGGAAAAGTTTAAGGATATGCAGGGCGGCTTCGTTTTGTCAAGGGGTTTAACTTACCCGATTGCCTTAGAAACCGCACTCTTAATGCAAGAAACCTGTTATATGCAATTCAAGGGCTATGCGGGCAGTGATTTTTACCACGGACCTATGGCGGCGGTCGGTGCACATACGCCCATAATTATTTTCTGTGCCAAAAACGACGGTGATGAGGAAATCCAAAGCATAATCCGTGCCGACCAAATCAAATGCGTAGAAAAGGTTTTAAGCCTTTCTGCCCCCGTGCTACTCGTTACCAACGATATGATGTTGACGGGTAGGTTTAAGAGGTGCAACGACGTGCTTTTGGACTTTAACGTTCCCGAAGAATTTGCAATCTTTGCGTTTGCGTTATTCGCACAAATGCTCGCTTGTAAGATGTCTTGCCTAATAGGGAATAACCCCGATACGCCACGTGCAATCGAAAAAACCACTATAACAAAGTAATAACAAAATACAATTACTTACTTTTCAGAATCTTGGCGTTCGCTTTTAGCAAATGATAAAACTGAATAAATATAGGTCACTATATTTTGTAAACAATTAAAGTAGGCTTTTTATAGCAAAGAGAAAGGATAGCAAAAATTTGCTATCCTTTTAATTTATAATGTCTTAAAAACTAAGTTCAAAAATATCCTTAACCTCTTTATAGCCAAGCGGTATATAACTTTTTATAGTGCGAGATTTATCGTAGGTGCAGTTGTTTGCCAGTTTTTCGCAAACCGACTTGTCAATCCCGAACTCAGATAGAGAATTTGGCATACCGATAGACCTAAAAAACTCTCTCATTTTATTTATGCCTTTAAGTGCCGTGTCCGTCGGGTCAACCCCGTCAACACCCCAAACCTTTTTGGCAAACCTTTCAAACCGTGGGATATTATACTTATAAACGTATTCTGCCCAAACGGGTGTTAAGACCGCAAGCCCCGCACCGTGGGGAACGTTATCAAAAAGTCCGCTTAAAGCGTGTTCAAGTTGGTGTACGGCAAGATATCCTTCTCTGCCGCATCCCGTAAGCCCGTTATGTGATAGGCTTGAAGCCCACATAATATTCGCCCTTGCATCGTAGTTTGACGGGTTATCAATAGCGGCACTGCCACTCTCAATAACGCTTCTTAAAAGCCCCTCGGCAATCTCGTCGGTAAGAAGTGTAGGTGGGCATACCGAAAAATACCGTTCAATAGTATGCGACATAATATCCACGACCCCACACGCCGTTTGGTATTTGGAAACCGAATAGGTGAGGGCAGGGTTAAGGATGGCAAACTTGCATCTGTTAAGTTCACTCGTGCAACCCTTTTTCATATTGTTTTCGGTATTCGTAAGCACGGCGGATGAACTCATTTCACTTCCCGCAGCGGCGATGGTGAGTATGCACCCGACGGGCAAAGCACTAACGGGTTTATTTTTGCCTATAGAAAAATTCCAAACGTCATCGTCGTTCTTAACGCCGAGTGCGGTCATTTTACAACTGTCAATAACGCTACCGCCACCTATGGCAAGAATAAAATCCACCCTTTCGGACTTAGCGATTTTTATAGCCTCGTAAACCTTGTTCAGTTTGGGGTTAGGTTCAACACCGCCGAAGGTTACGTACTCAATTCCGCACTCGTCAAGGCTATCGGTAACAACTTTCAAAAGCCCGCTTTTAACGGCACTGCTTTTGCCAAACTGAATCATAACCTTTTTATAGCCGTATTCTTTTATAATTTCGCCCACGCACTTTTCCTTGCCTTCCCCAAAAAATACTTTGGTAGGCGTGTTGTAAATAAAGTCTAACATTTTAATCCCCTAAAAAACAATTTAGTTAATTTTACCACAAATTTACAGTTTAGTCAATATCGCTTGGCAGGTTATGGATGGCAAATATAAGAACCTGCTTTGCAGAACCCTGGCGTTCGCTTTCGCTATTCTACACTTTTGTTGACAAAAATATCACTGTTTGATATAATCAAACAATAATATAAACTAAAAGAAGTAAATCCACTTCGCTATGCTCGTGTATTTGTAAAACTTGCGTTTTACTGCAAAAACAAGGGTTTTTGCACTTCTCGTTTGAAAGACCATCAGTTGTGCGTACTTGCAAGCAAACGCCCAACTTCCGATATTATTAAAATAGAACGTTAAGAACAATTTTTATTTAGAAAGGTGTATATTATGAAAAAGCCTTATATAACTTGTCATATGGTAACTTCAATTGACGGAAAGGTGACGGGGGAGTTTCTTTCTTGTCCCGAAACGGAAGTCGCGACGGAAAAATATTATCAAATCAATAGAGATTTAGAGTCAAATGGGTTTATTTGTGGACGTGTTACTATGGAAGGTAGTTTTACGGGTGGATATTATCCCGATTTGTCCGCATATAAATCAATAGACAGTAGAGAAGATTACGTAGCAAAACACGATAAAAAGTTTTTTGCCGTGTCTTTTGATACGCACGGTAAACTCGGTTGGAAGAAAGACGTTATTGTGGATGAAGACCCCGGATATGGCGGAGCACATATAATAGAGGTTATGAGTGAAGACGTTGACGGGCGATACCTTGCGTACCTTCAAAAAATAGGCGTTTCATATATCTTTGCTGGAAAAACAAGCATAGACGTAAACGTGGCACTTGAAAAACTTGTAGATTTGTTTGATATCAAGCATTTGCTTTTAGAAGGTGGCAGTATTATAAACGGTGCTTTTCAACGAGCAGGGGTAGTGGATGAATTGAGTCTTGTTGTTGTGCCTATAATAGCAAGTAAGAATGATAAGCCGTTATTTATGGACGCCACGATAGAAAATTACAAACAAAAGTCAATAAACACTGAAAATGGTGTGGTTTGTATGAGATATATAAAAGATTGACGTTAAGTTAAGGTAATTAATGAATAATTATGACAAAAGAAGAATTATTTAAGCATATTAAGGCAACGTATGACGTAGAACCGGATTATCCTTGGATGGATGAAAATGCCGTTGTTCGTCATAAAGATACCCGTAAATGGTTTGGACTTGTAATGAATATTACGGCAGATAAACTGGGGATAAAGTCAAGTGATAGAATAGACGTACTAAACGTTAAGTGCGATCCTATACTAATCGGCTCGCTTGTACAAGAGAAAGGGTATTATTTTGCATATCATATGAATAAAAACAGTTGGATAAGCATTGATATAAACCAAGTTAAAGATGATAATCTAAAAATGCTTTTAGATATGAGTTATGAACTTACAAGTAAAAAATAGAGTTGTTCCGAGATGTCAAAATATAACGCAAAAGCATCGTCTTTCTTTGCATAGGCGATGCTTTTATAATTTTCTAAATTTTTTCATTTTTTTGCAAAAGTACTTGACAAAATTAATACTTCGTGATATGATGTATTGCGTGAGGAGGAGTATGTTATGGATATTCAATTAAAACGAGGACTTTTAGACGTGTGCGTTTTAGCCGCTATTAAAAACGAGGAATCATACGGCTACAAGATCATTAAGGATATGAAGCCCTATCTTGAAATGTCGGAATCGACGCTATATACGATTTTGAAACGATTAGAGCTTGCGGAAATGCTCACGGTTCGTAGTGCTGAACATGGTGGACGACTACGAAAATATTACAAAATCACACCGGCAGGACTTAATCGTATTGAAGATTTCAAGAATGAGTGGCGTGAGGTGATGTCAATTTATAGGTTTGTTACCAAGGAGGAAAGCGAGAATGCGTAAACAAGAATTTTTAACAGCTCTAAAAATGAAGCTGTCGGGCTTGCCGAAGCAAGAAGTGGAAGAACGTCTTGTTTTTTATAGTGAAATGATAGACGATAGAATTGAGGAAGGTCAAACAGAAGAAGATGCTGTTTTAGGTGTCGGCTCTGTGGATGATATTGCGGCACAGATCATAGCGGACACTCCTTTTTTGAAAATTGCAAAAGAGAGAATGAAGCCGAACAGACGAATCAAGGCGTGGGAAATTGTACTCTTGGTACTTGGCTCTCCTATATGGCTCTCGCTTGCGATTGCTGCCTTTGCCGTTATTATTTCGCTTTACGTTGTGCTGTGGTCTTTGATCGTTTCTGTGTGGGCTATCTTTGCGTCGTTGGCAGCGTGCGGTGTAGCAGGCGTGGTTGCGGGTATCATTTTCGTCGCTACAGGCAATACGCTTTCAGGAGTTTTTATCATCGGTGCAGGCTTTGCTTCGGCAGGTCTTGCCATATTCCTCTTTTTTGGATGCAAGTCGGCAACAAAGGGCATTATTTTGCTCACCAAAAAAATTGCCGTGGGGTTGAAAAAATGCTTTATTAAAAAGGAGAACGCATAATGAGTAAAACGATTAAAATATGGCTGATCATAGCCGCTTCTCTTGTCATACTCGGTGTAGCAATTTTTGCGATAAGTATGGCTTCTGTCGGTTGGGATTTTACCAAGCTCAGCACAGGAAATTATGAAACCAACACCTATGATGTAACCGAAGAATTTGCCGATATATCCATTAAAACAGATACAGCAGACATTGTATTTATGCCTTCAGATGATGGAAAATGTAAGGTCATTTGCTACGAAGAAAGCAAAGTAAAGCATTCGGTTTCAGTGGTGGACGGTGTGTTGACGGTGGATACGGTTGATGCACGAAAGTGGTATGATCATATAGGCATCCATTTTGGCTCGCCTAAAATAACGGTATATTTGCCCGAAGGTGAATATTCCTCGCTTAAAATAGAGGAAAGCACAGGCGATATTGAGATTTCTCACGTATTTGGCTTTGAAGATATCAACATTTTCCTTAGCACGGGCGATGTGAATTGTTATGCTTCTGCCAAAGAGGATGTTAAGATAAAGGCAAGCACGGGAGATATTAGAATTGAAAATATATCTGCAGGCTCTCTTAATATTTCGGTTTCCACAGGCAAGGTAACTGTTTCCGGTGCAACTGTTGCGGGAGATATTACCGTTGGTGTTTCTACGGGGAAGGTTTATTTGACGGACATTGCGTGCAACAACTTGATTTCAACAGGCAGTACAGGAGATATATCCTTGAAAAACGTTGTTGCCACGGAAAAGTTCTCGATTGAAAGAAGCACGGGGGATGTGAAATTCGACGGCTCGGACGCCGCTAAGATTTTTGTGAAAACCAATACGGGCGACGTCAAAGGCAGTTTGCTTACCGATAAGGTATTTATTACAGAGACCGATACAGGGCGTGTAGATGTACCCCAAACAACGACAGGTGGCAGGTGCGAGATAACAAGCGATACGGGCGATATTTCAATAGAAATAAAAAAGTGAAATAAAATAGATTATTCCGCATTATTACAATAACTCGGACAAAGTATAGCCCATTATACTTTGTGAATAAATTTGTGGGCTTTGTAAAGCAAAGAAAAAGCATAGCAAAATAAATTTTTGCTATGCTTTTTGCATTTTTATCAAAAATCCCTATGCCCCACTAAAAGGGTGGGGGAACATTTTTACACGTTAAATCTAAAAAGCACTACGTCGCCGTCTTTTAGCACGTACTCTTTACCTTCCGAACGCACCTTGCCCTTTTCTTTTGCGGCGTTAAACGAACCGAGTTCAACAAGTACGTCGTAATCCACGATTTCCGCACGGATAAATCCCCTTTCAAAATCGGTATGGATTTTGCCTGCGGCTTGCGGTGCTTTGGTGCCTATCTCTATCGTCCAAGCCCTTACTTCCTTTTCACCTGCGGTAAGGTAACTTATAAGCCCTAAAAGCCTATACGACGCTTTGACAAGCCTATCAAGACCGCTTTCTTTTAGCCCAAGTTCCTCTAAGAACATCGCTTGGTCTTCTGGGTCAAGCATAGACAATTCTTCCTCAGTCTTAGCACAAATAACAAGGTGTTCAGCGTTTTCCGAATTAGCAAAATCAATGACCTTTTTAACTAACGGCAAAGAATTTTCATCCTTTCCCATATCGTCTTCGCTTATGTTAGCGGTGTAAATGACGGGCTTAGCGGTCAAAAGGAATAGGGTATTCAAGTACTCTCTTTCCTCGTCCGTCATACTAAGCGTTCTTGCGGGCAACCCCTCTGATAAGTGGTTGAACAATCTTTGCAAAAATTCCGCTTCAATTTTATACTTTTTATCACCTGTTTTGGTCATTGATATAGCCTTGTCCAAACGCTTTTTAACGCTGTCAATATCTGCGAACACAAGTTCAAGGTTAATCGTTTCAATATCCCTAAGCGGGTCAATGCTGTCGTCAACGTGCGTGATATTTTCGTCCTCAAAGCACCTTACCACGTGTACGATAGCATCCGTTTCACGGATATTTGCAAGGAATTTGTTTCCAAGCCCTTCGCCTTTGGACGCACCCTTTACAAGCCCCGCGATATCAACGAACTCAACTACTGCGGGCGTGATTTTTTTAGTATTATAAAGTTTGCCTAAAACTTCAAGCCTATTATCGGGTACTGCAACTATACCTACGTTTGGTTCAATGGTACAAAATGGATAGTTTGCACATTCCGCACCTGCGTGGGTGATAGCGTTAAACAAAGTGGACTTTCCAACGTTCGGCAGTCCAACGACACCTAATTTCATAATCTAATCTCCGTAAATATGTTTTACTTGTTAATTATAAACTAAAATCTTTTTAATTTCAACTTTTTAGGTTGCTTTTTTGGTAAAAAATATGATATGATAATGTAAATAATCACTAAACGTTAGGTTGCGGGTATAAATAACCCCGTCGGAGTCTAAAAATATGGGTTACAAAAAGTATATTGCCGAAAAACTCAATTTAACAAGCGTAAGTGTTGAGGACGTAGCAAGTTTTATTGAAGTCCCACCTCAACTCGATTTAGGGGACTATGCTTTGCCTTGTTTTAAACTGTCAAAACTCTTAAAAAAATCCCCCGTGATAATCGCTGAAGACTTAGCAAAAACTTTCGTTTCTGACGAAGTTATAAGTTCTTGTACTGCGACGGGCGGTTACCTTAACTTTAAAGTCAACCGTGACGGCTTTGCGTTTTCCGTGCTTAACGAGGTTTTATCTTTAAGCGATAAATACGGTTCGGACAGTATAGGAAACGGCAAAACCATATGTATTGACTATTCGTCCATAAACATTGCAAAACCCTTTCATATAGGGCATTTAAGCACTACGGTTATAGGCAGTGCGTTGTGTAAAATTTTTAGGTTTTTGGGCTATAAGGTCGTGGGCATAAACCACCTTGGCGACTACGGTACTCAGTTCGGCAAACTTATCGTAGCGTTTAAGAAGTGGAGTAGTTTTGAAGCGGTTGAAAGGGATAGGCTTAAAGAACTTACCCGTATATACGTAAAGTTCCACGACGAAGCCAAACTTAACCCCGCCCTTGACGACGAAGCCCGCCACTATTTTAAGTTAATTGAAGACGGCGATAAAGAGAGTAACGAACTTTTCACTTTGTTTAAGCGTATTACGTTAGAAGAAGTTGAAAAAATTTATAAACTGCTAAACGTAACCTTTGATTCGTACGCAGGCGAAAGTTTTTATAACGACAAAATGGACGTTATCGTTGACGAACTTAGGGAAAAGGGCTTGTTAAAGACCTCTGACGGTGCGTCGATAGTCGATTTAGACGAGTACGGTATGCCACCCTGTCTAATATTAAAGTCGGACGGCTCGTCATTATACGCAACTCGTGATATCGCCGCTGCAACGTATAGGAAAAAAACGTACGACTTTGATAAATGTTTATACGTAGTTGCTTATCAACAGAATTTACACTTCAAGCAATTCTTTAAGGTTATCGAACTTATGGGTAAAGACTGGGCGAAGGACTTGGTTCACGTAGCGTACGGTATGGTTTCGTTAGAAGACGGTGCTATGAGTACCCGTGCGGGAAAGGTTGTTTTACTTGAAGACGTAATCGCAAAGACCATTGAAAAGGCGTATAAGGTTATTGAAGAAAAGAACCCCAACTTACCCGATAAGGATAGGACGGCAAGGGCAGTAGGTACGGGTGCGGTTATCTTTGGGGCACTTTGTAATAATAAGATAAAAGATATAGTGTTCAGTTACGACAGAGTTTTATCCTTTGAGGGTGAAACTTGCCCGTACGTTCAATATACCGTTGCTCGTTGCAATAGCGTTTTGAATAAATGCACGGACGAGTTTAGTAACTTTACCGTTGAGAATATGACCGCGGACGAATACGCAGTAATAAGTGAAATAGCACGCTTTAAGGAAGTCGTTAAAAACGCAGGGGATAAGTACGAGCCGTCACTCGTTACCCGTTATGCGTTAGACCTTGCAACGGCGTTCAATAAATTCTATATCAACTGTAAAATTGCGGTGGACGATAAAAAGTTACGTGCTTTCCGCTTGGCAATAACCAAGTCGGTAAAAACCACGCTAACCAACGCGTTGACGCTTTTGGGTATTGAAACCGTGGAGCAAATGTAACTATGTCAAAACTCGTTATTTTCGACCTTGACGGCACCCTTCTCGATACCATCTCTGATATAACCTATAATCTAAACCTTATGCTTAAAGACTTTGGTTATCCGGAACAGAGCGTAGAGGATACCAAACCACGTGTGGGTACGGGTGCAAGAAACCTTGTCAAGTTCAGTATTGACGCTACGTTAACTGAAGATGAATTATCTTCACGCCTTGCTCGTTTTAGTGAATACTACGCCACCACGCCTAATATTAGAACTAAACTTTTTGAAGGTATGGACGTAGTGTTAAAAACCTTAAAAGAACGTGGGTACAAGATAGCCATTGTAACTAATAAACCCCAGCGTGCAACCACGTCCGTTTACAACGAACATCTTTCTAACTTTAATTTTGATGCGGTTATCGGAAAGAGTGAAACTTTTAAGCACAAACCCGACCCCGAATCCACGAACTATCTTATAGAAAAGCTTAAGGTAAATAAGCAAGACGTGTATTTCGTGGGGGACGGTGAAACGGACGTTATGACCGCTAAGAACGCAGGCGTAAAGGCTATTGCGGTTTTATGGGGATATAGGACTTACCAAAACCTAAAAGATGCGGGTGCCGAAGTTTTTGCAAGCAAACCGCTTGACCTTTTAGAAAAAATCATTTAAAATAAAAGCAAGGCTATATTTTTAGCCTTGCAAAAATTCTTTTTTACAATTTACTTTTATTGCCGATCGCTATTAATGGGTTCGGTACCATTTTCATCAATCTCAATTTTTTTAGACTTATTTTCCATTTTATTTTCAAGTTTAATAAAAATCAAGATGCTTAACAAACAAACGATTACGACTATTTCTATCATAAAGATAACCGTATAAAAATAGTCAAGATTTGCTTTAAGATAATCTATCAACCACATTTTTTATTCCTTTCATTTTTTTTAATCAATTTTAATAAAAAATCACCTTTAAGTCAAGTATTTTATTTGGAGAGAATATATTTTGAACAAAATCTATAAAGTTATAATAGTAGGCGGCGGTGCGTCCGGTCTTTTATGTGCGACCGAACTGATATCGGGTAATAACGCCGTTGTAGGCGAAGAAGTGCTTATTTTAGAGCGTAACGACCGCATCGGCAAAAAACTTATCGCAACGGGTAACGGACAAGGCAACCTTGGGAACGCAAACCTAAAAGAAGAAAATTATTATGGGGATAAGTCTTTTATAAAAGTTTTTTTAGAAAAGGCAAAAGAAATCGACCTTGACGAATACTTTTATTCTTTGGGTATCCCTATATATACTTCGCAAGACGGCAAAAAATATCCGCTGTCAAAACAAGCAAATTCCGTTTTGGATACACTTCGTACCTATTTGGGCGGTAAAAACGTAAATATCGTTACGGGCAGTTTTGTAAACTCGGTTACCAAAAAAGACGGTCTTTTTTCCGTAAAAAGCCAAACGGGTACTTATACTGCCGAAAATTTGGTACTCGCCGTCGGCGGGGCTAGCGGTGCGTCGTTTGGTACTGACGGCAGTTCGTATTGTTTAGCACAAGGTTTTGGGCATAAAAAAACCAAACTTTACCCCTCGTTGGTTCAAATTAAAACCCAAACGGATATGGTAAGGTCGTTAAAAGGTCTAAAAGAACAGGTTGTAATAACCGCTTACGATAACTTCGTGCCCTTAAAAACGGCAACGGGCGAACTGCTTTTTACCGATTACGGCATATCGGGTAACGCCGTGTTCCAAATTTCAGGGCATCTTGCAAAGGCGACTGACCCGTCGGTAAAAATAGAGTTTTTGCCTGATTTTACCGAACGAGAGATTGAAAAACTTATTGCGGATAGGCAAGCCAACGCACCGTTTGTTGATAGGATAGATATACTTAACGGAATACTTTGTAAGCGAGTCGGACAGGCTATCGTAAAAACCGTAAAAGACTTTTCGCCCTCAAATCTTGCCAAAGCGTTGAAGAATTTTAGGCTTAAAGTTACGGGCAATTTGGGTTTTAACAATTCACAGGTAACCAAGGGGGGAATAGCAACCGACAAGGTCAACCCTTACACTTTTGAAAGTGAACTATCTAACCGCACTTATATCTTGGGTGAACAACTTGATATCGACGGGGATTGCGGTGGATATAACTTAACCTTTGCTTTCGTTTCGGGCATACTTTCCGCCCGTGCCATAAAAAATATATAGGAGTAAATATATGACTAAATTTATAACCTTTACAAAACAAATATTTGAACATATGAGTCTTGATACGCTTAGAGAAATCGGAAGACAAATGGGCGTGGCGTCGCCAACCACCCTTTCCAAGCCCGACCTTGAAGATAAAATAATGGGGATACAAGCGGGCACGATCATACCCGAACCTTTGACAAACCGTGGCAGACCTTCAAAATCACAGATTGACCTAACCCCGTTTATTATGCCCGAAGACAAAGTTAATTACGGCAATTATTCGGACGTGAAACGTGAAAGAGTTGACAGTTTAAGATTTAGCGACAAAGGCGTTAAGCCGACTACGTTTATGGTCGAAGGCGTTTTGGAAACCCTTGGCAACTACGGATTTTTAAGGGTGAATAACTACGAAAATTCCGAAGACGATGCGTATATAAGCATTGCAAATATTCGTAAGTTCAACCTTCGCCGTGGGGATAAGGTCAGTGCGATAGTAAAGATTGATACCGAACGCAATTTGGGTTCACCCGCTGTTCAAACGGTAGTTAAGATAAACGACTTTGACCCCGATTTGTTTTTAACCAGAAAGGTTTTTGACGACCTCGTTCCAACCTATCCCACGGAGAGAATAAACCTTGAACAAGACGGGGACGATGTATCTTTAAGGATAATAGACCTTTTTGCCCCGATAGGTAAAGGACAGCGTGGTTTAATCGTCGCACCGCCAAAGACGGGCAAAACGACGCTTATAAAGAACATAGCAAAGGCGATTGAAACTAATCACCCTGAAATCAAACTTTTCGTGCTACTTATCGACGAGCGTCCGGAAGAGGTTACCGATATTAAAAAATCGGTCAAGGGCGAAGTTGTGTTTTCCACTTTTGACGAAAGCCCCCTGCACCACGTCAAAGCGTCAGAACTCGTTATAAACCGTGCTAAAAGGTTAGTTGAGGCGGGTATGGACGTAGTTATACTTATGGACTCGATAACACGGCTTACCCGTGCGTATAACAATACCATAGAGTCGTCTGGGAAGGTTTTAACGGGTGGTATTGACCCTATGGCGTTGCAAGGTCCCAAACGCTTTTTCGGTTCGGCAAGGAATATCGAAGACGGTGGAAGTTTAACCATATTATCCACCGCGTTAGTAGATACGGGTAGTCGAATGGACGACGTTATTTACGAAGAATTTAAAGGCACGGGCAATATGGAAATTCATTTGAGTAGGGATTTAAGCGAGCGTAGGATTTTCCCCGCAATAGACCTTTATAAATCGGGTACTAGAAAGGATGAACTTTTGCTTAGCAAAGACGAATTAAGCGGTGTTGTAAAGTTAAGAAAAGTTTTATCTGGTAAACCCAACGCCACCGAAATTTTAATCGACACTTTGGCAAAATCTAAGTCTAATTCAGACATTATCTCTAAACTTGACGAAATGCTTGAAATTTACGGTAAGTAATTATGAAGTCAACTAAGAATAAAACCATTGATTTTACTTTAAGTCAATCAAAAGAATATTTAAGCCGTTGTTTAAAGACTGAGGATTTGACCTCTATCCCTGAAAACTGTACGGTTATCGGCGATTTTTACGCTACGATAGGCAAGGTTAAAGACGAGTCGGTCGATTTGTTAATAATTGACCCGCCCTATAACCTTGACAAAAATTTTCACGGCAACACCTTCAAAAAATCTTCAAAAGAAGATTATAGAGAGTACGTTAAGGGGTTTATCGACCTTGTGAAACCCAAACTAAAACGTACCGCCACCGTTTACGTTTGTTGTGACTGGAAAAGTGCGTTGACGATCGGTATGATAGTCGATGAAAACTTTATTCTACGCAACAGAATAACATGGCAACGTGAAAAGGGCAGGGGTGCAAAAGCCAACTGGAAAAACGGTATGGAAGACGTGTTTTTTGCAACCGTATCAAACGACTACACCTTTAATTTAGACGCCGTTATGGTGCGTAAAAAGGTTTTAGCACCTTACAGGGAAAATGGCAAACCTAAGGACTGGGAAGAAACGGATATAGGTA
>SVIL01000032.1 GCA_015069505.1 Clostridiales bacterium
AAAAGTTCGTTTATCTTTTCCTCGTAAACCTTTTTGCTAACCCCTGAGGATCGTGAATCTATATCAACCTTCTTGTAAATTGCACCGCTACCAGATTCACCATTTTGATAAGTTCCATAGAGATAATTATCCATATACGCGATAAAATCGTTGAGACCGAATTCTCTTACGCTATCAATGCGGTAAACTGCGTTTTCATCGTCGGTCTTAGGTGCTATTTCGGTAACCGTACCTTCAAAAGCAAGACTATCGTCAGGGTCGGTTGCATAGGTGTAATCACCCGTGAATTTTTGACCGTCAAAGTCGTAACCCGAAAGAATCCAACTTGAACGCAAATCTTTAACCATAGTCGCCTGTAAAACGTTGTTTCTTTGACTGATATATTCTGTCGTGTCAGTCGTTTCAATGGCTTCAATAGCGGCGGTTTGTTCAGCGGTAACGCCTAACAAAAGGTTATAAACGTAACCGTAACTACCTGAGCCGTTATAAATAATCGGGGATTTTGCAGACGCACTTGAAAGAGCCTCTTTCAATGCTTCGTCATTGCCTTGATATGAATTTTGTTGGTCAAGGTACATCTGTGCGTATTTTTGACTTAAAACGTCAAAAGTGATTTCCGCACGTTTTTCAGCCTTAATGGTGTTTTCAAACTTTTCAATAAGTTTGGTTTCCATTTGACCTTTAATTAAGTCGTCATAATAACTTGAATTAGCGATATCGGTTACGCCTTCACCCAAAAGCCCGTTGTTTTTAAGAACTTTTAACACCTTGTTGTATGCTACGTTTCTTGGGTCGCCAAGTTGTTCGCCGTCGTCAATACCTGCGGTTACGTATTCAGGCTTTTCCGTATCGGTAAGTTTCTTTTCTTCTTTTGCGGCGTCAGTTGGGGTTGTCCTTACTTCGCCTGCAAAAGTATCTACTTTAAGGTCGGCTTTGGCTTCTTCATAACTGTCGATAAGGTCGTTGATAGACTTAATTGCTTCGTATTTAGCGTCAGTCTTTTCTAGATCGGTTAAGTAACTTTCAAGATTGCCGACCGTTGCACCAGTAATGGAAGATGCAAGTTGCTTCATTGCGTGTTGAACGAGGATACGGTTGTTTATCAAGGTGTCGATAATCATATTAAAAATCTCGGCTTGACCGTAACTTTGTGCGTAATAGTAACCGTAATTCATATATCCGGTTATCATATCTTTTTTGTAGATTTTTTCGGTTTCAAAGCCGTCGCCTATATCAACGGTAGCAACCACCTGATTCAAATCTCTTTCATTGTTGTTGGTTATAAGGTCGCAACCCGAAAAAAGTGATACGCCCATCAATAACGACATTATCACGGATATGATTGCAACAAAACTCTTTCTCATATAAGATCCCTCTACGTAAGTTAGTTTTTATAATATTATACTTTAAAGATTATACATTATTTAAGGAAAAATAGCAACAGTTTTTTTATTTTTTTTGCAACTCGATAATAATTTTTAACTTTTTTGTCGCTAATTACTAAAATTAACCACTCAAAAATCAATCTTTTAGGGTTAGTATTAAAAATTCCTTTACTTTTTTTAGCATTTCCACGTTGTCGCCCACACGATTAAATTCAATCGCAGGCTTTGTAACGGCTGAAACGAACACCTCGCCTTGCATTTTATCCACAGCATCCATAATACTGCCGTTCTTAAAAGCGTTAAAAGAGTCAAAACAAATACTGCACGCACTTTTGTTTACGTTGATTAAAGTGGCTTTTATGGATTTTGCAAGCATCTTTACGGTGGCGATTTCTATAAGGTTATCCACCTCTTGCGGGAAAGTACCAAAGTTTTCGATAAGCGTTTCTCTAACTTCCTTTTCCCTGTCCAAAGAAGTTATCTCGGCGATTTCTTTATACGCACTCATCCTTGCGGAATTGCTCTCTATATACCCATCCGGAATAAATGCGTTTACACGGATATCCAGTTCTACCGTAAAATCTTCTTCGCCGTCGAGTTCGGCACGCAGTAGTTTTGAATACAATTCGTACCCTATCTTTTCCATATGCCCGTGCTGTTGTGCACCAAGCACGTTGCCCGCACCACGGATTTCTAAGTCACGCATGGCTATCTTTATACCGCTACCCATTTCGGCAAATTCCACTATGGCGTTAAGCCTATGATACGCGGTATCGCTTAAAACCTTCTCTCGCTTAAAGGTAAAGTAGGCGTATGCAAGCCTATCGCTTCTCCCCACCCTGCCCTTTAACTGGTACAAGGTCGATAGCCCGAGTTTATCCGCATCGATGACTATAAGCGTATTTGCCCTTGGCAAGTCAATTCCGTTTTCTATAATGGTGGTGGATATCAAAACGTCCGCTTCTCCCTTATAAAAGGCGTTTACGTTCCTTTCCATAACACGCTCTTCCATTTGACCGTGAACGACTATTAGTCTTAGGTTTGGCATAAGCGTTTTAACCTTTTCAGAAAAACTAAATATACTTTCCACTCTGTTATATAGTATAAACGCTTGACCGCCACGGTTTATTTCACGGCTGATTGCGTCCTTTATAAGCGTTTCCGTTTCTTCGGTTACGTAAGTTTGGACGGGCAACCGCTTTTTGGGCGGGGTGTTTATTACGCTTATGCTTCGTATCCCCGACAAACTCATATGCAAAGTTCTTGGAATAGGCGTTGCGGTGAGGGTTAGCGTATCGACGTTGGTCTTTAACAGTTTTATCTTTTCTTTATGCTCTACGCCAAACCTTTGTTCTTCGTCAAGCACCAAAAGACCAAGGTCCTTAAACTCTACGTCCTTGCTAAGTAGTCTATGCGTGCCTATCAAAAAGTCGATTTTGCCCTCTTTAAGTTCGCTTAAAATACCTTTTTGTTCTTTCGGGGTCTTAAACCTATCAAGGCAGGCAATTTTTATGCCAAAGTCCTTAAACCGCTTAACTGCCGTATTGTAATGCTGTTCGCAAAGTATGGTGGTCGGGGCGAGAAGTGCGACTTGTTTGCCGTTAAGTACCGCCAAAAAAACAGCCCTAAACGCCACTTCGGTCTTGCCGTAGCCCACGTCACCGCACACTAATCTGTCCATAACCTTTCCGCTAGTCATATCCGAATAGATTTCTTCAATGGCTTGCGTTTGGTCTGGGGTTTCTTCAAATTCAAACGCCCCGTCAAAGACCGTTTGCATATCATTGTCCGTTTCAAACTTAAACCCTACTAATGAGGAACGCTCTTCGTAAAGTTTTTTTAGGTCGAAAGACATCTTCTTTATACTGTCTTTAACGTTACGCTTTATTCTTTCAAAGTCCTTACCGCCAAGCCGAGATAACTTGGGCTTTTTTTCGCTTCCTAAGTATCTCGTCAAGATATCCATTTGCTCGACGGGGATATACAACAAGTCCCCACCCGAATATTCAACCGCTACGTAGTCCTTAGTGCCTTCGGTGGTGGTTATCTTCTTATTCCCGATAACCTTGCCTATGCCGTGCGTTTCGTGAACGCAATAATCCCCCGTTTCAGGGGCGGAAAAGTAGGTCTGTTTTTTTGAACGAAAACGCTTTGCCGTTGTCGGCTTTGCATATAAGTTTCCACTACCGATTAGCACTAACTTTTCTTCGTGGAATATTAGCCCTGCGTTAAGTTTTTTTGTAGTTACGCTTACACCTTTTGGATTAAAAGCGTTGGTAATACTTGACGCTATATTTTGCTTTGAAAGTTCGTAGCAAAAGTTTTCGGCACGAGTGGCGTTCCCCGTGTTGACGATTACGGTATATCCACCTTTAAGCCAGTTGTCGATATCGGTATAGACTTCCTTAAAGTCAAGCCGATAGTTTATTACGCTACTTGACGAGGGGTTGATAATCTTTAAGGGGTTAAAAAACGGGATTGCAGTGGATAACGTTTGCAATGCAACCGTCTTAAAATTATTAAGGCTTTCACAAACAATTTCAGAAGGTATCAAGTTGTTTTCGGCAATCTTAAACGCATTGCCCGATTGATAAAGGGACTTAAACCTTTCTGTAAATTCCGTTTGGTAAAAGTCCATACTCTCTTTTAGGCGTTTACTCTCGTCAAACACGATTACCGTATTATCAGGAAGTATCTCGGTTATACAAACCGAGTCGCAACTAATAGATGAAAAGGTGCCCAAGACATCGTAGTCTTTGACTTCAATAGCCCTCAAAACGTCCTCGCAAATTACGCTTTTACGAACGATTTGGTCTTTATCTGCATTTGATAGTTCCGCCTTGACGAGGTTTTTAATTTTAGTTAGGTCTTGGTCTGTAAACGCAAGGTCAACCGCTTGTAACAAAAGTACTTCGGATATAAACTCAACCGTTTCACGAGAGTCTGCGTCATAGACCTTTATACTCTCAATCGTATCGCCAAAAAAGTCAAGCCGAACGGGGTTTTCAAAATTTATCGGGAAAACTTCAAAAATATCGCCACGAACGGAAAAAGTACCTTTACTGCTAACCATATCCACACGCTCGTACCCATTTTGGGCAAGCCATTTGGAAAGGGTTGTTATATCGTAGTCGTTATCCTTTTTCAAGGTCAAACTCTTTACGTTTTTATTGAATTTTTGTAATAAAGAATCCGCGGTGACGATTATTACGTCCGCAGTTCGTATGCCGTATGTTCCCGTTATTCTTTGGTAAATCGAGTCCTTTGAAAAGGCTTTATTGATGGATATAAGTTCATCTTTCGGCGGAATAAAAACCACCTTTTTTTCGCTAAGTTCTTTTATTTGCGTACTAAAAAAGTCCGCTGTTAAAGAGTCCTTAACGACCAACAATACGGGGGTATCTATAGCGGAAACAAGCAAGGATTTAAATGGATCGGCAACGCCAAAAACCGCCAAAGGCATACCTTGGCGGATGGAACTTAAAAATTCTGAAAGTGAATTTTTGCGTGTCGTTAAGTTGGTTATCAAGTCTAACATATATTTGCTATAACGGTTAAGTTATTGATTTGACGCACCGTTATATTTTTGCATAATTTTTTGGATATCTTCGCCTAACGCAAATTCTTGCCCAACCTTGCCCGCAACGGCTACGGCGGTATCGAACAAGGGCTTATCTTCCTTGCTAATCCCCGATAAAACCAAGTCGATTAGCGGAATGCGAGAGGTAGCGTCGGGCTTAAAGCCTATCCTTACCCTTGCGAATTTGGTTTGCCCTAACTCTTTTATTATGTTTTTCATCCCGTTATGCGTACCTGCCGAACCGCTTTCCCTAATGCGTATCACACCCTTGCCGATATCTACGTCGTCGTAGATAACCAAAAGGTCGGAAAGTGCGATTTTGTAAAAGGACGCAAGTTCACGAACGCTTTCACCGCTTAAATTCATATACGTAAGCGGTTTTGCAAGTATGACCTTTTCGCCGTTTATCTTTGTTTCGGCAATCATAGCCCTACATTTGGTTTTGGTAAATTCTACATCCAAAAGCTTAGCAGTCTCGTCAACTGCCATAAAGCCGAGGTTATGAAAGGTATTTAGGTATTCTTTATCGGGGTTGCCCAGTCCTACTATAAGTTTCATATTTATCCAAAAGTCAAAAAGAGCCGTTAAATAAAAACGGCTTCTTTCGTGATTATAATTAGTCTTCGTAAATTGCAGAGAGCGAAGTGTCTTCATAGACGGTTGCAATCGCCCTTGCGATGAGTTTTGCTACGGATACAACCTTGATCTTGGGGTTGTTTCTGATTTCTTCAGGAATATCAATGGTATCTAAAATAACGACTTCCTTAATAGGTGAGTTGGTTAATCTTTCCATTGCGGGTCCGGATAGAACGCCGTGCGTACAACAAGCGTAAACTTCTTTTGCACCGTTCTTTACCAAAGCCTCGGCACCTTGAACGATAGTACCTGCGGTATCTATCATATCGTCAACCATAAGACAAGTCTTGCCCTTTACGTCGCCGATTACGTTCATAACTTCGATAGCGTTTGCTTTGGGACGACGTTTGTCCACGATTGCAAGCGTTGCATCTACTCTTGAAGCAAAGTTCCTTGCCCTACCTACGCTACCTACGTCCGGGGATACGACAACCCAGTCTTCGGTCATTTGCTTCTTGAAGTATTTTGCAAGAAGCGGTGCACCGTAGAGGTGGTCAACCGGGATTTCAAAAAAGCCTTGAATTTGTGCAGCGTGAAGGTCCATTGTAAGTACCCTGTTTGCACCTGCGGTGGTCAAGATATCCGCAACGAGTTTTGCGGTGATCGGGTCTCTTGGACGAGCCTTTCTATCCTGCCTTGCATAACCGAAATACGGAATAACCGCCGTTATTCTTCCTGCTGATGCACGCTTACATGCGTCGATCATTATCAATAATTCCATAAGATTGTCGTTGACGGGTGACGACGTGGATTGGATTATAAATACGTCCTTACCCCTAACGGTCTTTGGTAAACTAATACTGATTTCGCCATCGCTGAATTTGCCGACTTCCGCAGCACTTACGGTAAGTTTAAGTTCTTTGGCAATAGCGTCTGCCAAAGGCTTGTTGGAATTACCTGCGAGAAGTTCGATAGAGTTTCCGTGTGTAATCATTATTCAATTTCTCCTAATGTAACTTTGTGTACATTTAGTACGCTTATATTTTACGACTAAATATCTATTTAGTCAAGGTTTTTTTCACTCTCTTTTGTTTAAAATAATTTTTTAGTAAATTTGCACAAATTTCTTCTTCAATTCCGCCCTCAAATTCGGTTACGTGATTAAGCCCGCTTTGGGTTAAAACGGGGAATTTGCTTACCGCACAACCGCTTTTAGGTTCAAAAGCACCAAAATACACTTTTTTTATCCGTGCGTTGAGGATTGCACCCGCACACATCGGGCAAGGTTCTAAGGTAACGTAAAGTTCTAATCCGTCAAGTCGCCAACTGTTAAGTTTTTTGCACGCCTTATTTATTGCGAGAAGTTCTGCGTGGGCGGTGGCTAAATTACTGCTTTCGGTCTTGTTAAAAGCCCGTGCAATAATCTTTCCGTCCTTGACGATTACCGCACCTATCGGAACTTCGTCTTTTTTTAACGCTTTTTTCGCCTCTAAAATAGCGGACTTCATAAACTTGTTCATCTATATCTCCGTAAGTAGGGTTATTACCTTTCGGTTCTTTCTGTATATATCGTGTAAATGCCGTTTTCCTATCGGGTGAGTGAGTTTATCGCTGCCGACTTCTATGGTAAACGAGGGGATTTTTAGGCTCTCTATACACCAGTCCTTATATCCACCGCAACTTTTTGGGGTAGGTTTTATCGTATAGCCCGTAACCGCACTTATTTTTTTGGCGATTGCAAAGTCTCTATCAAGCCGATCGCCCGTTTGACCAAACTGCCAGTAAATTTCTTCGCCCTTGCTGTGATAACTTAGCGTTATATTAGGGTTTATTCTCAAAGTAAAGTCTTTTAGTGCCGAGGCTTCGGGTTCGGAAAACGGGTATTCCCCCACAAAGTTTTGACTGCCTTTATAAAAAACGTTTTGTTCGCCCTGCCCCCAACGTGCGTCAAAGTTGACGTTTAAATCCACCCCACGGGCGTTCGCCTTGTACGTAGGGCTTTTGGTTAGGGCGATTTCCACCCCGTCGGGGTTTAGCATTGGTATAAAATACACCGTACCCTTTTTGCCACGCCTTAAAAAGTGAGTTATTTGCTTTAACGCAAGGTAACAAGTTATATACTCTCTTGCGTGTATGCCGTACTGAACGATAAGTTTGGGCGTTGGGGTCTTTTTTACCTTAAACGCATATATGGGTTTAAGATTTACAGACCTTCCTATTATAAACTTTTCGCCCTTAAAATTTTTATAAAATTTATCGGTTAACTGCAAAATATCCATACCTTTATGGTATGCGATACAAACTATTTATGATAAGAGGAATTTGCGTTTATGGATAACGCACGATAGATTTGTTCGGTCAGCATAAGCCTAAACAAGGTGTGCGGAAAGGTCATATCCGAAAAGGATAATAGTGCATCCGCTTGGGATTTTATTTGGCCACTAAGCCCGTACGACCCGCCTATAACGAAAGTTATCACCCCGTTTCCCGCGTCTAAAAGCACTTTTAACTTTTTTGCAAGATCTACGCTTGAAAGTTTTTTGCCCTCTATCGCCATCGCAAAAACGTAGCCTTTTAAGTGGGGCTTTATACGCTCTGCCTCACGGTCTAAAATCGTCTTTATCATACCGTCGTCAACCTTGTTAAAGTTTTCCTCGGCGACCTCAACATGGCTAACCTGCCCGTACTTGCCTATCCTTTTTATATACTCGTTTATGCCGTCTAAAAAATAGGGTTCTTTGACCTTGCCTACGGCAACTATATTTATCTTTAACATATTTACACCAACAAATTAGTTATTATCAAAACCGCACATAGTATAAGCCCGAAAGATGCAAAAATATAAGTTTTACAAACGCCTTTGTTATTATTATTTATTGTCTTATCAAACCGTTCAAAAAATATCAAACTTGCCACGAAGATACAAATTAACGTTAGCCCTATCGCAATTATCAACGGACTGAAAAAGTCAATATACACGTTAAAAAAGGTAAAGGTTAGCACGGCAAAGTTGTTTATAAAGTGCGTTATTATCGCGGGGAGAACGCTTTTTGATTTTAGCGTCAAAAAGCAAAGTGCCACGCCGTATATAAACTGGTAGAAAAACTGCACAAGCGAGCCGTGGAATAGAGCGAAAATCACACCCACCGCAACGCAGGATAAAATCGTATTACACTCGTCTAAATCATTTAGTATCAAACCGCGAAAAACGAGTTCTTCAAAGACCGCAGGGATTAAAGCAAGGGCAAAAATTGATAGAATATAGTCCAACGGGGTGTTTAAGATAACGTTTGCCGTGGGGACTTTTAAGCCTATTGCGGTTATCAAATCCGCTACGACAGTGTTTAAAAAACCTAAGCCCAAAAACATACCCGCCGAAAGCAACGTTGCAGACAGTATATAAACGGGATTAAACTTTTGGACTTTGAGAGTTTTAAGTGGGGATTTTTTTACAGAATCACGGTTGATAATAAACAGCCCTACAAAAGTTAACGGCGTTACAAGTGAACATATGAGCGTATAATAAACCGTACCCACAAAAAGACTTGCAACGGTTTGCAAGACTACGGCTAATAAAACGTGCAAGATCATAAAAATAGAAAAATTTAGCCCTGCACGTGCGGGTTTTGTGAGTGAGTTTATAAAATCCATATTTCCTTTTTTGCGTTTATCTTTGTAAAGATAGTGTTTTAAGGCGTGTCCATAAATGAACACGCCCTTGCTTTTTGTTTAGCCCCTTGAAGAATAGTTGGGGGATTCTTTGGTTATGGTTATATCGTGTGGATGGCTTTCAACAAGCGACGCACTCGTTATCTTTACGAATTTTGCATTCTTGCGAAGTTCGTCGATAGTTTTCGTGCCACAGTACCCCATACCTGCACGGATACCACCGCACATTTGGAATACGATTTCAGACAACGCACCACGATAAGGTACACGACCTTCAACGCCTTCGGGAACGAGTTTCTTTGCGTTTTCTTGGAAGTATCTATCCTTACTGCCGCAAGCCATTGCTGAAAGTGAACCCATACCCCTATAAACCTTGAAGCTTCTGCCTTGATATATTTCGATTTCGCCGGGGCTTTCCAAGGTACCTGCGAACATACTGCCTATCATTGCAGCCGCTGCACCGCCTCCGATTGCTTTGGTGATGTCACCACTGTACTTAATACCGCCGTCTGCGATAACCTTTTTGCCGAATTTATCCGCTGCTTCCGCACAGTCCATAATTGCGGTAAGTTGAGGAACGCCTATACCTGCAACGACACGGGTCGTACAGATAGAGCCGGGGCCTATACCGACTTTAACTACGTCTGCACCTGCGTCTATCAACGCTTCGGTTGCTTCGGCAGTCGCTACATTACCTGCTATAACCGGAAGGTTAGGATATTTTGCCTTTATCATCTTAACGGTTTCCATAATGTTTTTAGAGTGACCGTGTGCAGAGTCAACGGTAATAACGTCAACTTTACTCTTAACTAATTCGCTTACCCTATCCAAAACGTTTGCCGTTACGCCTACTGCCGCACCGACCAAAAGCCTACCGTTAGAGTCTTTTGCCGAGTTGGGGTACTGAATCGCTTTTTCTATATCTTTAATGGTGATAAGACCTTTAAGGTAACCGTTTTCGTCAACGATAGGAAGCTTTTCAATGCGGTGTTTGCCGAGAATTTTTTGGGCTTCGTCAAGCGACGTACCAACGGGGGCGGTCACCAAATTATCTTTGGTCATCACGTTCTTTATGGGTTGAGCAAAATTGCTTTCAAACCTTAAATCTCTGTTGGTTAAAATCCCTACGAGTTTACCGTCGTGGGTAATCGGAACACCGCTTATACGGTACTTTTCCATAAGTGCAAGTGCTTCGCTAACCAAATTGTCAGGTTCTAAGAAGAAGGGATCGGTTATAACGCCGTGTTCACTTCTTTTAACCTTGTCAACGTGAAGTGCTTGGTCTTCAATGGACATATTCTTGTGGATAATACCTATACCGCCTTCCCTTGCCATTGCGATTGCAAGCCTTGATTCGGTTACGGTATCCATTGCCGCTGAAATCAACGGGATATTGAGTTTTAATCCCTTAGTTAGCGTGGTGGATAAATCCGCTTGGTTAGGAATAATCTCACTCGCCTGTGGAACGAGCAATACGTCGTCAAATGTTAAGCCTTCTTTAATGATTTTACCCATATTGTTTCTCCTTATTAAAAATCTTAGGTAGATTGTTTTTCTGCTTCTATAATGCCAAGTTGTGCTATATCCTCTTGTATGCGATCCTTATCAGATGGACTTAGTGCCGTTAGTAATAAATAACGTGACAACTGCTCTCTTATTTCGTCGATATCACTTATGGTCAAACTTTCCGTCTTTCCGTATATCAAGGTGCGGAAAGGGGTAGTTTCAGTATATCCAACACCTAAACCTGATTGTATGACACAACTATTTGCCACGTTTATAGCGTTCGTAACATTGCCGTTATTAAATTCCGCAAGTGCGTATTTATCAAAAAAATATTCTATGGCGTTGTTTTCGGTTAAAAATTCAGACTTGCCGTCCTCTTTTGCATACGCCTTAAATTCTTCTAAGTTATCGTCTAACAAAATAGCCGAATACAAACTCGTCTTGATAGAGTCTTTTTCGGGGTCAAGGGTTACGACAAGTTTTTTTAAATCCTCAAAACTCTCGGTCTTTTTATACTGCGATTCCCTAAAATACGAACATACGGAATTACAACCTAGCCCCCCGGCAACGTCGGCTATAACGCCAGGACAACACAGTGCAAGCACACCGAAGGTTATTGCAATTACACCGATAAAAGCGATTACCGTTATCAAAACCGTTTTGAGTATTAGTTTTTGCAACTGCGTGTCTCCTTTTAAAGTATTTTTTCTATTTTATCAAACTTTATCTAAAAAATCAACGCTTTACGATTAAATTTTCAAAAATAAAGTTATTACTTTAAGGTTTAAATCATAAATTTATCGTATAGGTGGATGTATGAAAAGAATTTTAGTTGTCGTTTTATGCTTTGTTGGGTGTTGTTGCCTATCCTTTGGCGGGTGCAAAAGCACCGTGAATTTAGGCGATTATTTAACCGAGTTGCAATCGGATATTTTTTACGGTGAAAGCGAAGATTTTAAGGTAAAGGCTTCGTACGGATTTAAGACGGAAAACGGTAAAAAAGTTCATTTATTTACCGTTAAACTGTTAGACCGTGAAACGGATAACGCAACCTATTATTTACGCTTTAACCTTGATAAAGAATATTCTTCAAAATTTTCGCTTAACCCCGTGAGTAATTCATTAACCGCAAAAATAGAGGTATTACCCTTTGACCAAAAAGAGTTGGTAGTAACCGTTTCGGTCGATAGCAAGAGAGTGGACGTGGTTTTAAGGTCGATTATCCCCGACGGTACGGTGGATTATTTGAGTGCCTTAAATAGCCTTAACGAAACACAACCCCAACTTATTGAAAACTATAAGGATGAAAACGGGGACTTGGTTTTAGAGATTTCTATGCGTGTTTTATGTAAGGATGAAAAGGCTTATTACTACGTGGGGCTAACTAAAAACAACGACCTTAAAGCACTGCTGATAGACGGCGAAAGTTTAGAAGTTTTGGCGATAAGAAGTATTTTTTAATTTGATTAACGCCGTGGCAGAATTATGCCACGGCGTTACGATTATTTATTAAAGTTGTCTTTTAGCGAAACGATTTCGCTTACGATTTCTTTTCCGCCCACGTTTAGACGCTTAAAGTAACCCGTACGCATAAATTGGTAAGGCTTATCTTCTTCACAAGTAAAGACGTAAGGCTCAACTTTACCGTTATACACGGTTACGCTTTCGGTATTCATCCTTTCAGAGAAGTCTTGACCTGCGTATTCTTCGTCCTTCAAAAGATGACCGTACTTTCTAATTTCAACGTCAACGGCAGTAGATGCCTCTACCCATTGAATAACGCCCTTGACCTTTAAGCCCGACGTATCCGAACCGCTTTTGCTTTCAGGAACGTAAGAGCATTTTAACTCAACTACCTCGCCGTTCCCGTCCGTAATAACCTCGTCACACTTAATTATGTAAGCGTTTTTAAGGCGTACCATACCGTCCTGTTTAAGCCTAAAATACTTAGGCGGGGGATTTAACGAAAAGTCGTCACGGTCGATAAAAATATTTTTTGAGAAGGTTATCTTTCTCGTTCTCTTTATTTCCTCGTTGGGGTTTATATCAAAATCAACTTCTTCTTTCGTTTCGGGATAGTTGGTTATTGTGACCTTTAATGGATTAAGGACAGCCATCGCACGTTCAGCGTTGGCGTTCAAATACTCTCTGACGCACGCTTCAAGGTAACTGATTTGGACTTCGGAATTTGCCTTGCAAACGCCTATCCTTGCACAGAAGTCCTTCAAAGCCTCAGCGGGAATACCACGACGACGTAAGCCCGTAAGCGTAGGCATTCTCGGATCGTCCCAACCGTCAACCGAGCCGTCTTCAACGAGTTTTTTAAGATAACGCTTGCTCATAACAAGGTTGGTTACGTTTAGTCTTGCAAACTCAATTTGACGGGGCTTTGGCGAAAAGCCGAGTTCTATACCCACCCAGTCGTATAACGGGCGGTGATCTTCAAATTCCAAAGTGCATAGCGAGTGGGTTACGCCTTGCATATAGTCGCAAATGGGGTGTGCAAAGTCGTACATAGGATATATGCACCACTTATCCCCCGTCCTATGGTGGGTCTGGCGTAAAATTCTATAAATAACGGGGTCACGCATATTGATATTGGGCGATGCCATATCTATCTTTGCACGAAGGCATTTTTCCCCGTCCTTAAATTCACCGTTACGCATTTTTTGGAATAGATCGAGGTTTTCTTCAACCGAACGGTTCCTCGACGGGCTTTCCTTACCCGCTTCGGTAAGCGTGCCACGGTTTTTGCTTATTTCTTCTGCGTTCATATCGCAAACGAAAGCCTTTCCGTCCTTGATAAGTGTTACCGCAAAGTTGTAAATATCTTCAAAATAGTCGGATGCGTAAGTTTCCTTGTCCCAAGTAAAGCCAAGCCACTTTATATCCGCTTTAATAGCGTCCACGAATTCGGTCTTTTCCTTAGACGGGTTAGTATCGTCAAAGAAAAGGTTACACTTGCCGTTGTACTTTTCCTTCATACCGAAGTTTATGCACAGACTTTTTGCGTGGCCTATGTGCAAGTAGCCGTTAGGTTCGGGGGGGAAACGGGTATAAACCGAATTTACTTTTCCGCTCTCTAACTCTTCATTGATGATTTGTTCGATAAAATTAGTCGCTTCTACCATAATACACCTGTGATTTTAGGGTTGTTTTATATATTGTACCACAAATTTTTAAATTATAAAAGCAAATTAAACTAATTTAATTGTTTTATTAATCTATCGTTCGCTTGACAGTAACCGTTTAATATTGTAAAATGGTACGGATATAAAATAAACTTTAATTTAGGTTAGGTGTTAACTATGGCAGAACAAAAAGTTGCAGTTACGATGGAAAAACTTGTAAACCTTTGCAAAGGCAGAGGCATTATCTTCCCCGGTAGTGAAATCTACGGCGGTATGGGTAACACTTGGGACTACGGCCCCGTCGGTGTGGAAATCAAAAACA
>SVIL01000033.1 GCA_015069505.1 Clostridiales bacterium
CATAGGAACGGGGCGTTTTTCACACGCTTTGATAATTCCGTTTTTGAGTTTTTGAGTGTCAAACGCTTGTCTTGCACCGCTTGACTTAATGACTAAAATAGGCGTGGTTTCCACCGTTTCGTAAGTGGTGAATCTTTTGCCGCAACTTAAACATTCTCTACGGCGACGAATAATCGTGCCGTCGTCAGCGGAACGTGAATCCACAACCTTACTCTCTAAACAGCCACAATACATACACTTCATAATATTCCCCTTAGTACGATATAATGTAGTTTTTATTTATTTTAACACAAAATAATGTGTTATAGCAAGTCAATTAATAAAATTTATTTTTTTACACAAAATAATTTATTGTTTAGGTGTTTTATGCCCATTTTGGTTTACATTTTAGTTATAACGTATATTATTGCAATAAATTTTTACGGGGCAATGATGCTTCGTTTCCAAAAAAAAGACCGTGAAAAGGGTGATGAAGAATCCCTTGCTATCGGGGATGGGAAATTGTTTCTTGCAGGTTTTTTAGGCGGTGCAACGGGAATTTTTATTTTTATGTTCATACTTAAATACCGTCTGAAAAGTCTGTTTATGATGGTGTTTATGCCCGTACTTATCGCACTTAACGTATATTTATTCACCACGTTTTTTAGCGGTGGGATATCATTTTTCCCTTTATAAACTATCGACCCCGTCGATGATACGCTCTATATTTTTTGCTACGTCAGAGGGGGTCGGCGTATAGGCGTTATGCTCTTTTTCACATAGTTCGCCCGAAAGTCCGAAAATATTAGTTGCCCCAACCACGTTCTCTAAAACGGGTTCGGTGCTTCTTGCCGTAAGCCCTAAAATTAGTCCGCTTAAAAGGTCACCGCTTCCACCCTTTGCCATACACGACGAACCCGTCGTATTGATATATACTTGTTTGCCGTCCGTAATTACGCTGACGGCACTTTTAACAAGCAGTATTACGTCGTATTTTTTTGCAAAGTTAACGGCGTGCTTTATGGTATTTGAAACAATTTCAGTTTTTTCAATATTAGTTAGCCTTGAAAACTCGCCGATATGCGGGGTTAAAATTACGGTGCAAGATTTTTCGCTTAATATATCCACGCCGTACTTTGATAGGACGTTCAGCCCGTCCGCATCTATAATTAACTTACCCGTAAAATTCTTGATAAGGTAACTTAAAATTTCGTACACGGCGTAAGTTTGCCCAATACCCATACCGACGGCTATTGAATTATACTGCATCAAACTATCAAGTGCGGTTTTATCAAAAAGCATTTCGCCGTCCTCGTCTTTTATGGGGGTAAAAGTGCATTCGGGGTTGATGCCTATATATGCGTTTATAAGACTATTTGGCACTGCGAGATTTGAATACCCCACGCCCATTTTTAGGGCGGTTAGTGCCGAATAGGACAACAGTACGCTACCTGAATACTTTTTACTTCCGCCTATCACGCTGACTTTACCAAAACTGCCTTTATGAACGTTTCTATTGCGGGGCGGAAAAAATCTTTTCAAATCTCTTTTTTCAAAGCGTTTACAAAAGTCCTCTTCCCAAACGCTTATGCCTATATCTTTACATACGATTTCGCCACAATAATCGTAGCCGTCGTTCAAAAAGTGACCAGTTTTTAGTTCTTGAATAGCCACCGTTAAATTCGCCTTGACAGCAACCCCCATAACCAAACCGCTATCACCGTTAAGACCGCTTGGGATATCGCAAGATATGACTCTTGCTCTGTTATTGTTTATGAGTTCAATAGCGGTCTTATATACGCCCTCAACCGTTTTATTTAAGCCCGTGCCGAAAATACAGTCAACGATTATATCGTACCTATTTTCAAGAAGGGTTAAGTCCCCTTTATAAACTTCGCAAACGCTAACCTTAAAGCCGTGTTTTTGGGATAAAATTTGGCTTGCAACGACGCCGTCTTGACCGTTATTGCCTTTGCCCACGACGAAAAGCACCCGTCCGCCCATATACCTTTTTGTGATTTCGTTAGCAAGGGCTTCGCCCGCACGCTCAATCAACGCTTCACTTGGAACGCCGAGAGTTTTTATGGTATATTCGTCTGCCTTACGCATTTGTTCTACGCTTAAAATTCTTTGCATTTTATTCGCCTTCTTTAAGTTTTGATAGGGCGTATTCCGTTTCCTCGTACGAAAAGCCTTTCCCCACTAAATATCTATACGTTTTTGATAAATTCTCTTTGGAAAGTTCCTTGTTCTTTATATGCTTTTTTGCGACCGCCAAAGCGTTTTCGTTCGCAGGGATTTCCACGCTATCGTAAGCGGCAAAAATATCTTCCTTTCTAACCCCTTTCATCATAAGTTTATATTCGATAAGTCTTCTACCACTGCTTTTATTCGATTCGATATACCGCTTAGAATATTCCACGTCGTCGATATACTTAAACTCTTTTAACTTGTCAATGACGTAGTAAACGGTGGAGTCTTGATAGCCCTTACCTAAAAGGTACGTCTTTACTTGCTTTTTGGTTTTTAGGGTTTTGGATACGTACTGAACGGCTTTATTCATTGCGTCCGTTCTCTCGCCCTCGCTGACGATTTCCGAAAGTTTTTCGGCTGTGATTTCCATATCGTTTTTTAAGCCGAATTTATAGGCGGTTTCCAAACTAACCCCCGCAAAAAATTCGCCGTCAACGAAAATACTGCACCTATCCTTTTTATTTGATTGTACTAATATCTGTGTGATTTTTGGCATAATTAATTAAAAACCCCGTAAGATTCGCCTAAATATTCATATTTCGGATTGCCCTTAAACAGGTCGTTTAGTTTATCTATAAAAACCTTTTCAGAGTCCAAAGTTACCGCAATGGTTAAAGTTATTCTATCGGCAAAAACCGTATTAACTATCTTATAGTTTTCACTATTAAACGCTTTTAAGAGTTTGGAATACCCGTCGTAATCGGCGGTTATCAAATAATTTTTTACCGCACGCATAGTTACGATTTTCGTTTTCTCTATACAATCAGCCACCGCACCGCCGTACGCACGAACAAGCCCGCCCGTGCCGAGTTTTACACCGCCAAAGTATCTGGTTACGACCGCTACGGTTTTATAAAGTTTTTTGTTTTTTAGAACGTCAAGCATAGGCATACCTGCCGTACCCTGAGGCTCACCGTCATCCGAAAATTTCTGTACCAACCCCAAGTCGTCGGCGATATACGCATAGCAATTATGGGTTGCAAGAGAGTGGATTTTTTTAATTTTATCAATAAAATCCCGTGCGTCCGCTTCGTCTTTTACACCCTTTATATAGCATATAAACTTTGACCTTTCTATTACGGTGGTGGCTTCTGCTTCACCCAAAACCGTTAAGTATTCACTAACCATTTTACCTTCTATCTCAAAAGCCGTTGTTAAAAAACAACGGCTTTACATTTAACCTTAATTAATTTCTTTAACTTCAAACGAACGCCTTATGAGTGCCTTACCTTCGGCAAGGTTTTTAATTTCACCCGTGCAGAGAAGTTGCGATAACAAGTTGCCCGTTGCAGTAGCCTCAATAGGACCTGTAACTACGGGTCTATTCGTCCATTTTGCAGTTAGTTCGTTAAGCAATACGTTTTGACAACCGCCGCCAACGATGTTTATGCAATCGAATTTTTCGCCCGTGATACATTCGATTTGGTCAACGGTTTCCTTATATTCTTTGGCAAGGCTTTGATAAACGCATAGCACGATTTCACCGACCGTTTCAGGAATTTGTTGGTTGGTTTTTGCACAGTAGTCCTTTACCGCAGTTATCATTGATTTTGGGGCAAAGAAGGAATCGTCGTTTACGTCAACTATACTGTTAAAATCAGTGACCTTTCTTGCGTGGTCAACGAAGTCAACAAAACTGTATTTATCGTCGTATTCCTTCTTAATACATTGAATCATCCAAAGGCCCATAATATTTTTAAGGAATCTAACGCTCTTGTTATATCCGCCCTCGTTAGTAAAACCCGACTTGTTTGCTATATCCGTGGTATTTTCGTTAAGCGTTTCTATACCCATAAGCGACCATGTACCGCTTGATATATACAAAGGCATGTTTTCGTTAGGAACAGCCATAACAGCACTTGCGGTGTCGTGGGTTGCAGGTAAAATAACCTTTGCGTTAAAGCCGACTTCTTTTGCGATTTCAGGAAGCAAGTCGCCGACGACCGTACCCGGAAGTGAGAGGGGTTTGAAAAGAGATTTATCGTACCCTAACCTTTCGATAAGTTCATAGTCCCAGTCTCTCGTCTTAGCGTTTAATAGCCCCGTCGTCGATGCGTTGGTGTATTCGTTCTTTTTAACGCCCGTCAACAAGAAATGGAAGTAGTCGGGAACCATAAGGAAAGATTTTGCGTTTTTAAGTTTGCCCGACTTTTTATCGCAATAAAGTTGATAAACGGTATTGAATACTTGTTTTTGAATACCCGTGCGTTCGTAAAGTTCTGATTCGCTTGCGATTGAGTGAACTTCGTCCATAATGGATGACGTTCTAGAATCACGATAACAAAAAACTTCGCTAATGCGGTTATCGTTTTCGTCGAGTAGTGCATAGTCAACGCCCCACGTATCAATACCTATTCCGTACGGAATTTTGCCGATTTCAGAACACTTTTTTATGCCTGCAACGATATTTTCAAAAAGACTTTTATCGTCCCACAAAAGGCTTCCGTTAACTTCGGTAGCACCGTTTTTGAAACGATAAATTTCTTCAAGTTTTAAAACGCCGTCTTCAACGTGGCCGAGAATATGACGTCCACTTGAAGCACCGATATCAATTGCAAGATAGTACAAATTTTTCATAGTGATTACCAACCTTTAAGTATTTTTATTTTTATTTTATTATACAACTATAAAGAGATTATGTCAACGATAACGCCAAAAATAAAAGCGTGATTTCGCATTTGAAACCACGCCACATGAAGGTAAGAAACAAAAAATTATCTACGCTTTGCCATTTTTATCAATGAAAACGTTATAAGCCCAAAATTTGCACCTATCACGAATCCTATCACTAAACCTGCTATCATACTATCACCTACTATTATGATAGCCAAAACGATAAGTTTTGATACTGTTTTTTATTATTTTTTAGTAATTTTTTTCCTTTTAGTCTTAATACCCCTTGAAAACGCCTTATGATTTTTAAAGGATGAAAAAGGACAACTTTTAGTCGCCGTGCGGTACGGTCATAAAAGATTTTATTCTGTTTGCTGTTAGCGTTATCGTTACGCCAAGCCCGTCGTTTATACGCACTACGTCAAGATGAACGGGTGAACTTAAATCAAAATAATCGCTTAAAAGCCGTCTTAAATCACTTTCAACCATACGACTAAAATCGTAGCCTGCGTTTACCCTATCGTTCTCTATTAGATTTTTTATCCTTGTTATTTCAGATTTACCCGACTTCATATACTACGCTTTATACTCCTTCTTATACTACCAAAAAAACCTAAGTACTTGTTGGTTACGTCAAATATCTTTTTTTTGCCCTTTACTATATTGTTTGCTAATATCTTATACCCCTTATACGAATCACTATGCATAGGCAAGGCGTAACCGCCCGATAAAAATATTACGTCTTCTTCCGGCAGAACGCCGATTAGGTCGGTGTCTAAAAGTGCTTCTACGTCTAAAGGGCTCATCATCTTATCCCCCACGACCAAGTCACCCCTTGCACGATTTACGACCAAAGATACCGAGTCGAGTTTATAACTTTTTAGGATGGATATAACCTTATCCGCGTCACGAATACAGGACATTTGCGGGGTGGTTACCACTATTGCGTTATCACAACAAGATACCGCACGGTGAAAGCCTAAATCTATACCTGCGGGGCAATCGAGAAGCACGTAGTCGAATAACGGCGAAACGTTTTCCACGACGAGTTTTAGGTTTTGTCCACTTACCCCTGAACCGGAATTTAGGCTATTGCTTGGCAATACGTAAAGGTTTTTTCGTATTCGGTCTTGCACCAAAGCTTGTTTGGTACGGCATCTACCCTCTAAAACGTCAGATAGGTCGTAGGTTATTTTGCTTTCAAGATTCATTACCACGTCAAGGTTATTAAGCCCAAAATCGGCATCAACAAGCAGTACCGAAAAACCCATTTTTGCGAGTGCTAACCCGAGATTTGCGGTAAGCGTAGTCTTTCCTACGCCACCTTTACCCGAGGTTATCACTATCTTTTTCGTCATAACCCACCCCCTTTTTATATACTTTATTTTAATAAAAAAACACCGCACGGTTTTGACTTAATTTGTCGTTACCATGCGGTATTTGTTGCTTTTATTTTCGTTAATTAAATTTGATACATAGTTTTTTTAGCATTTCAGGGTTTGACACGACTATCCCGCCGCCAAGAGCGACAGCCATATCGGCGTTTTCGGCAATATTAACACGCATACCAAGTTTTTCGGACATAAACTTTTCTAACCCGTAAACGCTTGATGCCGTTCCTGAAAAATATATCCCCGCACCCCTAATTTCAGCGGAAACTTCAGGGGGAAGTTTTACGAGCAAGTTCATTACGAGTTCTGCAACCTTGTCGTAATAGCGTTTTACGGGGATTAAAATATCCACCGCTTTTAAAGATACGGCACGTGGTGTTCCCGTCTTTATATCCCTACCGTTGACCACCGTACTTAAACCGTCGTCGTCCATAAGACTTGCAATTTCGCCTTTTAATCTTTCCGCAGTCAATAGGCCTATTTGCAATCCGTACATTTCGGCAACGAAGTCTATTATATCCGTACTGATTTTGCTTGAACCAAAGTTTACTGAAAAACCTGCGATTATACCGTCGAGTGAAAGTGCGGCGATATTAGTCGTTCCACCCGCCATATCCACGATAAAACACGGGCTAAAATCGTTTAGCGGTACACGTTGACCGAGTGCGGATAAAATGGGGGCTTCAACAAAACTTGCCTTAGTTATCCCCGCTTTTTTTACCACCTTTTCATACATTTCAAGCATTTCTGCCGATATACCACAAGGCACGCTTATTACCGCTTGAACGCCAAAAAGTTTGCCTTGAACGTCAATTTTATCTAAAAACGAACGCAAAAGTCCACTTGCGACCTTTTCGTTGACTATTTCACCTTCAAAGACGGGGAACACGATTTTGGTTTTATCCGCAGTTTTACCTATGAGTTTTTTTGCGTCACAGCCAACCGCTTTAAGTTCGTGCTTAACGTCGGTACTGACCGCCGCCACCGTTGGCTCACTTAATACCAAACCGCTTCCTACTTTATATATATTCGTGGTAGAAGTATCAAAATCAATCGATAATTTTTCCATTTTACACCTACGCTTCTAAAAAACAAACGCTGTGTGTACTTTTTGCACAGCGTCGTTTTATTTTGACTTATTAAAGAATTTCTAAGTTCTTTTTGAATACCTTTCTAAAATCGGCACTTATTTGAATTGCCGTGTCAAGTTCTAAGGACGCATCGTTATCAACTTCGGTTTTCATAATTACCGAGTCGCCTAAAATATCGCAGTCAATACCTTTAACGACCGAAGATAAGCCCCTATCAAGTGCGTCTGCCAAACGAAGCATTATACCCATCTTTCTTACCGAGTCAGCGTCTTCGTCGGTAAGTAGATCACGGTATCTTATCCAGTCGTATGGATTTATGTCTTCAATCGCAGAGTTTGCCGCAACAAAAGAAGCCATTACCAAATCTCTGTGGCTTATGCCGTTGATTTGGGTATTTAAGATGACGTAACCGCTATGCTTTTCAAAGTTATAAAATCCTATCTTTCTGCCCGTGTCGTACAAATATGCGGCAACCTTTAAAATTTTGAGGTATTGCCTTGGGAATTTGTGTAGTACACGTAGTTGCTTAAAGAGTTGAACGGAAAGATTTACAACGTGTTCGGTATGCGTTTGATTGCAACCGTAAAAATCGGTTATCGTGTTCAAACTGTACGTCAAAACGTCAGATATAGGCTTGTCCATAGTGGTCGGAACGGCGTAGTTAAACAAAATACCCGTACGAAGCCCACTTGCACTAATTACCACGTTACCGAGGTTCATATACTTTTTGAACGCAGAGATTGCGGCGAGTGCGGATGGCAATATATCTGCCCTACCGCTTGACAAACCTTTTATCTTTTTCTTTCTGTCAAGGTCAAGACCTTTAAGCAAATCGTAAACGTGATTAAAGTCGGTATCCGTAACCACGTAGTTATGTATAGCCTTTAACTGGTACTTTTTCATTATCTTGGTCATACGACAAAGATTTCTAAACGAACCGCCAACACCTATCATTTGAACTTCGGGGTCAACGTCTTTAAGCCACTCTATACGCTTTAACTGTTCGGTGAAAAATTCTTCTATCTTTTCCGCTTGTTCGTTGGGGGATAACCCGTCGCTTGCGAAAAGTTCGGTTAAAGTTATTGCACCAAAAGGTAAAGTTTCGTGGTTTAGTAGGCTACGCCTATTGTAATAAACGATTTTCGTACTGCCACCACCGATTTCCAAAATCAAACCTTTCGGAACGTCCATAGTGTTTATAACACCGCGATATACGTACATTGCTTCTTCTTCAGCACTTAAAACGCGAAGTTTTATGCCACAGGTTGCAGAAACCTCGTCAAGAAAGCTTCTTTGGTTTTTAGCACGGCGAACCGCTGCGGTCGCTACGGCAATTATACGCTCTATTCCGTTAGAGTCACAAAGCTTCCTAAACATTTTTAACACCCTTACGGTGTCTTGTATTCTTTGGGGTTTTAAAAACCCGTCCCTTTCCATCCCCTCACCTAAACGTGGGGCTTCTTTTAACTGATCTATAATTTGAAAATGTCCGTTATCCCTAACTTCAACGAGAAGTAGTCTTGCGGTATTCGAGCCTAAATCAATGATTGCAATTTTTTCCAAGTTTGTCACCTTTTATTCCTATTTTCGTTAATAACATTTTACCACAAGATATTGTGTTTGTATAGACCTTTTTTAAAATTTGTGCAACTTTTTTTTAAGAACTTTTTAAGGGGGTTTTTAAATCAAAAACACCCATTTTCATTTTGCAAAAAATAGGTGCTTCAAGCGGTTTTTATTCATATATTTTGGCATTTTATGCAGTTTTTTGAGGATTTTTATTCAAAAAATTTTTTAGGCAAAATGCACAAAGAATTTTATTGCTTTTTGGTTTTTAACCCGCTTATAAACTGAAAAATCGACAGAATAAGTAAAAACCCGCCGAAAAGTCTTTGAAGCAGGTCGCCCGATAGTACTTTTGCCAAGTACGCACCACCTATGCAAGTGGCTATTCCGGGGACAATTATATATAGTACCTTTTTAAAATTCACAAGTTTGTTCCTTATGTGAATTACAAGCACTATCAACGCCATTACTATAAAACTCAAAAGATTTACCGCTTGTGCGGTATGTTGACCGACCTTGCAAAATATAGTCAGCAGCGGAATCAACAACGTTCCGCCGCCCATACCCATTCCGCCTAAAAGTCCGCCTATTATACCTACTACCGAAAACCAAACGTATTCCATATTTCCCCCTTAAAAAAACAGCATTTTTCCGCCTGCTATCGCCATCATTACCGCAAAAATTATAGTCACCCACTTAGCGGATAATTTTTTTAGCAAAAATGCACCGACTATTCCGCCCACTGTTACGCCTATCCCTACGGGAAGTCCTATCTCCCACTTAAAATTTCCGAACGCAAGATAAATTAAACCGCTAACTAAAGATAACGGCAAAATTATTAGTATTGCGGTTGCGTGGGCGGTCTTTGGCGAACGCTTTAATAAATAGGTCAGCATAGGCACGACTATCATACCGCCACCACCGCCGAAAAGCCCGTTTATAAAGCCCGTCACTACCCCCGTTAATACTGAAAGCCAACCCTCTTTGGCGGGTGATAAACCTTGTTTTTTAGTCTTTGAAGTTTTGTCCATACCACTAGAATAGGCATTTTTTTAATTTTAATATAAATTATTTGAATTTTTTTAAGGAATTATTTGCGATTACGGTTGATTTTAATCGTAAAATACTGTATAATTAAAACAATGTTTTTAAATAAAGTAAAAACGTTTAATATTCGTAACATATTTTCAACAGGTGAATTATGACAAGAAACGCAAAACAAAACTCAATCAAATTTAAGTCTATACTCGTTCTCGCAATCAGTTTTATGCTTTGCTTCGTACTATTTTTCTGTACGGCGTGCGGCACTACCGATAACGACGACACTACCACGAGTTACGACAAAGTGGAAAACGATACCGCTTTAATTTCTAACGGTTCGTTTGAATTTGGCACGTACAAGTTGAAAATTGAAGACTTCCCCAAGACTTCTTCTATCAGCGGTTGGTCAAGCGTTGCAACTGACAATTCTGCTTCTACTTCTAAAGTTCCATCGGGCGTAGTTAAAACTTCTACCGACGCTTGGGATAAACTCATTGACAAACTTTACGACGACGCCGATTTTTTGAAGTATGCAAAAAATATTTGGAGTATTACCGCAACCGAAGAAGCGTCTATTAAAGCCGAAATCAAACAAAACTTCCCTGCCCCCGTTCGCAGTGGCGTGGATAGCGACAACGTTTTGATGATAAACAACGTTTCTGACGAAGCACCCGATATCGGTACCGCTCAAAAACTTACCTCTTCTTCAACGGTTACTTTGGAAAAGGGTACTTACGGCGTTTTCTCGGTTTGGGTCAAAACCGCAAATATCGTTAACACTTCCGACACAGGCAGAGGCGGTGCGAATATTAGGCTTGTAAACACTATTGATTCTAATTCGCAAGCCGATTACGCAATCTACGGCATTGCCACTACCGACTGGACGGAATATAAAATCTACGTTAAGGCTGACGAAAGTTACGATTCAACCTTCAAGGTGGTTTTAGGGCTTGGTTTTGGCAACGGCAAAAACTACGCAAAGGACTTCGTTCAAGGCACTGCATTTTTTGACGACGTAACCTTTACCGAAATTGACGAGAGTGCTTACACTGATGCAACTCAAAGTCTTAACGTATCTTCTATGGACTTTGGGTCTGTCGAAAAGATTTACGAATCCGCAAATACCATTTCAACTTTTGCATATGAAACCGTTTTAGACGAGTCTGAATACTTTGACGATTTGGAAAGTTTTGCTAATGAAACCAGCTTCCCATCTTACGGAACGCCTGACTCTACGAGTGATGCTACTGTTGAAGATAAAACTGCAAATTCGTTCAAGATCGTTTCAAATAAAGCAAGTTCTATAACTAAAATTACTTCTGGTAGGTTTAGCGTTGCACCTGAAAGTTACGCATTGGTCACTTTTGATATTGAAAATAAATTAGATAGGTTTGACAAAAACGGCGTGACCGTTTACGCAGGTCCAGATAAGGACGGAAAAGAAGTTAAAATTACTACCTTTACCGAAGTTGGCAAAAAAGACACCTGTTCAGTATTGTTCAAAAACAACTTCCCTGACGGAAGCAATAAAACTTTCTACCTCGTTTTCGTAGTAGGTCCTACCGCACAAGATAGCGTTATCGCAAACTACGCTACGGGTGAAATTTTAGTTTCAAATATTAAAATTGCAAAAGGACATTCCTATCAATACGTTAAAGATAGTTACGGTGCAAACACCGACGTTGAAACGGATAACTACGATTACTATTCGTTCTTCTCTTCAAAAGCTGCGGCTACCCACGTTTTATATGAAGGTTACAGCAGTGACTACGTTGAAGATAGCAACTCTACGAGTTATTCATTTACCCCAAGTTCAAGTAGCACGGGCGACATCTTGATAGGTGCAAGCAACGTTGCAAACTACACTGGCGTAACGAGTGATAGCACCTTCCTAAACAGTGCAAACACCAACTTTAATTCTAACACGAGGTCGGGTAGTGGTAATGCTGACGGTGTTGCAGGACTAATTAACACCAAATATTTTAGTGGCTACAACTCTACCTTAGCCAGTGCAATTAGCCCTGAACTTGCTGGACTTTATAATGCTGACAAGAATATTCAGCCGTTAATGATTTACAACAAAGCATCTTCTGCTTACGGGTTTATAGGTAAAACGCTGACCGTTTCGGCAAGTTCACAAGCCAAAATTTCGGTTGACGTTAGAGTTACGGGCAGTGCAAAAGCGTATATCTATTTAGTTGATACTTTCGGCGACGTTAAAAACGTATTCAAACTTGATGATTTCAAGTCAAACACCGACGGATATAACTACGTTGATAACGGCACGGAATATAAAAACAACGAAATGTTCTTTACGGTTGACGCTAATGGTATGAACGGCGAGGACTGGAAGACTGTTACTTTCTACGTAGCAACGGGTGCTACCGAAAAGAAATTTAGGCTTGAAATGTGGAACGGCGATAGAAACGGCGACAATAATTCAACGGGTTTTGTATTCTTTGATAACGTAAGCGTTTCTACTTCGGGTGGATTTACCGAATACACGGAAACGGAAGGAAACTCTTTCCCCTCTACCTTCGTTGATAGTTCAAGCGTTCTTGCAGGTGTAAATGCAAGCGTTAAAGTGCTTCATAGACGTGAACTTGACAGTGTGGAAATTGAATACAATAAGACCCACTCCGACACAGCTGTTTCTTACGACGCTAAATATATTTGGGTTAAGGCTGACGACGTGGTTTACGCAGTATTCAATACCATAGACCCCGTTGAGGTTGACCCATACGCTTCTGAAACCGAAGAAGAAACCGAAAGCGGTTGCACCGCAACTAGCGATCCTTCAACCTTCTGGTTGTCCTTCTCCTCTATCCTTCTCGGTGCTGCGTTGGTATTAGCAATCGTTATGCTTATCGTTAAGAACGCAGTCAGAAGGCATAAGGCAAACGCAAGCGACGCTAAATCTCACTACAAGGTTACGAGTAGGTATTCTGCTAAGAAAGGTCAAAAAACCGAAAAGGTTGAGACTGTTGAAGCAGAACCCGATGAAGTTGAAGAACCTATAACTGAGGATGAAGTTGTTGAAGAAGAAAAGAAAGAAGAAACCTTAGACGATTACGTTTACGGTGACGTTCAAGACTTCGGCGACGACAATAAAGAAAACTAAAAATTAGTTTTAGAGTATTTAGAGAGCGACTAAAATTAGTCGCTCTCTTTTTTTGTGGATTGTATAACAAAGCCTAAATTTTATCATAATATATAACGTATGGCTACGATAGTTTTAACGGGTGGCGGAAGTGCCGGGCATTGCACACCGCATTTGGCAATTCTGCCCCATCTTAAAGAACTCTTTAACAATATATATTATATAGGTAGTTTTAACGGCATTGAACGGGATATTATTGCTAAAACGGATATAAAGTATTTTGCCGTGCCGACCGCAAAACTAAAAAGAAAGATTTGCTTGGAAAATTTTGCTATCCCCTTTAAAGTTTTTAGCGGTGTAAAAGAGGCTGGGGATATTTTAGACAAGTTGAAACCGGACGTGATATTTTCTAAGGGCGGATTTGTGAGTGTGCCGACGGTTATTGCGGGACATAAACGAAAAATCCCCGTCATTGCACACGAAAGCGATTATACTTTGGGGCTTGCAAACAGAATTACCGCAAAGTACTGCAAAAAGGTTTTGACAGCCTTCCCCTACACCGCAACGAGGCTTAAAAACGGGGAATTTATAGGCCCGCCGATTAGGGGCGAGATTTTTAACCGCACTAAGAAAAGTGGGATAAACAGGCTTAAACTGTCGGGCAAAAAACCCGTGCTTTTGGTTATGGGCGGTAG
>SVIL01000034.1 GCA_015069505.1 Clostridiales bacterium
GGTCTTAAACCGTTTTCAAGTGCGTTAATCGTTTCTTCTTCAAACCTATGAAGATCGAGTTTTTCGCCTGGTAAAATTTCCGTATCGCCAGGGTTTTCAACCTGAACTTTCTTCATCATTTGACGAACGATAATTTCAACGTGTTTGTCGTTAATATCAACGCCTTGTGAACGGTAAACGCTTTGAATTTCTCTCAAAATATAGTTTTGAACGCCCTTAACGCCTTGCGTTTTAAGGATGTCTTGTGGGTAAACCGCACCGTTCGTAAGAACAGAACCTGGTTCAACCTTGTCGCCGTCTTTAACGATTACGCCCGTACCGAAAGGAACGGTATAGTCCTTCGTTTCGCCTTCGTCAGTCTTTATTACGACGTGTATAATCTTGTCTTTTTCTTCAATCTCAACCACGCCGCTGTGTTCACAAACGATGGCTGCGTGCTTGGGCTTTCTTGCTTCAAAAAGTTCTTCAACCCTAGGAAGACCTTGCGTTATATCGCCCGTACTTGCAATACCACCGGTGTGGAAGGTTCTCATCGTCAACTGCGTACCAGGTTCACCGATGGATTGTGCAGCGATAATACCTACTGCTTCACCAACTTGAACGGGGTTGTTGTTAGACATGTTCTTACCGTAACACTTAGCACATACGCCTGTCTTTGACTTACAGGTAAATACGCTTCTGATTTCGACTTCTTCAATACCCGCTTTAACGATTTCGTCAGCCATATCTTCGGATATCATTTCATTAGCCTTAACCATAACTTCGCCGGTAGTGGGGTTAATTACGTCGTTAACCACGAACCTGCCTGCGATTCTATCACGCAAGCCTTCGATAACTTCGCCCTTGCTACCCGTAATTGCCCTTACCTTGACGCCCTTAACGGCTTCGCCTGCACTTGCAAAACAGTCGTCTTCTTTAATGATAACTTCTTGCGAAACATCAACCAAACGACGGGTCAAATAACCTGAGTCAGCCGTTTTAAGTGCGGTATCCGCCAAACCTTTACGTCCACCGTGAGATGAAATAAAGTATTCAAGAACGGAAAGACCTTCACGGAAGCAAGATTTAACAGGGATTTCAATGGTTTTACCATTAGGATCGGTCATAAGACCACGCATACCTGCAAGCTGTTTGATTTGGTCCTTTGAACCACGGGCACCTGAGTTTGCCATCATAAGAATCGGGTTAAACTCATCGAGGGTTGCCATAAGTTTATCGGTAACGTCATCGGTTGCTTGTTTCCAAATAGAAACGACTTTCTTGTATCTTTCGTCGTCGGTTATGAAACCTTTCTTATAGAGTTGTTCGATATTAAGAACCTTTTCGTCTGCTGCGGAAAGGATTTCTTGTTTGTCCTTAGGCATATGCATATCGAATACGCTGGTGGTTATTGCACCGATAGTCGAATACTTAAAGCCCAAAGCCTTAACCTTATCCAAAACGTCAGCCGCACAACTTGCACCGTGACGCTTAAAGCAAGCACCGACGATTTTTTGCAAGTCTTTTTTGCCAACGAGTTTGTCTATCTCGTATTTTAGATAGTCTTCTTTACACTCCCTTGCGGTAAAGCCAAGGTCTTGTGGAATTGCTTCGTTGAAAATTATCTTACCGACGGAAGTCTTAATTCTGCCAACGACCGTTTCGCCGTCAACTTCAACCTTCCTACGAACGATAATTTCGTCTTGAAGTCTTATTACGCCCGTTTGATAAGCCATAATGGCTTCTTCGGGAGAGGTGTAGGAAACAGTGTGTTCGGGAACGCCGTAAACCACGCCGTTTTCATCTTCCCTACCCTTTTCATTATATTTTTTGCCTATATAACGTCTGATTAAGGTAAGGTAGTACGAACCCATGACCATATCTTGGGTCGGAGACATAACAGGCTTACCGTCAGATAGTTTTAATATATTGTTAGATGCAAGCATCAAGAATCTTGCTTCTGCTTGTGCTTCAACTGAAAGTGGAACGTGAACTGCCATTTGGTCGCCGTCGAAGTCCGCGTTGAACGCACCGCATACCAACGGATGAAGTTTGATTGCTCTACCTTCAATAAGCACGGGTTCAAACGCTTGGATAGAAAGTCTATGAAGCGTAGGAGCACGGTTAAGAAGTACGGGGTGATCTTTAATAACTTCTTCAAGCACGTCCCAAACGACCGTCTTTGCACGTTCAACGGTACGTTTTGCGTTCTTGATGTTGTGGCAAATGTTCTTTTCAACGAGTTTCTTCATTACGAAGGGTTTGAAAAGTTCGATAGCCATTTCCTTCGGCAAACCGCATTGATACAATTTAAGTTCAGGACCAACGACGATAACCGAACGACCGGAATAGTCAACACGCTTACCGAGAAGGTTTTGACGGAAACGACCTTGCTTACCACGGAGCATACCCGAAAGTGATTTAAGTTCACGATTTCCTGCACCGCTTATAGCCTTACCACGCCTACCGTTGTCTATAAGAGCGTCAACAGATTCTTGCAACATTCTCTTTTCGTTACGGATAATGATTTCAGGTGCACCGAGTTCCATCAACTTTTTAAGCCTGTTGTTACGGTTAATAACACGGCGATACAAGTCGTTAAGGTCACTCGTTGCAAACCTACCGCCGTCTAATTGTACCATAGGACGAAGTTCAGGTGGAATTACGGGCAATACGTCCATAATCATCCACTCAGGGCGGTTACCGCTCTTTCTGAACGATTCGATAATCTCAATACGTTTTACGGCTTGAATTCTCTTTTGACCAGAAGCGTTTGCTTCGATAATCTTCTTAGTTTCAGCACTTTCTTGGTCAAGGTCAATAGCCATTAAAAGTTCTTTGATAGCCTCTGCACCCATACCCGTCTTAAACGAGCCGTAGCCATAGAGTTCTTCAAATTCCATCTTCTCTCTATCGCTGATAACTTGTTTGAGTTTAAGCGGTGTTTCGCCCGGATCCAAAACGACGTGGCAAGCAAAGTACAATACTTGTTCCAACGCCTTAGGACTCATGCCGAGCATAAGACCTATTCTTGACGGGGTACCCTTAAAGTACCAAATGTGAGAAACGGGAGCGGCAAGTTCAATATGCCCCATCCTTTCACGACGAACCTTGGACTTGGTGATTTCTACGCCACACTTGTCGCATACAACGCCCTTGTAACGGATACGCTTATACTTACCGCAGTGGCATTCCCAGTCCTTAGTCGGCCCGAAAATTCTTTCGCAAAAAAGACCGCCCATTTCAGGTTTTTGTGTTCTGTAATTTATAGTTTCCGGCTTAGTAACTTCGCCGTAAGACCACTCTCTAATTTTTTCGGGAGAAGCTACGCCTATTTGTATAGAATCAAAGTTGTTAAGTTCAAACATTATTTATACCTCCCTTATAAATCCTCGTCTTCGTCATCGAACAAATCGTCGTCAAACAAATCACCGTCAGGAATCGTGCTATCGATTTCACCGTCGTCTTCTTCAAACAAGTCTTTAGAATTAAATTCAAACTCGTCGATGTTGGCGTTTTCGGTATCTTCAAATAACGTTTCTTCGATTTCCGTCTTGGTTTCGTCCTCGTCTATGCGGATTTCGTCAAAGTGTTCTTTTTCACGAACGAACGGACCGTCGTCAATATCGCTTTCGATAAGGTCTTTGATAGCAAGTTCTTCTTTGTTTTCGGTAAGAACCTTCATATCAAGTGCAAGTGCTTGCAATTCTTTAAGCAATACCTTGAACGCTTCCGGAATACCCGGTTCGCTGATGTTGTTGCCCTTAACGATAGATTCGTAAGTTTTAATCCTACCAACTACGTCGTCGGACTTAACGGTTAAGATTTCTTGAAGAATATGTGCGGCACCGTACGCTTCCAAAGCCCAAATTTCCATTTCACCGAAACGTTGACCACCGAACTGTGCTTTACCGCCGAGTGGTTGTTGCGTTACAAGGCTGTACGGACCCGTGCTTCTTGCGTGAATCTTATCGTCAACCAAGTGGTGAAGTTTAATCATATACATTTGACCAACTGTTACGCGGTTTTCAAACGGTTCACCCGTTCTTCCATCGTAAAGTTGAATCTTACCGTCAACTTCGCCGTCGGGATTAACTATATTGTTTTCTTTGAACAACTCTTTAATATCGCTTTCGGTTGCACCGTCGAATACGGGGGTTGCAATCTTCCAGCCGAGTTGTTTACATACTAAGCCTAAGTGGACTTCCAATACTTGTCCGATGTTCATACGTGAAGGAACGCCTAATGGGTTCAACACGATTTGTAACGGAGTACCGTCAGCCATAAACGGCATATCTGCTTCGGGTAAAATTCTGGAAATAACGCCCTTGTTACCGTGACGACCTGCCATCTTATCCCCGATAGAGATTTTACGTTTTTGTGCGATATAAACTCTAACGACTTTGTTTACACCAGGCGATAATTCGTCTTTATTTGCACGCGTAAATACCTTAACGTCGATAACTACACCGCCTTCGCCGTGAGGCACTTTCAAAGAAGTATCTCTAACTTCCCTTGCCTTTTCGCCGAAGATCGCACGGAGAAGTCTTTCTTCGGGGGTAAGTTCGGTTTCACCCTTAGGCGTAACCTTACCTACTAATATATCACCGCTGTTAACCTCTGCACCGATTCTGATAATACCGTCTTCGTCGAGGTCTTTGAGTGCGTCTTCACCTACGTTCGGGATATCCCTCGTGATTTCTTCTTCACCAAGTCTGGTGTCCCTTGCTTCGATTTCGTGTTCTTCGATATGGATGGTCGTGAACACGTCTTCTCTTACCAATCTTTCAGAAAGCAAGATAGCATCTTCGTAGTTGTAACCTTCCCAGCTCATAAAGCCGACCATAATGTTTCTACCGAGTGCAAGTTCACCGTTTTTGGTCGAAGGACCGTCGGCGATGGTTTGACCTTCAGCAATAACTTCACCTTTCTCTACGATAGGTCTTTGGTTGAGGCAAGTGCCTTGGTTACTACGTTCAAATTTCTTAAGTTTATATTCTACGTCGCCAGACTCACCGCTGATAACGATTTTGTCACTTGCAACGCTCTTAACAACACCCGCCTCTTTTGCGTTAACCATTACGCCTGAGTCGTATGCTATTCTTCTTTCAATACCCGTCGCTACGATAGCGTTTTCAGGGCAGAGAAGCGGAACGGCTTGACGTTGCATGTTCGAGCCCATAAGTGCACGGTTGGTATCGTCGTTTTCTAAGAACGGGATAAGTGCCGTTGCAACCGAGATAAGTTGTTTTGGCGAAACGTCCATATAGTCCATTTTTGCCCTAACGTCTTCGGTTATTTCATCTCTATGCCTACAAGAAACACGTTCGTTCTTGAAGTATTTGTTATCGATAAGCGGTTCGTTTGCTTGTGCAACGATATAGTTATCTTCTTCGTCTGCGGTTAAGTAATCAACCTGTTCGGTAACGATGGTTTCCATATTTCCGTTATCGTCCAAGGTGTGAATAACCTTTCTGTACGGCGATTCAATAAAACCAAATTCGTTTACCTTTGCGTACGCTGCGAGTGAAGATATAAGACCGATGTTCTGACCTTCAGGGGTTTCTATCGGACACATTCTGCCGTAGTGAGAGTGGTGAACGTCACGGACTTCAAAGGTTGCCCTATCACGGTTAAGGCCGCCCGGACCTAACGCGGAAAGTTTACGCTTGTGCGTAAGTTCTGCAATCGGGTTGGTTTGGTCCATAAATTGTGAAAGTTGCGACGAACCAAAGAATTCTTTGATAGCCGAACTTACGGGACGAACGTTAATCAAGCCTTGCGGAGTAACTTCCTTGGGGTCTTGGGTAGCCATTCTTTCTTTAATAACCCTTTCAAGTCTTGCAATACCGATACGGAATTGATTTTGTAAAAGTTCGCCAACCGAACGAACACGACGGTTACCAAGGTGGTCGATATTGTCAACGCTTCCGATACCCTCAACGAGGTCAAGGTTAACAGAAACGGATGCAACGATATCGTCAACCGTAATGTGCTTGTGGTTTAATTTTTCAATAAGAGGACGAATAGCCTTCTTGTCTTCGTTAGAGAGTGCCTCGCTAACACCCGCTTGCATAATTTCAGCATAGCGAACGCAAGCGTTGATGAACTTAATCCTAACTTCTCTCGCCTTCTCTTGATTTTTCCTGTCCTCAGGCTTTTCTTCACCCGTTACAGGTTTTTCATCTATATAGAAAATTTCATTAATTTCGTTCTTTAAGATTTCAGCGGTTTCTTCTACGCCGTTAGCCACTGCAACCTCGTTAACCTTGCTTGCGAAAACGAGCGAAGGATAATAAACGTAATCAAGAAGCCCTAAATGACGTGGGTTAACACCCGTCATAGCTTCAAAAGAAACTACGTTATTTGCAATGATTTTGTGCTTTTTGCCGTTTACGTCCGCATAGAAGTAGTTGATGCCCGCATTTTGAATAGCGTCTGCGGTAACTCTGTCTATGATTTGACCAGCCTCTACCAAAAGTTCACCGTCTTCGGTTACTACGTTTTCAAAAGCCTTCAAGCCAACGATTCTTGCACCTAATCTTAAACGTTTGTTAAACTTGTACCTACCAACTCTTGCAAGGTCGTAACGACGTGCGTCGAAGAAAGTGAGTTTAAGAAGTTGTCTAACCGCTTCGTCAGTTGGGATTTCACCCGGACGGAGACGACGATAAAGTTCAACTAAGCCGTCGCTTTCAGACTTAGACGTGTCTTTATCTGCAGTAACCTTAATCATTTCGTTTTCGTCGAATAATTGACCTAACGCAGAATCGCTACCAAACCCTAAGGCACGGAGAAGTACGGTTGCGGTAAGTTTTCTCGTCCTATCGACGTGAACCCACAACACACCTTGAGAATCTTGTTCAAATTCAAGCCAAGCACCCCTTGACGGAATAACCGTGGTGTTGAACAATTTTCTGCCAGACTTATCGATTTCAGAACCGTTATAAACACCGGGCGACCTAACGAGTTGAGATACGATAACTCTCTCTGCCCCGTTTATGATAAACGCACCGTTGTCGGTCATTAGAGGGAATTCACCCATAAATACGTCTTGGTCAATAACTGTGTCGGTAACCTTGTTAACCAACCTGACCTTTACGCGGAGAGGACGAGCGTAAGTTTGGTCCCTATCTCTGCATTGTTTTTCGTCGTACTTAGGTGCACCGTCTAAATTGTGCTCTAAAAAATAAAGCTCAAAGTGATCAGAGTAGTCGGTTATCGGCGAAAAGTCTTCCAAGACTTCGCTGATGCCTTCTCTTATAAATGCATCGTACGAGTCTTTCTGGATCTTGACAAGATAAGGGAGTTCGATAGCTTCTTTGATTTTGCTAAACGTCTTTCTCTTAACTTTGCCACATTCAATTTCGGGTAGATTACGTGCCATTAAAACACACTCCTTAAAAAAATTTAAATTGTTATTTGACAAGGTTTACAAAATACCAAAAATGTTGTATAATTGTCCTTGTCGGTATATTTTTGCGGTTTTAATCGTTATTTATTGCCGATTTTAGGGGTCAAAAACCTCATATTTTTAAGCAAAAAACTTAAAAAAGGCGATAAAATTCGATAATAACCTATCATAATGCATTTTATAATGTTATCGTAGTTTGTCAATAAAGTCAAGTATTTTTGGTAAAATTTAAAAAAATTTTTTAAACTCGACGAATTTTTGGTTAATTCGACAAGTTTTCGTGGTTTTTTATGAGAATTGATAAGTTTTTAAAAGTTTCAAGAATCCTTAAACGCCGTACCCTTGCAAACCAAGCGTGCGACGGCGGTCGCGTTAAAGTGAACGGGAAAAGCGTTAAGCCCTCTTTTAAAATAAAAGTAGGCGACGTCGTTGAACTCGCCTTTGGGTCGGGGACTTTTTCCTTTGAAGTTTTGATGATTAAAGAAACTGTAAAAAAAGAAGAAGCCGAAACGCTTTATAAAGTTATTACGGAGTGAACGTTATGAAGACTACTCTATTGCTTGCCTGTGCGGGGCGTGGTGCAAGAGCCAAATTTGAAAAGAATAAACTGCTAGTACCCTTCGACGGGGTAACTTGTTTGGAAAGAACCTTATCTGCATTTCAAAAATGCCAAAGAGTCACCGACTATGTTTTGACCGTTTCCGAAGAGGACTTTGAAGAGATTAAGTCCATCGTTGGCGAAAACGCAAAAATCGTAATCGGCGGCAAGACCCGAACGGAATCTATACGCAACGGGCTTAACGCCATCGAAGACGGGATAGTACTTATCCACGACGGTGCAAGACCCTTCGTTTCCGAACGGATTATCAACGACTGTATTGACAGCGTTATAAACTACGGTAGCGGTATAACCGCAATCCCCTCTCGTGATACCATTTGTTTAGGCGGCAGTGACGAAGTTTCTAAATACCTTGGGAAAGACGAACTCTACGTTGTCCAAACCCCACAAGCCTTTTTCGTAAACGATATTAAGGACGCGTACGCACGCGTGGGCGATAAAGTGCTTAACGACGACGGCGAAGTTTATCTATCTTTTATTAAAAATCCAAAAATCGTTATGGGCGATTCCAAAAACCAAAAACTTACCTATCCCGAAGATTTTGAAAGCCTAAACTTACGCCCACTATGTAGGACGGGTACGGGGTTTGACTGTCATAGGCTTGTAGAAGGTCGCAAACTTATTTTAGGGGGCGTAGAAATCCCGCACGTCAAAGGGCTTTTAGGGCATTCGGACGCAGACGTTTTAACGCACGCCGTTATGGACGCAATACTTGCGGGTGCGGGGCTTAGAGATATAGGCTATTATTTTAGCGACAAAGACCCACAATACAAAGATGCGGATAGCATAAAACTTTTAGAAAGGGTGCTTGATATGATAAAGGAAAGCGGTTACAAAGTACAAAGCGTATCCGCAACAGTTATGGCGGAAAGACCTAAACTTTTACCGCATATTCCAAAGATTACCGAAAGATTAGCACAAGTAATACAAATCGACAAGTCTAATATCGGGGTTTTAGCGACCACGTTAGAAGGACTTGGGTTCGTGGGAAGAGAAGAAGGGATTTGCTCACAAGCGACCGCCGTTTTAGTTAAAATTTAGAATAAAATCGTATAACGCAAAAAGCCACTTGAAATTCAAGTGGCTTTAAGTTTTTTTGATAATAGTTAACTTAACAGAAAATTAGTCTTTCTTTTCTTTCTTAGAAACGTCAACAACTTGTTTGCCGTCATAGTAACCACACTTGGGGCAAACCTTGTGTGATGCCTTTAATTCGTGGCATTGAGGACATTCCGAAAGATTCGGGGTATCCAACTTCCATTGAGCAAATCTGGTGTTAGTTCTTTGTTTTGAAGTTTTACTTTTTTGTACTGCCATATTTCTTTACCTTCCCTGTTTATTTTTTACATTTGCACTCTTCTTGATTAAGATTTACACCGCAACCGACGCAAATCCCTCTGCAATCGTCCTTGCACAAAAAATTCATCGGCAAACTTAATACTATGCGATCTTCGACAATCTTTTTTAGGTCAACCTTGTCGCACACAACCGAATACCCATCGGGGTTGTTTTCCTCAACCTGTTCGTTAAAGTCAACCACGAAAAGATTTTCGACTTCGGTCAAGCATCTGGTACATTCCCCTTTTAACGTGAACGCAATTTCGCCTTCAATATAAGCACTGTGCATACCCGTAAGATAGGTCGTACCCGAGATTTTTATCGGGTTTAGGATTTCTGAGGACGGGATATCCGAAAGAGATTCGGTCAAATCGTACTCAAAATAAAACCCGCTTTCCTGTTTACCGCTTATTCTTATTTTTTTAAGGTCAATAATCATAATTTTTACAAAAATGCTTAACAAGTATATATCATTTATTTTTACTTGTCAACCTTTTGAACGGAAAAATTATTTTAACCGCGTATATTAACCGACAAGACCTTTGGTTTCCCTTGCAATAGACAATTCTTCGTTAGTGGGAACAACCAAAACTTTAACCTTGCTACCCGCTTTGTTAAGTTCGCCAACGCCCGAGCCGTACGCTTCGTTTTTGTCAAGGTCGAACTCTACGCCACAGTATTCCATATTTTCGGCAACCAACTTTCTTACTAACGGTGAGTGTTCGCCTATACCGCCCGTAAATACGATTGCGTCAACCCCACCCAAAACGGCAATGTAACTGCCAACGTATTTCTTAACGCGATAAGCAACCATTTCGATAGCGAGTTTTGCCTTTTCATTTCCGCTCTCAGCAGCAGCGGTCAAGTCTCTCATATCGCTTGAAAGTCCGCTAATACCAAGCATACCGCACTTTTTGTTGAGATAGTTTACGACTTCGTCGGGGTTGAGATTTAACTTTGTTCTGAGGTAGTCAACCGCAGCGGGGTCGATATCGCCCGAACGGGTACCCATAACCAAACCTTCAAGCGGGGTAAAACCCATTGAAGTATCTTGGCACTTGCCGTCTTTAACGGCAGAGATAGAAGAACCGTTACCCAAGTGGCAAATTACCATCTTAGCGTTCTTGTCCCCTAAAATCTTGCCCGTTTCTTCGCTTACAAATTTGTGTGAAGTACCGTGGAAACCGTACTTTCTAATCTTGTGTTCTTCGTAAACTTCGTAAGGAATTCCGTACATATACGCTTTTGCAGGCATAGTCGAGTGGAAGGTGGTATCGAATACCGCAACCATCGGAACGCCCGGCATAACTTCACGGCAACTCTTAATGCAAGCGATATTGCCCGGCATATGAAGAGGCCCTAATTCTGCGTTCTTTTCACATATAGCGATAACTTCGTCGTCGATTACTACTGAACTGTGGAAGTCCTCGGCAGAGTGAAGTACCCTGTGTCCTACCGCACCGATTTCATCAACGCTCTTAATCGCACCCTTTTCAGGGTCAAGCATTGCTTTAAGCACAAGTTCCATAGCCTCTTTGTGAGAGGGCATATCTTGTTTGATAACGATTTCTTTTCCGTCAGCGGTTTTTTGTGAAAGTTGACCACCCGTAAAGGTTATTCTTTCGCAAAGTCCTTTAAGGACTACGCTTTCGTTTTCCATATTGATTAATTGATATTTGAGTGATGAACTACCTGCGTTTATAACTAAAACTTTCATTTCTGTATTTCCTTATAAATTTATTTTGCTTGAAGTGCGGTTATTGCGATAACTGCCTTAACGTCGTCAGACGAGCAACCTCTTGACAAGTCGTTGATAGGTTTAGCAAAGCCTTGACAAATAGGACCGAGTGCCATAAACCCACCTAATCTTTCGGTAAGTTTGTAACCGATGTTACCTGCGTCGAGGTCAGGGAAAATCAAAACGTTTGCTTGACCTGCGATTTCAGAGTTAGGTGCTTTGGATTTTGCGATTGCGGGAACGATAGCACAGTCCAACTGGAATTCGCCGTCGGCTTTGAGGTCGGGTGCTAATTCTTTGCACTTAGCAACCGCAGCGGTTACCTTGTCAACGTCAGCGTGACGTGCAGAGCCTTTTGACGAGTGTGAAAGGAAAGCAACCCTTGGCTCGATACCAACGATTTCTTTTGCACTTTCAGCCGAAGATATTGCTATGTAAGCGAGTTCTTCGGAATTCGGGTTTTGGTTAAGACCGCAGTCGCCGTAAATGAACACGCCCTCTGGGCAATAGATATTTCCGTTTTCGGGTGCAAGCATTACGAAGCAACTTGAAACGAGCGGAACGCCTGCCTTAGTCTTGATTACTTGAAGACCTGGTCTTAAAGTGTTTGCGGTCGAGTGGCAAGCACCTGAAACAAGACCGTCAACGTCGCCTGCTTTAAGCATCAACGCACCGTACATAGTAAGGTCTTTTAAGATATTTGCCTTTGCGTCTTCAACGGTAGCAAATTCGGGTTGACTGGTCTTTTTGTTGATTTTGCCCTTTCTTGCGTTGAAAAGCATTTCCGCATAAGCGTCCGTCTTAGAATTAGTTGCAGGGTCAACCACGTTAACGCCGCTAAGGTCGATTTCGGGGTTAGCCGTCTTTATTTCATCAAGGTTACCTAAAAGGGTAATTCTTGCGATGTTTTCTTTAACTGCTTCAGCCGCTGCCCTAACAACCCTCTTGTCCTCGCCTTCAGGAAGAACGATGTGTTTGTTGAGAAGCCCTGCTTGTTTTTTAATGTTTTCTAATACGTTTGACATAAAAATTCCGCTCCTTTTACAAAAATATTTTAATTTACTTTGTTTTTTTGGAAAAATAATGTAAAATATTATTAATCTTAGTATATTTTACAACATTTAAGCAAAAAAGTAAATTGTTAAATTGAGGTTTTTGATTTTTTTATGAAAATTTGTGCCTGCGTTGCAGAATACAACCCCTTTCACTTGGGTCATCTTAAACATATCGACCATATCAAGAACGAACTCGGTGCGGAAAGTCTTATCGTCGTTATGAGCGGTAACTATACCCAACGCGGTGAACCTGCCGTCCTAAACAAATTCGTAAGAGCAAAACACGCCGTTCTATCGGGTGCGGACGTGGTCATTGAACTGCCCACCGTTTTTGCAACGGCAAACGCTGAAATCTTCGCAACGGGTGCGGTCAAGTTAATATCCGACCTACGCTCGGCCAGCGGACTGTGCTTTGGTGTTGAAAGTGGCAAAAAAGAAGACTATATTTCTTTGGCAACCGCAATGACCAACGAAAGCAAGGAATTTAAAAAGGAATTAAAAACCCAACTCGATAGCGGCATATCTCTTGCCAAAGCAAAGTTTAACGCCGTCAAAGTCGTTTACGGGGATATCTACGACGAAAACCTTATCAATTCCCCCAACAATATCTTGGGGCTTGAATATACAAAGGGTCTAATAAAAGCCAACTCTAACATACAAATCTACCCCATGCTTCGGGAGGGCGACCATAACGATAAACGGCTTAAAAAAGGCGTGACCAGTGCGACCAGCATACGCAACTTTTTGGTGCAGAATAAAATTAGAAAGGTTAAGTCAAACCTGCCAAAATTCGTGTATAAAGACCTAAAAGTCCCACCCGTCGCTTTTGAACAGATGATACTATCCTCCGTCATCACCACCCCCGCAAGCGAAATGCAAGAAATCCTTGACTGTACCGAGGGTTTGGAAAATCGCATTAAGGCTTTGATTAAGGACAACCTTTCCTTAGACGGCTTGGTGCAAAAGGTTTCCACTAAACGATACACCGAAACACGCATCCGCCGAATACTTATCAGTACCCTTTTGGGCATAAAAGCAAAGTTCGTTAAAGAGTGCTTAGAGTCCCCGCTATACGCCAAAGTCCTTGCGGTAAGCGAAACGGGTAAAGCCCTAATCCCCACCATCGCCAAAAACTCGGCTATTCCCCTACTCATCCGTAAAAGCGACGAGGTGGAACTTAAAAAAACCGCCAAGCGTTGCTTTGATATGGACGTAACCGCCAACGACCTTTACAACCTTGCCACCAAGGACAAACAAAACGAACACCAAACCTTGTTTATATAAAAACAGCGTTTATAAAAAAGCAGCCCCGTAGCAAATCCTACGGGGCTATTTTTTTTATTTTTCGTTTTATTTATTAGACGTTGCCTTGAGCCTTCATTGCGTCCGCTACTTTTAAGAAGCCTGCGATATTTGCACCTGCCATATAGTTGCCGGGCATACCG
>SVIL01000035.1 GCA_015069505.1 Clostridiales bacterium
TTACGCTCGGCACAGGTGTAGGTGGCGGAGTAATTATCGATAATAAACTATTTGAAGGTCACCTGTCAAAGGGTACGGAAGTTGGTCACACCACGCTAATTCTTGACGGTGAACCTTGTTCTTGTGGTAGAAACGGTTGTGTGGAAGCCTACGTCTCTGCAACGGCTTTAATTAGGCAAACGAAGTCTGAAATGATGGCGAATAAGGATAGTTTAATGTGGGATAGTGTAAACGGTGATATTGAGGCTGTGAACGGTCTTACCGCCTTTGAAAACGCTAAAAAGGGTGATGCGTCGGCAGAAAAGGTCGTAAGCAATTACGTTAAATACCTATCCGAAGCAATGATGAACTTTTTTAATATTTTCCGTCCCGAAGCCTTTATTTTAGGGGGCGGTGTAAGTGCTCAAGGCGATTACCTTTTGAATAGGGTAAGAAAATATTGTGAAGACCATGATTACGGTTTCAAAAACTCGCCAAAAGTTGAACTTTTGATCGCAACGCTCGGTAACGATGCGGGTATTATAGGTGCGGCGTCGTTAGTTTAAAAAATTTTAGTATATAAAACGCCCCTTGCAAATTATTTTGCAAGGGGCGTTTTTTATTTTTACGTAATTTTAGTCTTTGGACTTTGAAAACCACTTGAATTGTTTTCTAATGAGAATTGTAGAGAATAGGTAAATGCCTAAAAACGGTAGATTTGACGATACAATCAACATAACGAATGCTGGATCGTTAGGTGGTACAATGCCCATGAAATAGAAAACGCTACCGATAATACTCAAAAGTGCCATTAATGAAACCACAATCATGTAGAAAGCAAGCACAACGCTCATAATCTTAAATATTACTCTCAAAATATTTGACCTGAATATTAGCAACAATAACGCTGCAACGATATCCATTGCCAAGATTGAGAAGTACGTGGGCATAAATGAAACGGAAAATCCTTGTAACATTGATAGTAGCTCAGGCGGTATTGGAAATAATTGTTCCAAAGAGCCTATAGCTTCAGGTATAAGACTAAAAAAGTAACCTGAAGTCATGCCTTCTATCGCTGGTCTGTAGGGGGACAATGTATATGGTAAAAAAGCCACCAGCGAGGCGATTGCACAAAAAATAATTGTGCTGATACATTGTTTTTTTGAAACGGTTTCTGAAGATTCACTCATAATAAACTTTCTCCTTTTTATAAAAATTATAATTTATAATATTTTAAAAATTCTTTTTCCTCTTTTGAAATTCTAAAACTCTCGATTGCTTTTTGTATGGTCTTGTTTTGTATAAACTTAGGTAAAGACTTGCTTTCAATATATGAAATGGCTGATTTATATTGTTTTACCAAGGCAACGCTTAAAAACCAAGCGATCGCCATATTAACGTAGTAGTTATCGAAATTTATTTTTACGACTTCGTCAATAACTTTTTGACTGAAATTTTCGTCTAAAAAATAAGTTAATAGGGTAACGATGCCGAACCGAACGGTGTACGGTTTATTTGATTTTAGGCAGTCAAATGCAAAGTTTTGGGCTACGGCAGGATGTTTTTTAAATATTTTTAGAGACTGAACGGTCCCGTCACAAATTGCCCAGTTGTCAATATACGGCAAAAACTCTTTTATAAGTTTTATAAGTGTTGAGACGTCTTTCTTGCAATATCCCAAAATTAAGCCGTGTAAAAAATACTCTTCGTAAAATTTATGTTCACTTTCTAAAAACTGATCTTCTTTTTTCTCTTTAACGATGGTTTTGGCAATCTTTTTTAGATCGGGAACTCTTACACCGATAAAATCGTATTTACTGTCGGGGATAAGTTTTTTTGAGAATTTAGCATACTCGGTGTCAAAATTATCAAAAAGTAATTTTTTAAAGTCTGTTAAAGACATTTTATCACCGATTTAATTATATCACTAAAACCTTTGGAAACTGCGACAAGGTTTTTTACAAACTGTTCTTGTGCGGTACCGCTTCCATAAACGTCGGTTACACCTTTTATCATAATAAGTTTAACGTTGTTTGCCGTGCAAACTTGCCCGATTGCACCGCCTTCCATATCACGTAGAGAACAGGGCATATCGTTTATAGTCTTTATATCAAATTCATTATCGTTAAATCTATCCCCACTTGCAACACGGCTTATAGGTAAAAAGTTTATTGCTTTGGTATCACAGTTGAAAAATACCGTGTCGTAGTCCTGAATATACCCAACGGGAACGGGGTCAAGTGCGGATAAATCAAAATCGTATTGACAACATTTTTCGATAAGATAATATTGCATAATTTGAACGCTACCGTTCATCCCGCCTGCCGTGCCGTAGTTTACGACGTATTCCGGACTATAAGTATCGATTAAAACTTGCGTTGCGATTGCGGCGTTGACCTTTCCTATACCGCTTATAATCAATGCTATATCTTTATCGCAAACTTTTGCGAGGAAAGTTTTTTTGCCCGCAAGTAAAAATTCTTTTTCTATATTTATGCTTTCTAAAAAACTTTTTGCTTCTGATTCTAATGCAACTACTAATCCTATCATAAAACTACCTATTAAAAATAATTTTAGCACAAACAGTTTAAATAGTCAAATAATTAACTGAATATAAACTAAAAGAAGTAAATCCACTTCGCTACACTCGTGTATTTGTAAAACTTACGTTTTACTGCAAAAATATCTCTATTTTTGCACTTCTCGTTTGAAACACGGCGAAGTTATAAACCCTTGCAAGCAAGTTTCTAACTTCTTGTATTATAAACTAAAAGAAGTAAAACCACTTCGCTATGCTCGTGTATTTGTAAAACTTACGTTTTACCGCAAAACTAATCGTTTTTGCACTTCTCGTTTGAAAAACCATCAGTTGTGCGTCCTTGCGAGCAAACGCCCAACTTCCGATATTATAAACTAAAAGAAGTAAATCCACTTCGCTTCACTCGTGTATTTGCAAAATTATAAATTTTGCCGTAAAAATTTTCATTTTTACTCTTCTCGTTTGAAACACGGCGAAGTTATAAACCCTTGCAAGCAAGTTTCTAACTTCTTGTATTATAAACTATAAGAAGTAAATCCACTTCGCTATGCTCGTGTATTTGTAAAACTTGCGTTTTACCGCAAAAACTAACCGTTTTTACACTTCTCGTTTGAAAAACCATCAGTTGTGCGTCCTTGCAAGCAAACGCCCAACTTCCGATATTAAAAACTGTAACAAGGCAAAACAAGGTTGCATAAATTAGGTTATGGGGCAAAAAATGAACAACGAAAATAATAGTAACGTAAAATTTTTAGATAGAAGCACCGTTTTTGTGGGTAAAAACGTCAAGTTTGGCAAAAACGTGGTGGTTTACGGTAATAACTATCTTGACGGTGATATAACCGTCGGGGATAACGTGGTTTTATACCCGTTTAACTACGTGTCGGACTCTGTTATATGCGAAAATACTACCCTTAAATCAAGCGATATCACTAAGTCGAAGATCGGTGCAAATTGTAGCGTAGGACCGTATTCAAGGCTTAGGCCAAACACGGTTATAGGCGATAACTGCAAAATAGGTAATTTTGTAGAGATAAAAAATTCCGTGATAGGTAGCGGTTGTAAAATATCCCACTTAACTTACGTTGGCGATGCAACGCTTGGCGAAAATTGTAACGTTGGGTGTGGTGTCGTTTTCGTCAATTATAACGGCAAAATTAAGCAGCGAACGGTGGTTGGGAATAATTGTTTTATAGGCAGTAACGCCAACGTGATTTCACCTGTGAATATAAGCGATAACGTGTATATATGTGCAGGTACTACGGTTACTGAAAACTGCGATAGTTGGGACTTTGTTATCGGACGGGAAAGGCAAATAAATAAACGAGATTTGGCAAGAAAATATTTAAAAGATTAGGGGCGAAGATATGGGCGTGTTTTTTGGTACTGACGGAATTAGGGGGCTTGTTAATGAAGAACTTAGTGTGGATACCGCAAAAAAAATCGGTAACGCACTTACCATTATAAAGAAACGCCCCACCGTGATAATAGGGTGTGATACAAGGGTTAGCGGTGACTTACTTATGCTCGGTGTAGCATTGGGCGTAGTTTGTGGCGGTGGTAAAGTGGTGTATATAGGTGTTTGCCCAACTGCGGGGATAGCGTATATAACCAAAAACGTTGGTGCGGATTTCGGTGTGGTTATAAGTGCTTCGCACAATAGTGGCGAGTATAACGGCATAAAGATTTTTAATAGTGAAGGCTATAAGTTATCGGATAGGCAAGAAGAACAAGTTGAAAGGTTGTTTATTCGTGAAAACGTTTGTGAATATCCGCATTTTGGCTGTTTTAAGCAAGATTTTTCGTTAATAGATAATTACGTTAATTATCTTTTTGACTGTGTAGATATAAACCTTGATAACTTAAAAGTGGTTATCGACGGGGCTTTCGGTGCGTCTTTTTTTATAGCACCTTTGATTTTAAAAAGACTTGGGTGTGAAGTCGTAGAGTTAAACTGCGTAAACAACGGTGAAAAAATCAACGATAAGTGCGGTGCGGTTAACGTTGACGCTCTAGTTAAAGCCGTCCTTTCAAACTTGGCGGACGTGGGTTTTGCCTATGACGGAGATTCGGATAGGGTGATTGCCGTTGCCGAGAACGGTGAAGTTGTCGACGGAGATAGGATTTTATATATTTTGTCCCGTATATTTTACGAAAAAGGGTTGTTAAGGGGCAATGCGGTAGTTGGAACCAGCAACACTAATTTTGCAGTTGAAGACGGGTTGAAAAAACAAGGGATTAATTTGATTAGGGCGGATATAGGTGATAAATACGTTTTACGCAAGATGATTGAAAACGACATTGTGCTTGGTGGTGAACAGAGCGGTCACGTTATTATAAAAGACATAGCGACTACGGGTGACGGGATATTAACTTCTTTATTATTGCTTTCGGCTATGAAGGGAAAAGACGTTAAGTTATCGAACCTTTATCCACTTAAACTGTGCCCACAAGAAAACGTTAGCATTACCGTTAAAGATAAACTTAGAATCATAAACAGTGAAAAATTAAGCAATACGTTAAAAGATATAAACATTAAAATCGGCAGTTTAGGGCGGGTGCTGGTCAGAGCGTCAGGTACTGAACCGAAGATTAGAATTATGGTCGAAAGCGTTGATAAAAATTTGAACGTAGAACTTTCAAACCAAATTGTTGACGTTGTAATAAGTATGGACGAGGAAAGTTGATATGTGTGGAATCGTGGGGTTTGTAGGTAGCGGGGTTGACTCTGTGCTTATTAATAAACTAAAAGATTTAGAGTATCGTGGCTACGATTCTGCGGGTATGGCTTTAAGCAACGTAAAAAAAGTTAAAGTTTTCAAGGCAAAAGGTGAGATTTTTAACCTTGAAAAAAAGATTAAACCGCTTAGAAAGGCTTGCTTGGGCATTGCACATACTCGTTGGGCTACGCACGGCAGACCTGATGAGATCAACGCCCATCCGCATTATTCTAAAAGCAAAAAATGGTTTGTGGTACATAACGGTATTATTGAGAATTACGCATTGCTAAAAAACGTCTTGTTGAAAAAGGGTTACGATTTTTATAGTAATACGGACACGGAAATAATCGCAAAACTCTTTGATGAATATACTTATTCCGATGATTTTAAGACCTTTGAAAGCGTGGTTAAGTGTTTAAGGGGCAGTTTTGCCATTGCGGTTATAAAAAAAGGAAGTAATAAAATATTTTTTGCAAAAAATAAAAGCCCTTTATATATTGCAAAATCTGAAAAATCGGTTATGATAGCGAGCGACGTGGCTTGTTTTTGTGGGTTTTCGGATAATTACGTGGAGATTAACGACGGTGAGTACGGTTACGTTTTTGAAGGGGAAATTTTTGTAAAAAATAAACGCTGTGAAGTGCAAAAAATCCTTAAAGACCTATCTGTTAGCGATTACGTTTGTAGGGACGGGGCATCGCATAATATGATACGAGAAATTTTTGAAACCAAGGATTGTATCAAAAGTATTTTAGAAAAGTACTCTGATTGCAGTGGTTATCTGTCTTTGTTAAAAAGCAACCCTAACAAGATAAAAAGCATTAAAATAGTGGGTTGCGGAACGGCTTATAACTCATCGCTTATCGGTGCGGATATACTAAAAAATCAATTAAATATCGACTGTACGGCGGTTATTGCAAGTGAATTTAGGTATAATCCCCCGTATTTTGATAAAAACACTTTGTTTATATTCGTCAGTCAAAGCGGTGAAACTGCCGACACTATATCCGCATTTGATTTTGCCAAGCAAAACGGTGTGTTTAGCATAGGAATAATAAACGTTTCACACAGTACTCTTGCTAAGAAAGTCGATGTGTTTTTTCCAACCTGTGCGGGTAGAGAGATTGCGGTCGCATCCACTAAGGCGTATTCTTGCCAAATAGTTGTTTTTAAAGTAATCGCAAAATTGTTAAAGTTTTATCTAAAAAATGAAAAATACGATTTGACGGATATAAAAAGTTTGTATGAGGATTTGAGTTTTGGCGACTGTAAGTTGGAAAGGCAGGTTGCGGATATCGTTAAGAAAAAGGATAAACTTTTTATGATAGGTAGGGGGTTAGACTATTACACTGCGTTAGAAACTAGCCTAAAAATCAAAGAAACTTGTTACGTTAATTGCGATACCTATTATGCAGGGGAATTAAAACACGGTTTTTTGGCGTTGATAGAAAACGATTTTTTGGTGGTTGTGTTTGCTACGCAAAAAACTATTTTTGAAAAAACTTTATCTAACGCAGAAGAAGCTTATTCAAGGGGTGCAAAATTAATATTGTTTACTTGCTTTGAAGTGGACGATATTACCGCCCAAAAGTTTTATAAAATTATAAAAGTACCAAGCGTTAATTCGGAATTGCAAACGGTTTTAAATATAGTGCCTTGGCAACTTATCGCTTATTATACTTCAACGGCAAAGGGTATAAACCCGGATAAACCGAGAAATCTTGCAAAATCGGTTACGGTTGAATAATTAAACGGCTTGAAAGAATTTTTCCTTCAAGCCGTTTTCTTTCAAAAAAACAAAAATTATCCCTTTTATAAATTGTAAATTATATTTACAAAAAATTTTTATTGTGATATAATGACGGAGATTAGACGTTTGCTTGCAAATTTTCTAGCAAAGCGAAGTAATTTTACTTTTTAACGTTAAGACTATGTGAAATGGAGGTACATATGGGAAATTCTAAGAAAAACCGTTTGGTTTACGTAATCGCATTGTGCATTTTGGTACTTTCTTTGGCAATGACTATTATTGACTGGGCAGTACCGTTAAATTTATGGATACATCCGTTATTGAATTTCGTTTTCTTTATTTTTTGCGGGTTTGGTGTATTCTCTTTCGTGCTTGGATTTATAAAGAAATCACCTTGGTATTTCTTTTTAAGTGCAGGGCTTTTGGCACTATCCGTGCTATACGTGCTTATAAGTTATAAAATGGTTTGGTACGTTACGTTGTTAATCGTAGTTTGCGTGCCTGCTATTATTGCTTTGTTGAGCCTTATCGTAAACGGGAATAAGACCGAAGATATCGCACTAAACAAGTCTGACGATTATAAAACTTATGAAGAGAGAAAAGCTTTTAAAGAAGCTGCTGAAAAAGAAGAACCTCAAGAAGAACTTCCTGAGATAAAATCTTTCAAATAAATATTAGGTGATAAAATGGACAAGCGTAATTTGACTCTTTTAACTGACCTTTATCAACTTACCATGATGAACGGGTATCTTCACCACGAACGCAAGGATGAAGTTGCAGTATTCGACGTGTTTTTTCGTCAAAACGGGACTATAACTTACTCACTTGCGTGCGGGCTTGAACAAATCGTTGATTACGTACTTAACTTGCATTTTGGTGAAGACGAAGTATCGTACCTTAGAAGTCTTAATATATTTTCAGAAGAATTTTTAGAGTATATTAAAGACTTTAAGTTTACGGGCGATATTTACGCTGTTCCCGAAGGCACTATGGTTTTTCCGGGCGAACCTATTTTGACGGTAAAAGCACCCGTTATTCAAGCACAACTTATTGAAACCGCAGTGCTTAATATGATGAACTTTCAAACTTTGATAGCGTCAAAGTCTGCGAAGATTTGTTACGCTGCAAAGGGCGATTCGGTAATGGAATTCGGACTTAGAAGGGCACAAGCCCCTGACGCAGGTATTTACGGGGCAAGGGCGGCGGTTATAGGTGGTTGTAATTCCACATCTAACGTGCTTGCCGGTAAAATGTTTGATATCCCCGTTTCAGGCACACACGCACATAGTTGGGTTATGAACTTTAAGGATGAATACACTGCGTTTATGGAATACGCAAAAGTATATCCCGATAACACATTACTTTTGGTCGATACTTACGATACTTTAAAAAGTGGCGTTCCAAACGCTATTAAGGTGTTCGACTGGCTTCGCAGTAAAGGTCATGAACCAAGGGGGATTAGACTTGATTCAGGGGACCTTGCGTATTTAAGTAAAAAGGCAAGGGCAATGCTTGACCAAGCGGGTTATCCGAACGCAAAGATTTGTGCATCGGGCGATCTTGACGAAAAGAGTATTGATTCGCTTAAAAATCAAGGTGCTAAAATCGATATTTGGGGGGTTGGAACCAAGCTTATCACAAGTGCGGATATGCCAGCTCTCGGTGGCGTTTATAAACTATCGGCAATATTTGAAGGGGATAAAGAAATTCCTAAGATAAAGGTTTCTGAAAACCCTGCAAAGATTACCAACCCGGGCTTTAAGAATATATACCGTGTTTATGACAATAAAACGGGCAAGGCTGAGGCTGACGTTATTTTCTTGCGTAGTGAAAAGCCCATTGACGTTTCTAAGCCTTTGGTTTTGACACACCCAACTGAAAGGTGGAAGAAGATTACGTTTATAGATTATACTATTCGTCCATTGCAAGAACTTATCATTAAGGGCGGTAAATTAGTATATAAACTGCCAACACTTAAAGAGATAAGTGAATATGCTAAAAAGGAAATGGACAGTTTTTGGGATGAATACAAAAGGCTTGACAGTCCGCATTTATTTAAAGTGGATTTGTCGGACGAACTTTATGAATTAAAAAGAAAGATGTTGGTTGAACTAAGGGGTCCTGAAATTTAGGGCGTACTTAATAGGAGATAAGGTGGAACTTGATAAAAAAAAGTATAAGAGGGATGAGGTTGAACAAATTCTCGACTCTTATAAACAACGATACCAAAGCGAAATAAAAGAATTGCAAATGAAAATTGCTTCTCTTGTCGAAGAAAATAAAAGTCTTTCGGCATCTTTGGTTTCGTTTAAAGAAAAGGACGAACTTATCTCTTTAACTCTTAAAAACGCAGAAAAACAAGCGGAAAAGATAAGGCGTGATGCAGAAAAACGCTACCACTTAGAAGTTTTGGCACTTAAAGATTTTTCGGAAAGATGGCGTAGTTATTTTCAGTACGTTTCCGAAAAGTACCCGCTTTACGGTGCGGTTAAAAACGCCAGAGAGTTATACGAAAACATTTGCAAGATTTTGGGCGAAAAAGAAGACGTTTTGGCTGTAAAAGAAATCGATGCGTTAGTTAAAGCAACGGGGAATAATAACTACGGTTTTAACCCAAAATCTAAAATAGAAGATTATATTGCGGCGACAAGTGAGGGTGGTTTTGACCTTAACGAAGTTTTGAACCCTGGCGAACTTAAATTGGAGGATATATGCAAGGAACTTGGACTGATAGACGAAAGTTTATAATTACAAGCGTTGTTTCGGCTGTTGCAATTATTCTTTTAATTGTGTTTGACCAGATAACGAAGATATATTTTAAGACCTTGTATGAAGGTGGCGAGTGGGTAAAAACTACGATAATACCAAACTTTTTTGAGTTTAGATATACCGTCAATACGGGTGCCGCTTGGAGTTTTTTGGCAGGTGTTTCTTGGGCACAAACATTCTTTAAGATTTTGACGGCAGTTTCTTTAATTGCTTTTTTTGCGTTTTTCGTTTACGCTTTAAAAAAAAGAAAAAAGGTTTTGATAATTTCTCTTATACTAATCATCGCGGGGACTATCGGTAATTTTATAGATAGGCTTGCCTATAACGGGGTAGTTGATTTTATAAGTTTAATATTCGGCGATTATTACTTTCCTATATTCAATTTGGCGGATAGTTTTATGACCGTCGGAATAATTTTGATGATAATTCACTACTTTTTCCTTGACGAAAACAAGGTGTTCACAAAAAATGGAAACAAAGACGATTGATGTTAAAGATTTGCTTTTGGGCAAAAGGGTTGACGTATATCTTTCAGAGGTTTTAGATTTTACACGTTCGCATATCAAAAAAATGTGCGACGAAGGAAATCTTCTCGTCAACGGTTTGCCTTCAAAAAGCAATAAGATAATAAAAAACGGCGACGTTATTACGTTAAGCGTGCCTGAAAACAAGTGCCTTGACGTAGTGCCTGAAGATATACCCCTAAATATTATCTATCAAGACGACGATTTGGCGGTAATTGATAAACCGCAAGGACTAACCGTCCACGCGGGTAATGGCACGCACGGTTCAACGCTTGTAAACGCACTTTTGTTTCATCTTGACAAGTTGTCGGGGATAAACGGCGTTATAAGACCGGGAATAGTCCATAGAATAGACAAAAACACTTCTGGGTTACTTGTCGTCGCAAAAAACGATAAGTCGCATGTCGCCCTTGCTAAGCAACTTGAGGACAAGACTTGTAAAAGGATTTACGTTGCGTTGTTAGAAGGGAACTTGAAAAACGATAGTGGCAGGGTTGCAACCGATATCGGCAGAAATCCTAACGATAGAACAAAAATGGCTGTCGTTGAGCGTGGCAAGAACGCTGTTACCGATTATAAGGTGTTAAAACGGTACGAAGGTTATACTTTATGTGAGTTTTCGCTTAAAACGGGCAGAACGCACCAAATAAGGGTTCACGCAAAGTATTTGGGGCATCCCGTCGTCGGTGATAAAGAATACGGGTATAAAAACCAAAAATTCAAACTTGAAGGTCAACTGCTTCACGCTAAGACTTTGACCTTTATTCATCCGTCAACAAATAAGGCGGTTACCTTTGAAAGCAATATTCCCGCACACTTTCAAAGTGTACTAAATAAATTAAAAGAAATATAATTTTGTGCGGGTTTTTAATTTGATTAAAAAGTAGGGTAGTAAAGTGGCAAATCCATTAGTAGCGATCGTTGGAAGACCTAACGTTGGAAAATCAACTTTTTTCAATAAGGTCGTAGGCAAAAAAATATCAATAGTAGAAGATTTTCCGGGTGTAACGAGGGATAGGCTTTATGCCGACGCAGAGTGGTGCGGTCGGTTCTTTACGCTTGTCGATACGGGCGGACTTGAATTAAAATCCACCGACATTATGTGGAAGCATATTCAAAAACAAGCTGAAGTCGCAATAGAAACCGCTGACGTAATTATATTATTTACCGACGCTAAAACGGGACTTAACGCTTCTGATGAAGACGTTGCGATGAAACTTCGTAAGTCAGGGAAGCCCGTCGTTCTTGCCGTAAATAAACTTGATAATTATTCGCCTGAAAAGTTATATGAATTTTATAACTTAGGGCTTGGTGAACCTTTTGGAATTTCCGCAGAACACGGTACGGGTATAGCAGACCTTTTAGACGAAGTTGTATCCCATTTTGACGACGTTGGTGAAAACACCGACGATATGTATATTAAACTTGCCGTTGTTGGTAAACCAAATGCGGGTAAGTCAAGTTTATGTAATAAATTACTTGGGTTTGATAGAACGATTGTGTCTGACATAGCGGGTACTACAAGGGATGCTATAGACACGCCGTTTATTTATAAAGACCAAAAATATATGATAATCGATACGGCTGGTATAAGAAAGAAAAAAGCCGTTGAAGAAGACTTAGAATATTATAGTGTTTTACGTGCGTTCGGGGCTGTAAGGCGTGCGGACGTATGTATTATTATGATTGACGCACAGGTTGGGATTACCGAACAAGACGTTAAGATTTGCGGGTACGTTCACGAACAAGGTAAGCCGTCTATTATCGTAATGAATAAATGGGATACTATTGAAAAGGATACCTACACTATAAATAAGTTTAACCAAGATCTTAAAGAGTCTTTGAAGTTTATGGATTACTTTGAACCCATTTACGTTTCGGCAAAGACGGGGCAAAGAACGGACAAGATTTTGGATCTTGCAAATAAAGTTCTTGAAAACAATAATCGTAGAATTTCAACCGGTCAATTAAACGACCTCGTTCTTGATTGCGTTAGGGCAAGTGAACCACCGTCAATGAACGGCAAGAGATTAAAGATTATGTACGTTACGGAAATCGGTGTAAATCCGCCGACTTTCGTGTTCTTTGTAAACGAAGCAAATCTAATGCATTTTTCATACAAAAGATATCTTGAAAATTGTTTGAGAAGGGCATATGATTTTTCAGGTACGCCCATAAAAATTATCGTAAGGGAAAAGGGTGATAATGAGTAGTATTTGGATAATGGTTTTGCTTGGTGTTGGAAGTTATTTGTTTGGCAACGTTAACTGGGCATTGTTGATTTCAAAGGCAAGAAAAACCGACATTAGAAAACTTGGTAGCGGAAATCCCGGTACGCTTAATATGAGCAGAAACCTTGGGCTTGGCTTTGGACTGCTGACGTTTTTTCTCGACGTTATGAAAGGTGCTTTGCCGACCTTGGTCGCTTTTTTGGTTCTTAAAGATAGGACTTTTGAAAATACCACCTTTGTCGTTTCGGATTTGGCGATATACCTATGTGGATTTATGGCGGTAATGGGGCATATCTACCCTGTATTCTTAAAATTTAAAGGCGGGAAGGGAATTGCATCAACTATCGGCGTGTTTATCGTTTGCGAATCCGTTCACGGCATAGTTTGGGCAAGCGTTGCAATAATGAGTTGTCTTGCCGCCGTAGTATTTATATATTTTACTGAATTTGGTGCGATGGGTTCATTTATTGCAATAACGCCACCCGCTATAAGCGGTAGCATAAGACTGTTTTTGACGTATGGTGAAATCCAAACCGTTTCATTATTTTTAGTACTTAGTAATATGCTTATACTATTAATATGTTTCTTTACGTGGTTTGCACACAGAAAGAATATTGAAAGAATGCTTGCGGGGGAAGAACACCCGACTTCGATAAAAGAAATGGTCGTAAAGGCAAAAGCGAAAAAACAAGCCCAGCGTGAGGCGGCTAAAAAAAATAAAGATTAATAAAAAATATCTCATAAAGCCAAAAAAACTCTCATATATTACTTGTGTAATGTGTGGGAGGTTTTTTTATGGAAAGATACGATATTTATAAGGATATATCGTTA
>SVIL01000036.1 GCA_015069505.1 Clostridiales bacterium
GACAGCAAGGGCAGGCTGGTTGACTTTAAGAATACTATTATTATAATGACCAGTAACGTGGGTGCGACCGAAGTTGCCGTTCATAACACGTTAGGGTTTACGGGTGGCGTTAACGCTGAGTACGATAAAATGTGCGATAAGTATATGGATGCGTTAAAGGGAAAATTCCGCCCAGAATTCTTGAACAGAATAGACGATATAATAATTTTCCATAAACTTTCTAAAGAAGACACAGCAAGCATTGCGAACATTTTGCTTACAAGCCTAAGAAAGCGTTTGGCACTTTTAGACGTAAAACTTTCAATCAGCCCCGAGGCGATGGACCTTATTATAGAAAAGGGGTATGATAACGAGTACGGTGCAAGACCGCTTAAACGTGTTATACAAAGAAACGTTGAAGATAAACTTAGTGAAGAGATTTTGCGTGGCAATTTATCTAATAAATCGTCGGTAACTTTAACCGCTAAGGACGGGGAATTCGTACTAATAAAGGAATAATTTATAAAAAAATATTTTTATAAAAAGGGTTATAGACCTTGCTTTGCGTATATTATAGTAAGGAGGGAATACTTATGAAGATAGAAATCACAACAAGGAACTGTAACGCAACCGAGCATCTTAAAGGCGTAATCGAGCAAAAGATCAACAAGTTAGACAAATACTTTGGCAATCCTGACACGTCCGCAAAAGTATGCTTAAAGAAAGAAGGTTCTTCCCTGACCACTGAAGTTATGCTAACCTATGCAGGCAAGTTCGTAAGGGCAACCGCATCAAGCGATAATTTTTACGACAACCTTGACGCAGTTTTGCCAAAACTCGAAGGTCAAATCCGTAAGCACCGTACAAGGTTTGATAAAAATCAATCCAACAATGCATTTAGCAGCGGTGTAGAGTTTGATAAAGCCTTTGACTACGAACAAAAATCCGCAGGCAAACTCGTTAAAGAAAAGAAGTTTACTCTTTCGCCCATGACCGTTGACGAGGCTATTGAAGAAATGGAACTTTTGGGTCATAACTTCTACGTTTTCAAAAACGTTAAGACGGCGACCGTTCAGGTAATTTATTTAAGGAACGACGGCGACATCGGTCTTATCGACCCCGAAATCTAAACTTAATTTTTGAAGGTCCGCCCTTATCGGGTGGACCTTTTTTACGTTTAAGGCGGTATTAAACTTATCTAATTCACCCATACTTAACTTGATGAACTCTACTATTTTTAAGCGTAAAGTGGCGGTGCTGCTTATTGTGTTTTTAATTTTTATACCTTGCTTGCCTTGTTTAAGCGTTTACGCAATGCCTTTTTACGACCTTGACCCAAAGAATATAGTGTTAAGAGCCGAGTTTTCCACCTATTACGCCACCTCGACCGACGAGAGAAAGCATAACGTAAAGATAGCCACGGACAAACTTAACGGCGTGCTAATAGACGTGGGCGGTGAATTTTCTTTTAATTTAACGGTAGGGGAACGCACCGAAAAAAACGGCTATAAAAAAGCGAAGATAATTTCTTACGGTGAGTTCGTTGACGGAATAGGCGGTGGGGTGTGCCAAGTTTCCACCACAGTCTATAACGCTTGTTTGCTTGCAGGACTAAAAATTTTAGAGTACCACCCACACAGTTTACCCGTGGGATACGTCTTGCCGTCCTTTGACGCAATGGTAAGTTACGGCAGTAGCGACCTAAAAATAAAGAACTGTACCCATAACCCCATATTGCTTTACGCAACGGCAGACGGGGATAGGCTAACGGTAAAAGTTTACGGCGAGCCTATGGATGAGGAAATTCATAGAAAGAGCGTTAAGACGGAAATAGTTGCACCACCGCCCGACGAGGAGTTCGTTGACGATAAAGGGGTGTATCCCGACCTTTTGGAAGGGGAAAGGCGTGTGTTAAGATACGCTAAAAACGGTCTTAAAAGCCAAGGCTATTTGATAAAAAAGAAAAACGGAAAGACCGTAACTGAAAAAATCCGCACCGATTATTATCGCCCGACCCGTGGGCTTGTGGTTATCGGGTCGGCAGTTTTGCCCGAAATTCCGCCACAAAACTAAGTTAGATAAAATAAAGTTTGACAAAATATATAAAAATATAAAAAACCCTTTGACAAAACCCGAAAATTATGGTAACATAAACTACGCTTAACGGCAAAAATAAAATAGTTTGCGGTTGGAGAAATACCCAAGAGGCTCAAGGGGACTCCACTTTCGCACCATAAGGGTGCTCACGGACTTTGGCTACAAATTGTCCACTGGACAATTTGCTTAACGCGTCGTCCCCCTGCTTCGGACCTTAGTGGGGAGCCAAAAGAAAGGACGAACAAACAATTTAATTGACTATACTGGTACGGAGAAATACCCAAGAGGCTCAAGGGGCTCCCCTGCTAAGGGAGTAGTATGCGTTGAGCGTAGCGAGGGTTCGAATCCCTCTTTCTCCGCCACGAAAATCCGATTGACGTATGTCAGTCGGATTTTTGTTTGCGAAAAAGAGTAGAGGGATTCGAATATGGAGCGAGCAACATTTATGTTGCGTGTTCGCCAAAGGCGAAAAAACAGTCCAGTGGACTGTTTTGCGGGTAGGCCACACAGGTGGGAATCCCTCTTTCTCCGCCAAGAGCAACTCGTTTGAACTTTTTACGTTCAGACGGGTTTTCTTTTGTCCTAAACAACCACTCGCTGTGCAAGTGGATAAAAAGCTTAAACTATGGACAAAAAAATACTCCTGTGTTAAACTAAAGCTACTGGCAATCGCAAAATAAAAACAGTTCCTTGTTTATGAGGACAAAGGAACTATTCTTCTAAAATTTAGCTAAAATATTTAAATTATACTTGTTCAAAAGTGAAACTTTCCCAAGGTAGGGTGGCATCTTTGCCGTCATCTAAAACCTCGCTAACATGCATAAGCATAGGGAAGTCTTTTAGGTCAACGATACCTTTTTGTGCTTTAACTTTTAGGGCGGTAGCAACCCTTCTGCTAACTACTAACGACTCTAAAGTAACGCCGTCTAATTTTGCAACGGCTTCATCGTAGCTTAAGCCTTGACCAAGCAAAATACCTATCAAACGCGTTCTACCCCCGTAAACCGTTACGTAAAGGTCGCCGATGCCCATATTTTCACAGTCTTCGGTAGCACCTTGTAACCTTAAAAGTTTTCTCATTTCTTTAGTCGCCTGATAGAAAGCACCCGCTTGAGAGTTGAAGTGCAAATCTTCTCGCATACCGTTGTTTCTTTGGCAAAGCCCGATAGTCATAGCGATTGCCAAGGCATAGCCGTTTTTAAGGGCAACGGCACTTTCTAAACCGATGACATCTTTGGTTAAAGAAACGTGATAGTAATCGGTCGCAAGAGCCTTTTTAATCATCTTTAAGGTGTTTGGGTTTTTACCGCAGAACGCAACTTCGGTTTGGTCGTGATATGCTAATTCGTAAGAAGTGCAAGGCCCGCCTATTGCACAGATATCACGGGTAATATTGTGTTTGGCAAGTTCCCTTTCCCAGTATTCGGGATAGGAAATAAGCGTGCCGTCTTCTAAGTTAATTAACCCCTTGGTTACTGAAATCACGGGGATTGAAGGGTCTATTTTCATCAATACTTCGTTTAAGAACCAGTCCACCCCGAAAGAACTTACACCGCCTATAATAAAATCAACGCCATAAACGGCTTCGTTAATCTGTTCAAAATAATAAAACTTTAAACCGCTAGGGAACGCATTTTCAAACTTGGGGTGTTTATTAGTTTTTTTATACCCTGTAATAATATCGTTATCAAGCGGAGTTCCAACCACTCTAACGTCGTTACCGTTTTCTCTTGCGGGGAAAGCGAGTGCAGACCCCATCATGCCTGCACCTATAATTGCAATTTTCATATCTTCACCTTTGGTTGTTTTTATATACGTTTTATTATAATAAATTTACTATATTTGTGCAAGAATTTTCATATCTTAAAAAATCTTTTTTGTGTCTGTACGACTTATTTCTAAATTGTATAGGGTAAAGTGTTTCTAAAACTTGACAACGCTTATGTATCGCAGTAAAATAAACTCAGAAGATTTGAAAGATAAGAATAAATCTAAAAAATAAATATTATATTTTATATAGGAGGCGTAATTACAGATATGTTAAAGAACTTATTTCCATTTTCTTTTCAAAAAAAGAACGGCATCGGTGGGCTTTTAATCAACGTCATTATCTACTTGGTTATAGGTGCTATCGCAGGTATTTTAATCGGGGTGCTATCAGTTGTCCCTATCGTTGGGCTTGTGGTAGGTATCGTAGGCGGTCTTATCGACCTTTACGTTTTAATCGGCATTATTCTTTCAATTTTGGATTATTGTGACGTTATAAAGTAAGGGCAATATTTTGCGTAAGAAAAGTAAAAAAGGTGTGCAAATTTGTTTTGCACACCTTTTGTTTTCTAATAATTATCTTTAATTCCCAAAAAATAGTCCGCCGAAATGTTAAAGGATATAGCCATGCTCTTCAAAATATCGTAACTTGGCTTTGCCTTGCCTTTTAGCCACTCGCTAACCTGACTTTGTTTTACGCCTATTCTGTCGGCAAAAGCAACCTGCGTCAAACTATTTTCTATTAAAAATTCTTTCAAAATTTCCTTAAATTCTAATTCCATATTTTTAGTATATAGAAAATTCTATAAAAATACTTGACATATAGAATATTCTATAATATATTAAAACAAAATTGATTGTTTTGGTGGAATATGAATTTTAGTGCGTTTGACCCGATGGTATTTGAAATTTTGCTAAGCGTAGGAATCGTTATATCTATCGTATGCACACTCGTATGTACCGTGGTGGCGTTTAGAAAGGGTAGGAACGTAGTCGGATGGGTTTTTGGCGGAATTTTTCTTTCCCTTATCGGTGTAATAATATTAGTTTGTTTGCCAAGTATAGATAAGGGGTACATAGATAAAGACCAAGCGAATAGGACACGACTTTGTATAAAAGCATTAGAAGACGGGGATACAATCAAATAGTGGCTGACTAAAAAAATCGGCGAGAGTATTTCTTGCCGATTTTTACATTACAAGTAAAACAAAAAAGCACCGCAAGGTGCTTTTTTATGCCGTTTTAATTCTTTTCTTTAAGGTCGATTCCGAGTTCTAAGCCCTCGTACATATATTCCTTCCACTTAAAGTTTTTGTAGTGGTTGACGTGATAGCGGTGCATTTCTTCAACTAACAAGCAAAACTTTCCGACCGTTTGGTGTTTAGGGAACACGTCAAAGTACTCGCCGTTTAGATAGAAGTTAAAGTAACTTGAATCCACTTCGGTAATCAAGGTGTATAAGTTTTTGTAATCCACGTGGAATTCGTAAGGTTCGCCCTTTCTCGTGCCAACGTAGTGCATACCTTTGTGGTCAACCCTAATTTTGCCCTCACCGACGATAAAACTCGTCTTATTTTTGCCGATAAGTTTGTACTCGTCAAGGTTGCCTATTTGACACTCGTCTTCAAAATAATAGTCTGGGTTTTCACGGATTTCTTTGATTATATCCATCCTTTGATTTTCCACCCAGTCGTAAGGTGATTCGGGGATAACTGCACCTTCAAAGGGGTGGAACTGATAGTAATCGTCCATCGTCGCACCGTTTCCGCAGTTAGAACAGGTTATCTTATCGCCCTCGCCTTTCATAGTAAACTCTTTCCCACACTTAGGGCATTTATAACAAAAATCTTCTAAGCGGTGGCAAATTCTACCGTAAGTTTTCCACTTAATCTTCTTTTCCTTATTCCACTCGTACTCGTTACGCTTAAACTTTTCGTTGATAATATCGTCCATTTCCTCAACGGACAATCTTTCCACGTCCTCTTTTGAGAATAATAGGGAAAGGGTTGCGTGTGTTTCGCCCAAACGCTCGTCTAAGCAAACCTTGGTGTTTTGTAAATATTGCCCTTCAAGATAGCATAAATATACGGGCACCTTAAAGTGCTTAAACATTTTGCTGGTGCCGGGTACGATAGGCTTATTCCCACCGTAATCGCTCGCAAGCCCCTCAGGTGCAAAGGTTACGCAACCGCCCTTTTTAAGCACCTGACTAACGCCCGAGATAGAAATTCTATCGGGGGAATAGTTCTTTTTTGGGATTACTTTGTTAAGTGCAAATATCGTAGAGAATTTTTTGCGATAAAATTCGCTGTACCCCGCCATCATATTAGTAATTCTTGGATAGGTTATACCGCAAACGTACATATGGTCAATTCTTGATAGGTGGTTAAAAATAACGAAGCAAGGACCGTCGCAGTCGTTGACGTTATCGATAATATGGAAGTTTGGTTTGTATTTTCTGCCCACCAAATTCACCATGATGAACTTATATAACGAAGATATAATCCTTGGTGCGGGGCGGTATTTTCTTTTAGCAAGTTTTTTTGCAATAGTAGTTTTAGCCATAATACACTCTCCTAAACTAAACGCTTATATTGTATTATTTTTCCCGCTAAAAGTCAATAAAAGTAAAGACAAAACAAGATTTTATATTTGTTTAAGATAGATTAAAAATTTTTAGCACCAAGTTTAATAAACTATTATTGCAAATAAATGGGTTTTGTGATACAATAAAATAGGTCAATAGGGGGATAAAATGGAAATAATTATTATTTTGTTAGCAGTATTAATAGTGCTTTCGCTAATCAGTGTAATATTGCTTATAGTTAAAAAGAACGACGATAACGAGGGGCTTACCAAAAAGGATAAAACGGATATAATATCCTCGTTTTCATCAAACGTATCCATAATATCGTCCGCTTTGCAAAAGACGGCGGAATATTCAAATAAAGAGACCAAAGTCAATTTAGAATATATGTCCGAAAGGCTTAAAGAGAGTAGAAAGACTACGGAATACCAACTCGCTACGCTTGAAAAAAAGCTTTCCGATAGTTTAGAGCAAATTCGCCAAACCTTAGAACGTAACGTTCAAACTATGGCGATTAATAATGAAAAGAAACTTTCTGAAATCCAAAAAACCGTGGATGAGAATTTGACTAAGACCTTAAACGAAAGGTTTAACGAATCGTTTAAGATGTTGCTTGCCGAATTAGAGCGTGTTAGTAAAACCATAGGTGAAATGCAAAAAATATCCTCTGAGGTCGGCGTGCTTTCCAAAATGTTATCCAACGTAAAGACCACGGGTATTTTAGGCGAAATTCAGTTAGGTGCAATAATAGACGAACTTCTATCCCCTGAGCAGTACGTAAAGAACGTCGTCACGGGCAAAAATTCAAGAGAGCCCGTTGAATTTGCCGTTAAACTTCCGGGCGGGGACGAGGGCGAAGTTTTGTTGCCTATCGACTCTAAATTCCCTTACACCATATATGCAGAGATGCAATCGCTTTACGAAACTGGTGAGTTTAGCGAGTTCGAGATAAAGAAAAAGCAACTTATAAACACCGTTAAGTCAATGGCAAAGGATATCAAGGACAAGTATATAAATCCGCCCCGCACCACTAATTTTGCCATAATGTTTTTGCCCGTAGAGGGGCTTTACGCCGAAATAGTCAAGTTAGGGCTTGTTGACGAACTTCAAAGAAAGTTTAGCATAACAGTAGCGGGTCCCACGACTATGGCGGCACTCTTAAATAGTTTGCAAATGGGATTCCAAACCCTCTCAATCCAAAAAAAATCCAACGAGGTTTGGGAAATTTTAGGTGCGGTAAAACAAGAATTTTCAAAGTTCGGCACTATTATAGAGGGTATTCAGAAAAAACTTAACGGGGCAAGTAGCGATCTTGACCAACTTATAGGTGTAAGGACTCGTGCTATTGACAGAAGTTTAAGGAACGTGACCGCACGTTCGGATATTTCGATTTTACCCGAAACTATAAACGAAGATTAGGATTAAGATAATGATTAAGGTTTATTTTTCGACCATAGACGGCTTTGGGATAGGGCAAGACTTTTTAAATCGTTACGCCAAAATGCCCGATTACCGCAAACAAAAAATCGACGGTACAAAAGACCCTATTGATAAAAGGCTATCCTTAGGGGCGGGCGTGCTACTAAACTACGCATTAAAAGAAGAAGGTATAACCTCTCACGATGTAGTGGTAGGTGAAAACGGCAAGCCGTACTTAAAAGACGGTAACTTGCACTTTAACCTTTCTCACTCGGGGGATATGGTGGCTTGTGCTATATCAAACGGCGAAGTTGGGTGTGACGTTCAAGAAAAGAGAGCGGTCAATTTAGAGTTAGCAAAACGTTATTTTTGCCCGTCTGAAGTCGAGTATATTTTTGCTAACGGCAAAGGTGACGTAGAGGATAGATTTTTTAGGACGTGGGCGGTAAAAGAGAGTTTTATTAAAGCGGTAGGGCTTGGGATAGGTCTTAAACTTAACGGGTTTTGCGTGGAATTTTTAAGGGACAAAATAGAGGTTGTACAAGATATTTTTAAGGATAAATTCTATTTTAAGGACTTCGACTTGGCGGGCGGTTATAAGTTGGCTGTGTGCGGAAAGGAAAAAGAGTTTGAATTTATTCAAGTAAATTTAACCAAGATATAAAAAAGAACTTGCAATTACTTTGCAAGTTCTTTTTGGTTGGGTTAAACTTTTTATGCAAGTGCGTTAATAAACCTTGGTCTATTATAACGCTGTATCAAGATAAAAGGCAAATTTAAAATCATAAACACGATTGAAACTATCCATCCGCCCATATTTTTCCAAATTTTTATACAAAAGAACCCTAAAACTAAGGCTACGAAGTGTGTCATTTCAGCAACACAACTCTCTTTTATAAGCACGGCAATTTTTTCTTTTTTATTGCCCTCTAATCGTTTGGTTGGGATTTTTTTGAATATTTTATGAAAGAACAAACTCGCATCAGGCAACTTTAACTTCCATTTTTTAATCTTTAATTTGTCATAAATCTTCCCGTTCCGTTCAATCTTTAAGGGCTTAAACGGGAAACTGTTTTCTTTAATCCAGCGTCTTGGGTAAACCCTTCCTACCACGTAAATTACAGCACTTATAATTATAAGATACAAAATACAATATAAAAATTCCATAATAAAAAATGCCCTCTTTCGTTTTATGACAAAAGAATAGCATTTTTATATTGAAATTTTATTGAAAAGATAAATTAATATTTTAATCTGTTGTATTTTGTAAGATCGTCAAGATACTTTTTGGCGTAGATTTTCGCCGTGTTTAAGTCCTGTTCGGAATAGTTCCCGCACTCTTCGGGCTTAGCCCCTGGGATTTCGCCCTCAAAGGATATGACGAAAGAACAAAAGTCCTTAACGAGGGGCAAGATATCCAAACTGCTTAAATTTCCGTGCAGAAGTAGGTAAAATCCCGTCCTACAACCCATAGGTCCAAAATAAACCACTTTGGACTTTATCTTTGAATTACGAAAAAAAGTTGCCCCGATATGTTCTAAGGTGTGCATTGCGGGGACTTGTAAAGGCTCTTCACGGTTAGGTGCGGTAAATCTTAAATCAAAGGTAGTAATAACCTCTTGACCGAACTCGTCAACACGGCTAACGTAAAGTCCCGAATAAAGATTAAGATGATTAATTTTAAAGCTTTCAATTTTTTCCATAACCGTATTATACCATAGCCTTATGCAAAATTCAAAACTAATTTTAGGTTAACGGGTATGTTTTTTTAATAAACTCTTGCAAATCGCGAATAAAAAAGGTAGAATAAACTTATGATGAAAACAGTTTTAGTCACGGGTGCTTCGGGTGGAATAGGCGGGGCGGTAACAGAATATTTATCACGTAACGGTATTTTCGTTTACGCTTTGGATTTAAATGAAAGACCTTTTAACTCATCTTTCGTTAAGTTTGTAAAAATGGACGTAACTAACGAGAGTGATATAAAAAGGGTATGTGCGGAACTGCAAGCGGGTGGCGTTGTGTTAGACGCCATAATAAACGTTGCGGGGATATTTTTAATAGATTCGTTTATAGAAGTCGATAATAAGCAGTTAAACGATATTTTTGCCGTAAATTTTATGGGTACCGTGCTTGTAAACAAGATATTTTATCCGTTGCTTAAAAAAGACGGCAGGGTTATAATCACCACCAGCGAAGTCGCACCGCTTGACCCTATGCCGTTTAACGGGATATACAACGTGACCAAAACCGCACTCGATTCGTATTCGCAAGCGTTAAGGCAAGAACTTAACCTTTTGGGGCAGAAAGTAATAACCGTTCGTCCGGGTGCGTTTAACACCAACCTTTCGCAAGGTTCACTTCAAAAAACCAAAGAACTTACGGACAAGACCGTGCTATATAAAAAGCAGTCCAAAAACTTTTATTCTATCGTAAAAACGTTTATGGGCAAGCCTTTACCGCCCGAAAAGATTGCAAAAATTTACTTTAAGGCGGTTACCGTTTCTCGCCCTAAACTAATCTATAAAAAGCATACCAACAAACTGTTAAAACTGTTGAATATATTGCCCAAACGCTTGCAGTGTTTTATAATAAAAAAACTACTTAAAACTTAAATTACAAAACTCATAAGGGGAAATCATTATGTCAAAATGGGAAGAATTTGAAAAAGATTGTTGCAAATACTTAAAAAACAACTTTTCTACGTATGCAAATTTTGAAGAAATGGGTAGAAAGAATTCAAACGTTTCAGATATAAAAGTTGTGCTAAATAACGGAAAAGAGTTTTATATTGAAACAAAAAAATGCCCTGCACAATGCGGGCAATTCGTAGTGCTTCCAGATTGCGATAAGAAGGAGTTTGTTTATAGCCTTCAAAACGACGACGAGGCAACGCAAGAAGCGTTAGAAATTATTGAATTTATGAATAAGGATTTTGATTCGTTCAGCGTTGCAGGGACAAGGGGAAAGAAGATAGATTTGGACGAAAGCATTTTTGCAAAATGGATAATTGATCATTATACAAAAAAGAGGGTTAAATATATAATAACGAACGATTATAAACTCTTTCCACTTTGTGACGTGGCAAACGCCTTTAAGATAACCGCAAAATATAGGATTAAGAGAAGCGGTTCCACGGAAGTTAGTCGTGGTAAAATGGGTGTGGTTATGAACTATCTTGACTCGTTGGGGATAAAAGACGTATTCCAAGAAAGCCAAAAAATGTTTATTAAAACTGAAGAAACCGTCAATAAAAAAAGGTTTGTTTTGGACAATTACGAATATATGTTTTCAAAAAGAGACGATAGATATGAAATTCGTCAACTATCAAACACTTATAATTATAACGTAATTTTTTCAGTGAAATTGAAAAAAGATTATAAAGGGCTTGATGAGTCGGATTTTATCAAGGCTTTGTTATAAAAATTATCTAAAAATTTTATATAGTTGTTCAACGCATATTTAAAGGTGCTTAACTGATAACTACCTACGGGTAGCGACGTACAAAACGTTTGCATATCATCGTTAAGCCCTTTTTTATTAAATAAATTTAGTATATATGCACATTTATCCCGTTCGTATTCGCTATCAATTTCCTGCACGTTAAACTCTTTTTCAATACGTTTTAGCCTTGAAACCAAGTCGCTTGCAACTTTTTTGGAAAAACCTTGTTTAGCAAGATAAAGTTTAAAGTCAATTTCGTTCATGGTTTAATACTCTCTCTTGATTAAGTTTGTTTGCTATCTCAATCCCTATGTGTTGCAATACGTCGATAACGACGGAATTGCCGAACTGTTTATATGCTTGCGAAGAATTTTTACAAATTTTATATTCGTCAGGGAAGCCCATAATTCTTGCACACTCTCTTGTGTGAAGCCGTCTAGTCCTGTTATTTATGAGATATCCGCCTGTTTTGGCAAATATACCGCCGCCGTATGCGGATAATGTTATTGCAACCCCTTTTGTACTGTATATTCTTTCGCCTTGTCCACCCTTGTTTACTGTGCCAAGCCGTATTGTTTTATTTGAATATTTGTCGTCAACCGTGTCGTTAAAAAAAATGTCAGGTCTATCTACGTAAAGGTTTTCGGGAACGTTTCTTTCATCAATCAAAAAGTCCTCCAAGTGTTTGGTTAACGCTATTGAGAGGGGAAAAGTAAAGTCGTTTATCCCCAAATCCTTTCTAAAACAGACCATATAAATTCTTTCACGGTTTTGCGGGATGTTAAAACTTGTAGAATTGATAACTTTTTTATAAAAATCATATCCTAATTCGTCCATCGTGTTTTGTACGACTCTTAGGGTTTTACCGTTATCGTGTGAAGCAAAGTTTTTAACGTTTTCCATAAAAACTACAAGCGGTTTTTTTGTTTTGACAATCCTTGCAACGTCAAAGAAAAGCGTTCCTCGACTATCGTTAAACCCCAACTTGTTTCCGCTGATTGAAAATGCTTGACAAGGGAACCCCGCACATAAAATATCGTGGTTAGGTATAGCCTTCTCATCGATTTTAGTAATGTCGCCGTCGGGGGTGTCGCCAAAGTTGTTTTTATACACTTCTTGTGCATATTTATCCCACTCACTTGAATATACGCAATTTGCCCCTAAAGACTCTAACGAGAGCCTAAATCCACCGATTCCGGCAAACAAATCAATAAAATTATATCCTTGTAAACATTTCTCTCTGATTTCAATCATATAACACCTTGTATTAAAAACTAAAAGAAGTAAAACCACTTCGCTATGCTCGTGTATTTGTAAAACTAGCGTTTTACTGCAAAAACAAGGGTTTTTGCACTTCTCGTTTGAAACACGGCGAAGTTATAAACCCTTGCAAGCAAGTTTCTAACTTCTTGTATTATAGCGCATAGCGCATAAATAGTCAATAAAAGTATAAATAATAAATAATCAATTTTCTTGCTTTTTGGCAGGGCTTGTGATATTATTTTTATGGTTAAAAGTTATTGACTTAGGGTGCTAAAGATGGATTTTTTATTTTTTGACGTTGAATGTGCAAATTGTTTCGGGGGACTTGGCAAACTGTGTGAGTTTGGCTACTGTCTTACCGACGAAAATTTTAACGTCAAAGAGAGTAAAAATTATCTAATCAATCCCGATGC
>SVIL01000037.1 GCA_015069505.1 Clostridiales bacterium
CCGATTGCCTCTTTGGGAATTTCGGTTAAAGCGGAAACGTACGCATAGTACGATGAGTATTGATTACTTGGTGCAAACGCGGGTAAGAAGTTTTTGGTTACCGCTTTTACTGCACCTTGCGGATTAGCCACCTCGTCGTACAAGTTATCGAGCGATAACGGGTTTTGCTCGCTTATTTGTAAAGCGGGTAAAAACAAAGTACCGTATTCAACTGCTCCGTCCTCGGCGTTAGCAAGGTTTTCGGCATATACCGTTTTAGGTACGTTAGTCAAAAATCTTATACCTGAATCCCCCGATAAACGAACAGAGCCTAAGTTTTCCATTGAAAACTCGGTTGGGATAGAATCATCTGCCGAAACGGGTTTTGCGTTATTCATTGACATAAAGCCAAATGCGGTCATAACGGCAAATAACACGATTAAAAGGTTTACTAAAAATAAATTCTTCGTTCTTTTCATATTAGATACCTCCAAACCATCCACTGCCCGGGGTTACCACTAAGTTGTCGGTCGCTTCGTTAGAAAACGAATCAACTGCGGTACTTGCCTTCATTACGTCGTCACTATTTAATAGAAACAAACAAAATTCAGGCGTCTCATAAGTTCTTCTTTGTCTCATAAAATTTAAAGCCTCCTTCAAAATTTTATTTTTTATAAAAACAAGTTGCCTTGCATTTAACCTATTCTGCATCGGGATAACTAAATCCCATATCCTTTGCAAAGGATAAATATTTTTCTACGGGTACGTTTTTAATGTCGGTTATAAAGTGGTTTACGTACGCTTTCCCGTCAATAGTCCACCTTATAACGTAAAATCTTTGACCGTCCTTTTTCCACGAACACAAGTCCTTATACCCGTTTGACTTTATGCTATCCGTGCCTTGACAGATAACCTTTTTAGTTTCCCAGTCAACCACTTCAAAAGTAAATCGTTCATCTTTTAGAGTGTCGTTTACGACGTTTAATTTTGCGGTGTCGTCCGTTTCTGAGATTATAAGGGCTAAATTTTCGTAACTGTTTTGCAAGTATTTATAGACGGGTTTTTTAGTCTGGTAATAATCGACTATACTATCGGATATTTGTGGCCAACCGTCCACTAAGTTCCATATCAATATTCCGCCACGCCTAACCTTTCCTACACGCATATCTTCAATAAAGAATTTTACCGCTTCGGCTTGGGCGATTTGCGTTTGAACGACTACGTCCTTTAAGGTTTTGGGCTCGCTGCCAAACGTTTCAGTCGCTTCGTTTATGGTCATTGCCATCCTAAACGAATACGCACCGTCCTTTTCGGGGTTGGTACTGTGTAGCATATATTCTTCGTTATAGAAGTCTTCAAGCACGGGTTTTGATATAAACTTTTTGATAGCACTTATATTCGGAAAACCCATATACCCGTTTTCGCTAATAAAAGCACTTAATAAATGGGTGTAATATTCGCTTTTGAAAAAATCCCTTGGTCCCCAAGTATGTGCTTCGCTGGGTTGACAACCGTTTTTATAAACGTATTCGTCTATCCAAGGTGAAGACGGGATATACACCCTAGACCAGTCGTGTATCTTGATAAGATTTGGAATAACCTTTCTCGTAATCACGTTATCGTTTGGATTTACGTGTTTATCAAAGTTAGTTGCGAACATATCGCACTCGTTATCCCCCACCCAAACGGCAAGCGACGAGTGGTTACGCAACCTTTTTACGATATAGGTGACTTCCTTCGTCATAATCTTTGAAAACTCATCGTCCCACGGGTATATTCCGCAAGCCATCATAAAGTCTTGCCATACGAGAATTCCATGTTCGTCACAGTAATCGTAAAACTTTTCCGATTCGTAATAGCCACCGCCCCATACGCGTACCATATTTATTTTGGTGTCCGTCATAAGTGCCAGGGCTTCGTCCATCTTATCTTCGGCTTCTGAGTGGAAGGGGCTTAACGGTACCCAGTTTAGACCTTTGATAAAGGCACGCTCACCGTTTACAACAAAGTCAAACACACCGCCGTTATCGTCGTTTTTATATTTTAGTTCAATCCTTCTTATCCCCACTTTACGCTCATACACGTCAATAGGGTTACCTTTTTTATAAAGAGTTAAAGTAAGGGTATATAAGTTTGCTTTGCCAAAATTGTTTATGGTCCAAAGTTTGGGGTTTTTGACCTCGTATTTAAGTTTGTTTGCAATACCCCACACCGAAACTTTTGAACCGAATTCACTATCCTCACATTTACCGCTTACCTTGATTTCATAGTCGGATAGTTTGTCGCCTGAGATCGAGAGGCTATAACTAACTATTACAGATGCCGAATCTTCCTTTAAGTCAGCCGTGCAAAAATACACGTCCTTAATAAAATCGGTTTTTACTTCTTCAAACCTAACCACGTCGAATATTCCGCCGAGTAAATTTCTTGGCAATATATCCCAACCCGATTGATGGATAGGTTTACGCATATACGCAAACGGGTATGAGTACTGCAAAAAGTTTACGCTTACGGGTGGGGTTAGTTCCCTAGCTTTAAGTTCTGCGGGCAAAAGGTGGATAACGATTTCGTTTGAGGGTTTTAGATAAACTTCAGTCTCGTGAGAGATAAAAGCGTTATCGGTGGTTAAAACTAATTCACCGTTGATATATATTTCAGAAAAAACGTCAACCCTATTTAATATAAGGTTATATTTACCCTCTTTTGCTGAAAATTTCGTATAGTAGTAGCAGTGAAGATTTTCTTTATCTTGCAATGATTTTATATTAGAACCAAAAAAAAGTTGGTCGGACGTTTTATGTTCGGTTACGGATAACGCGACGTCGTGAGGAAGGCAAACCGTTTCGCCACCCAGAGTTTGACAGTCGTCAAAAGTTCGATATTCCTTCGTCTTTTTTTGATTTTCGATATACGTAAATTTGAACTCTTTCAAAAGCATAATTTCTCTCCTAAGCCCTGTCCTTTTCACAATAAAATACCACTATCGCATTTTACACATTTAATTTTATCCTATTTAATTTTGGTTATCAATCCATATTTTCAGTACATATTTCAGTATTCTCAGTTTTATTACAAAAAAATACAAAAACTGTAATATTTTAACTCTTTATTCTAATATTTACAGTTATATTCAAACTGATATTGACAAAAAATTTTTTTGAACGAATAATAGGGGCAAGAGAATTAAAAAAATGGGGAAGTTATTTTGAAAAAACAAAGCAAACAACAGTCAATATCCACTATGAATAAGCGACTGCAATTAAAGGAATTTACCTCTAACGATATACAACTTCAAATAGTTCAAAAGGAAATCGGCGAGGACTTTCCGCTTCACAGCCACAACTATTTTGAATTAGAGTATATCACTAAGGGCGAAGCGGATATGCTTCTTAACGGAAAACATTATTTATTAAAGGCAGGGGACTTTTTTCTTCTTTCCCCCAACGACTTCCATAGCATTTCACCCACCGATAAATACTCTATCATAAACCTTTCTTTCGACGGGTCGTTATTACCTGAGTATATATTCGTCGCACTATTAAACAAGGTGGAAAATATCGTCGTTCACTCTTTAGACGACAGTGACAAAATTGTTAGATGTTTTTTGGAAAAATTACTCTATGAATACGAAAATTCATTTTTCGATAGAGAGAACGCAATAAAAAATCTTTTGCACTACGTAATGATATATATTTACAGAAAGTTTTTCTCGGATAAAAACCACGCCAGCCAAAAACAAAACGAACTTTCTTTAATAATTAATTACCTTTCCCTACACTTTAAGGAAAATATTTCTCTCACTGACGTTGCTAACACCTTTCACTTTAACCCCAACTACTTTTCGCAAAGATTCAAAAAATATCTCGGCATGTCTTTCGTCGATTACGTCAATTCCCTAAAAGTGAATTATGCAAAACAGCTGCTCTTATTCTCCGACACTAACGTAGTTGACGTTGGGTTTTTGTGCGGGTTTAACTCTTTATCAAATTTTTTAAGAGTTTTCAAAAAAGAAGTGGGTATGCCACCGACCGAATTTAGAAAGGAACATAAAAAGTAATGCTGTTTACATAATTTACCCCACGTTTCCCGTGCATATTAGAACGTATAAAAAAGGCAAGCGAACTTATCTACGCTTGCCTTTTATTTAAGTAAAAACCCACCGCAAATTTTGCGGTGGGTATATTTTATCATTTATTTTCTTACCGCACCGTTACCGGTTACTAAAAACTTAGTGGTAACCAGTGCGTTTAGCCCCATAGGCCCACGGGCGTGAAGTTTTTGGGTGCTTATACCGATTTCCGCACCAAAACCAAAGACGAAGCCGTCCGTAAAACGTGTCGATGCGTTATGATACACTGATGAAGAATCGATTTCGTTTAAGAATTTTTCCGCTCTATTTTTGTCTTCCGTGATGATGGCTTCGCTATGGTGGGTGCTATGTTCGTTTATATGTGCGATTGCCTCGTCTATACTATCCACCGTTTTAACGGATATTATAGCATCGCCGTACTCGGTGTAAAAGTCCTGTTCCGTTGCGGGAACGCCACTTTTAAGCACTTTATACGCTCTTTCGTCAAGGCGAAGTTCAACCTGTTTTTCGGAAAGTTTTAGTGCGATTTTTGGAAGTGCTTTTTCAAGTATATCGGCGTGGATTACCAAAGATTCACAAGCGTTGCAAACGCTATAACGTTGGGTTTTGGCGTTAAAGATAACTTCTGCCGCCTTATCTACGTCCGCAAATTTATCCACGTAAACGTGGCAATTCCCTGACCCCGTTTCGATTATGGGAATCGTGGAATTTTCGACCGCCGATTTAATTAGCGAAGCACTGCCCCTTGGAATTAAAAGGTCAACGTATTTTTTAAGCTTCATAAACTCTAAAGTCGTTTCCCTTGACGTGTCCTCTATCACCGTAACCGCATTTTCATCAACGCCGTTTTTAATTAAACCTTGTCTTATGACGCTTACCATTGCGATATTTGAGTTTATAGCATCACTACCACCCTTTAACACCACGGCGTTTTTGGTCTTAAAGCAAAGTGCAAAAGCATCCGCCGTAACGTTTGGACGGGCTTCGTAAATAATGCCTATTACGCCAAATGGCACGGTTTTTTGGGTTATCGATATACCTTGAAAATCATTGTTATATTGATAGGTCGTTTTATCTAAGGGCGAGAACAATTCTGCGACTTGTTCAATGCCCTCTGCAATGGATTCAATCACCTTGTCCGAAAGCAAAAGCCTATCTAAAAACGAGGCACTCCTTCCCGATTTTTCGGCAACCGACATATCTATTTTATTGCGTTCCTTCAAAAACTCCGCATTTTCACGGATGAGGTTTGCAACGTCTAACAAAACCTTGTTCACCCTTTCCTCACTAAGGTTTAGTAGGCTTGTGGATGCGGTTTTCGCTAAACTTCCTATTCTAATTAAATCAACCATTAATTTTACCCGAATCCTTTTTTGTTTTACCAAAAATCTTTTTTAATTTATTGACCACTCTAACACGCAAAAAGAAAAATTTTAGTCTTATTTTTCTTAAAGTCTTTCGCTTGTACCAGTTTTCTACACGCTTAACGTACTTTTTATCCGTGCATTCAATATACTTTTTGCCCTGATAAAAGCCCTTCATAACCCCTATGACTTGGTCTTCGTACACCTTTTCGAGAGTAAACTGACTGTCACCACAGATAATATAGCCGTAGTCGGTAGGTTCCATTACCCTATGGAGCACGGTCGTGCCGTCTTTACGTATATAGAGTGCGGCATCGTATTTTTTTAGTTTTTCGGTTTTTTTAACCACGATTACCGACTGACCACGGTTTTTTAGGATAGGCCACATACTGTTCCCGCTGGGAACAAAGCCTATTACGCCCGTCTTTTCAATTTCGGTTTTATAACTGTTAGAATTCATAGGGTTTATTATACACCCATTTTTAAAGTTTGTAAAGAAAAAACCCAAACTGCGTTAAGTTTGGGTTTCTGTTTTTTTATTTTCCTCTGATTCTACCTAATTCGGTGTTGTCAACGGTTCTGTCACGCAAAGTTTTTTCTACCGACGGGTGGTCTTCTTTTCGATAATCTTCGCCGTGCTTTAATATAAACTTATCTATTACCATATGCGACGCAACCTTGTTGACCGACGTATTGACTTGCTTTTGATATTTGAAAAAATCAGCTGAGTCTGAGAGAGCGTCTAATGGCATAATATCTTCCTTTACGGCTGAGTTTCTTACCGTAGAAGAGATTATCTCTCTAATATACTCTTTATTAGATTTCAATTTTATCAAGGCAGGGAATTCCGCACCGCCAAGGAAAAGTTGTTGCCACTCGCGACCCTCGTATTTATAAAGCATTTCGGCGGCGATTTTTAGGTGCTTTAATTCTTGTTCAAAATGCATTTGCCATATCTTTTTTATTTTTTCGTCAGATTCGTCTTGATAACAAGAATAGTATAGATAGCACTCTGTATATTCGTGCATAACCCAACTTTCAAACCAAGTTGAAGATGGGTCCATAAGCGACCCGTAACCCGTTACGTGTTGTTCTTCAATCATTGCTATTTCGGTATAAAGTTTTCTACCCATATCGCTATGGTAAAACGACCCCACGTTCATATAATAGTTCATCGTTTGTTGCTCTGCTGCGGTTATAATGCCTGTATGAAGCCTAGTAATCAAAGGGTCTTGCCAACAATTTATATATCTACGCACGTCGTCGTTGGGGTGGCGATGCTCTGAAATCGTCGGCCTTGCAGGGGTTATCTCGGTATAATTCCCCACTAATCTTTCGGCTTTTGCACCTTCTTCGTCGTACAACAAGTCAGAGTATCTGTAAAGGTGGTCAAAGTCCTCTAACAACGCAAAGTCTAACTGTGCTTTGACAAACGGGTTTGGTTCCTTTTGTGCCATATCCGCCGTCAAATCCACCGCTAACTGTTCGTAGGCGATAGTAGTTTCGAGAATAGTTTCATCAATCGGTTTTAGTGCGGAAATTCGTTTTTGCTGTTGCTGTTCTTCCCTACGCACTTGTGCTAAAACCCTACGCACTTCGTTGTTTAAGCAGTGCCTATTGAACTGGTGCAAAAACCAGTTGCTTTCAAATTCCGTGCCGTTCATAAGAATTACACGGGTTTTGGTGTAGGGCGAAACGGCGTTTTTGTCGTACGGTTTAGGGCATAAATCCGTCCACGACGAATAACTTATCTTATTGTCTTTTGGTAACTTGTTAAAAGGGTTCATAATAACATCTCCTTATCATTTTTTATTATTTTACCCTTTACAAAAATTTTAATACCTAAAAAAACCACCCTTAATAAAAAAGGTGGTCTTAAAACTATTTTATATACTCTTTTAATTGATCGATATTGTCTAACACGAGGTCTGGTTTAATATCCGATTTGTTTGCGGTTTCTATATCCGTGTCGCCAGTAAGCACCAAAACGGAATTTATATTTGAGTCAACGCCAAACTTGATATCGGTTGCAAGCCTATCCCCAACCATAGTTATATTGCGTTTTTCCACGCCAAAACGTTTCATAATGCAGTCCGCCATTACGCTAAACGGTTTGCCCGTTATTATATCGGCGTCACGACCGCTACTCGCCTTAAACATTTTCATCATCGAACCTAAGTCCGGGATGGAAACGCCCGGAGCGGGACAAGTCAAGTCAGGATGGGTGGCGATATAGATAGCACCGTTTACCATATGCTCGTTCGCTTTAACTATCTTTTCGTAATTTAGTTCCCTATCAAACGCAAGAAACAGGATATCCGCATTGTCAGGGACGACTTTTATGCCATGGGATTTAAGTTCTTCAACCGCAGACGGCATAGCAACGGGATAAACCGTTTTGCTTGGATAATTTGCCTTGATATAATCAATTGCACAATCAAGAGAAGAATAAACCATATCGTTCGGTTCAAATATATCCACGGCTTTTAGCCTTTTTACGTACTCGGCATCGGTACGGGAAGAATTGTTCGTCAAGTAAACAATCTTTACGCCCATATCCCTAAAACCTTGCAAGGTATTCTTTACGTCACCGATAAGCACGCCGTCAATATACACAGTGCCGTCTAAGTCCAACATTAAAACCTTTGTATCTTTAATATCTTTAAGCATAACTACCCCTAAAAGTCAGTATTAAGTATATCTTACTTTTTTATTCAATTAAAGTCAAATATTCTATATAACAAAAGATATTTTTTGTTAGTTTATCTTAAAAAAAGCAAAACGCCCGAAATTAATCGAACGCTTTGCCTTAGGAAAAAGTTTATTGAGAGTGTGGGCTTATTAGGTAGCCAAAAAAGTTATTCTCTCTTGACTACACCCAAAGTTTACTAAACGAAACTTAAATCCACCTTGAAAAATTAATTTTTTTGAAAAAAATAAAAAAAATTTTTTACGGCGGTTTTTTTGTGATTTTTTAAGCATTTATCAATAATCTTATGTTAATATATAAATATGAAAGTTTTATTAGTTGATGATGAAAGACAATTAACCAGTGCTATTGCCGTAATACTTAAACAAAACAAGTTTTCGGTGGACGTTTCTTACGATGGTGAGGACGGGCTTGACAAAGCCTTGACGGATATTTACGACGTAATTATCCTTGACGTTATGATGCCCAAAATGGACGGAATAACCGTGCTTAAACATTTAAGGAAAAACAAAATCTCTACCCCCGTTCTTATCCTCTCTGCTAAGTCCGAAGTTATAGATAGAATCGAAGGGCTTAACAACGGGGCGGACGATTACCTTACTAAGCCTTTTGATACCAACGAACTTTTGGCGAGAGTTAGGGCTTTGCTTAGAAGAAAGTCTGAGTTTACGGGGGACGTTTTAAGTTTTGGGGATATAACTCTTGACCGTGACACGTTTGAGATTTGTAAGGAAAGTCATAAAATTGCTTTGGGCAAAAAGGAATTTCAAATTATGGAAATGCTTATCCTTAACAAGGGCAAAAGCATTGACAAAGAAAAGTTTATTGAGAAAATTTGGGGTTACGATACCGACGCAGAGTACAACACGATTGAAGTTTACGTTTCCTTTCTTAGGAAAAAGTTGCTTGCAATAGGCTCTAAAACGGAAATTAAGTCCTTGCGTGGAATCGGTTACACCTTGGGAGAGAAAAATGATTAAAACCGCTCAGCGAACCTTTATCGCTATCACTATGGGAATACTTCTCATAGTGTTTTCCGTATTGTACGTAGGCGTTAACACTTTAATTAGGTTTGCTTATGAAAGGTTTGTGGAAAACACGCTTGACGACAGTTTTGACGCTTTGATTATAACAAACGAACCTGCACCTGATAAATTAATTATTCATAACGACGTAGTTTTAAGCACTGCAAGCCTTGACGACGAGGTAATTCAACAGTTGTTAAACAACGTTAAAACACAAATCAGGCACTCTGACTTTTCCAACTACGGCAAATTTTATTTTAAGGTGTATTACCCTCCCAACACTACTGATAACGTTATATTGATCGCCTCGGATATGAGTGATACTATGCAAATGATGTTTCACCATTTCCTTTACGCGTTATTCTATATGGTGATTATTTACCTTTTGATTTTTGCACTCGTTTGGCAGTTATCTTATAAGGTCTTTCAACCTATCAAAACTAATTTTGAAAAACAAAAACGGTTTATATCGGACGCTAGCCACGAACTTAGAACACCACTTACGATTATTTCGGCAAACGCCGACGTTCTAAAACAAAATTACGAGGATAATCAATGGATTGACAACATTAAGTCCCAAACCCAACGTCTTGACGGGCTGGTTGCGGACATGCTTGAACTTGCAAAACTTGACGAGGGACAGTTTAAGCACGTGAAAGAGCCTTTTGACCTATCTGAATCGGTTACCGAGTGTGCTTTGCCCTTTGATGCGGTGGCTTTTGAAAAAAAGAAGGAATTGATTTTTGATATACAACCGCAAATCAACTACGTGGGCGATAAAAACGGTCTTAAAAAAATTACGTCTATACTTATTGACAACGCTATAAAACACTCGTCGGGGTTGAACGTTATTAAGGTTACCCTTAAAAGGGATAACTCTAAGATAGAACTTTCAGTTTACAACACGGGTAGTAGTATCCAACCAAAAGATGCAAAAAAGATTTTTGAAAGGTTTTATCGTGGGGACTCGTCAAGGTCAAGAGCGTCAGGTGGCAGTGGACTTGGGCTATCGATAGCAAAAAACATTGCCGACTATAATAAATGGAAGTTATCCGCGGAGTCCGTTTATAACGAGTCTATGACCATAACCTTAACAATAAAATCAAAGATTAAAGATAAATAAATATTTTTACAAAACTAAAAGTGGTAGCAAAATTATTTTGCTACCACTTTTGTCGTTTAAGTTTTAATTATTCGGGTTGAAATTCAGATCCTTCTTCTTCGCCATCGCCGTCTTCTTCGTCTGACTTAGGTGTAATTGCGATTTTGCTTACCGTAGAGTTGTCAATTCGCATTACCCTTACACCTTGCGTATCACGACCTATCTTACTGATGTCGGCTGCGGATACTCTTATAATGGTTCCGTCAACGGTTATTATCATTATGTCTTCGGATTCGGATATGAGTTTAAGGCTGACGAGTTTGCCCGTCTTTGAGTTGAATACGCCCGCTTTTATACCCTTTCCGCCACGTTGTTGCAAGCGGTAGTCTTCTACGTCGCTTCGTTTACCAAAGCCGTTTTCGGACATTGTCATAATTTCATAGCCGTCTTTAAGCACGGACATATCCACAACGTAGTCGCCGTCACTAAGTTCAATACTCTTTACGCCTTGCGTATCTCTACCCGTTGCACGTACGTCAGATTCGGCAAACCTTATGCACTTACCGTCGTGCGATGCGACGATGATTTCGTTTTCGCCTGATGAGAATTGAACGGATATAAGGTCGTCGTTATCAAGAATATTGATGGCTATCTTACCAGTCTTTCTAATATTAGCGAACTCGGTTAGTGCGGTCTTTTTGATTAAGCCGTTCTTGGTGGCAAGAACTATATAACCTTCGGTATCGGGTTTAAGCGGAATCATTGCACAAACCTTTTCGTTAGGTTCAAGTTGAAGTAGGTTGACGATTGCCCTACCCTTTGCCGTCCTTTGACCTTCGGGGATTAGGAAGCCTTTCATACTGTAAACCTTGCCCCTATCCGTAAAGAACAAGATATCATCGTGCGTGCTTGTTACGAACATATTCTTAACGAAATCTTCTTCTTTTGGTCTATGTGCCGTCACGCCTTTTCCGCCACGGTGTTGGGTTCTGTACTCGGTTACGGGTACACGCTTAACGTAGCCAAAGTGCGTTAGGCTTACCACTACGTCTTGGACGGGGATTAGGTCGGCTTCTTCTATGCTGCTGCAATCGTAAGAAATTTCAGTCTTTCTTTCGGTTGGGTATTTTTGTTTGATTTCAAGCATATCCGTCTTGATAATCTCTTTAACACGCCACTCGTTTGCAAGGATATCTTTAAGGTCGATAATTATCCTTTCAAGTTCAGCAAGTTCTTCTTGAAGTTTGACTACTTCCATACTCGTCAAGCGTTGCAATCTCATTTCAAGAATTGCGTTGGCTTGCTTATCAGAAAGTTCAAACCTTTCCATAAGGGCTGCGATTGCAGTTGGCTTATCAGAAGATTTTTTGATGACTTCAATGACTTCGTCAATATTTGCAAGGGCTATAACTAAGCCTTTAACGATATGCTCTCTTTCCTGGGTTTTTATAAGTTCGTATTTGGTACGGCGTATTATAACTTGTTCTTGGTGGGTAATGTAAAGGGTTAAAATGTCTTTAAGACCCAAAATCTTAGGCTCACCGTCAACGAGTGCAAGAAGGATTATGCCGTCTTTAACTTGCAAGTTGGTGTGCTTATACAAAGTGTTTAATACGACTTGTGCGTTTGCATCACGTTTAAGTTCGATAACGATTCTCATACCGTGGCGGTCGGATTCGTCACGAAGGTTTGAAATGCCCTCAACACGCTTGTCCTTAACCATTTCAGCAATGTCTTTTACAAGCATTTCTTTATTGACTTGGTAAGGGATTTCGGTTATGACGATCTTCTCTCTATCGTTTGCAAATTCTTCAATCTCGGTTTTTGCACGTAAAACGAATCCACCCTTACCCGTTAGGTATGCTTGGCGAATACCCGCCCTGCCCATTAACACACCACCCGTAGGATAGTCGGGGGCGGGTAAAATTTCCATTAATTCTTCAATGGTTATGTCGGGGTTTTCCAAAACGGCGATACAAGCGTCAAGGCACTCGTTAAGGTTATGCGGTGGGATGTTGGTAGCCATACCTACGGCTATACCGTCTGCACCGTTTACCAAAATATTAGGGATTCTTGACGGCAATACGACCGGTTGCATTTCGGTATCGTCAAAGTTGGGATAGTAATCTACCGTGTCCTTTTCGATATCACGCAACATTTCGTTTGCGAGTTTTGAAAGCCTTGCTTCGGTGTACCTATACGCTGCGGCGGGGTCACCGTCCACTGAGCCGAAGTTACCGTGTCCGTCAACCATCGGACAGTTGATCGAAAAGTCTTGTGCCAAACGGACGAGTGCGTCGTAAACCGAACTGTCGCCGTGTGGGTGGTATTTACCTAAAACTTCACCGACGATTTTTGCACATTTCTTAAAAGCCTTATCGTTGGTTAAGCCCATATCGTGCATTGCGTATAAAATACGTCTGTGAACGGGCTTCAAACCGTCCCTAACATCAGGTATTGCACGGGAAACGTTTACCACCATTGCGTA
>SVIL01000038.1 GCA_015069505.1 Clostridiales bacterium
TTTAAGTAACCCTGCGGCGTTACCGTAAATGTCGTTGGATTTTAGAGAGTTTGAGCATACTAATTCGGCAAAATCATCGCTTTTATGGGCGGGCGTTTTACTTTTGGGTTTTAAGTCGTATAAATCTACGCTTATGCCTTGCGACGCAAGATACAACGCACACTCGCACCCCGCAAGCCCCGCACCGACTACTTTTACTTTATCCATTAGTCTTACACTTTTTGTTTGAACATTTTTCTTTGCCGTCGATAACCACCGTATAAGCACCGCACTCAGGGCATTTTTTACCTGTCGGGATATCCCAACTCATAAACTTACAGTTGGGGTAGTTTGAACAGCCGTAGAAAACCTTCCCCCCACGGGAAAGCATCTTCTTTGTGGGTTTACCGCACTCAGGGCAAATCCCTACGCTTTCGGTCATACTTACGGTGTTTTTGCACTTGGGATAGTTTGAGCAAGCAAGGAATTTTCCGTACGCACCCTCTCTTTCAACCATAACGCCACCGCACTTATCGCATATCCTATCGGTGGGGATTGCGACCTTTTCGTTGACCGCTTTGATATTTTTACACTCGGGGTAATTTGAGCAAGCGTAATAGTTGCCGAACTTACCGCTATTTATAATCATCTTTGCACCGCACTTTTCACAAAGTTTGTCGGTGAGTTTAGAGTTCTTTAACTGGTCTTCAAACGGGGTATAAAAATCCGCAAGTAATTTACGCCAGTCCTTTCCGTCGGCACCTACGCCGTCAAGATCGTCTTCCATCTTCGCCGTAAACGAAATTTCCATAATGTCAGGGAAATATTTTACCAAAAAGTCGATAAGGTCGTAACTGATGGGATTTGGGACGAGATACTTCTTTTCCTTTCTTACGTACTCTCTCTTTTTGTCAGAGAGTTTTGCCATAATGGTTGCGTACGTTGACGGTCTGCCTATCCCCTTGTCTTCCATATGCTTAATAAGCCCCGCTTCGGTATATCTAACGGGGGGCTTGGTAAACTTTTGTTCCTTGGTAAGTTTTACTAAGTCAAGGACTTCACCGACTTCCATAGGTGGCAAAAGTGCGTCGCCCGAATCTTCGTCTTCTTCCTTTTTAGTATCGTCGTAAACAACCGTATAACCCTTAAAGGTCATAGTCTTTCCGCTCGTCTTTAACACGTATTCGTCCGCACCGATATCTACCGCCACGCTATCGTATAACGCCTCGCTCATTTGCGATGCAATAAACCTATCGTAAATGAGTTTATAAAGCCTATATTGATTTTTATCAAGCACGTTTGCAAGGCTATCGGGTGTTACGCTAATGTCGATAGGTCTAATGGCTTCGTGTGCGTCTTGTGCGTCCTTTTTGGATCTATAAAAGTTTGGTTTTTCGGGTACGTATCTGTCCCCGTAATTAGCACGAATAAAATTCAATGCGTCCGTTTGGGCTTCTTTTGAAATCCTTACACTATCCGTTCTCATATACGTTATAAGTGCAAGATGTCCGTTAGGCGTTTCAACGCCTTCATAAAGCCTTTGTGCAATTTGCATTACTTGTGGAGCGGTTATGTTCAATTTTATAGACCCGTCCTGTTGCAAGGTTGAAGTGATAAACGGTGCGGGGGCGTGCGATTTTACAACCGCTCTCTTAATATTCTTTACATAGTATTTTGCACCCTTTAACTGACTTTCTACTTTTGCCGCTTCTTCACCGTTTGACGGCTTATATTTTTTGCCGTTCTTCTCTTGCAAAAGCACCTTAAAACTGCTCTTGTCGGAAGGCTTAACTTCGGCTTTTAAGTTCCAGTATTCTTGCGGAACGAAAGCCAAAATCTCACGCTCTCTATCCACGACCATTTTTAATGCGACCGATTGCACTCTGCCCGCCGATAAACTTTCGTTTAGTCTTGACGAGGCTATGGGGGATATGCTGTACCCCACTATTCTATCAAGAATACGCCTTGCTTGCTGTGCATCAACTAAATCCATATCGATTTTTCTGGGGGAAGCAAGTGCGTTCTTTACTGCTTTTTCAGAAATTTCGTTAAAAACGATACGGTTTATTTGTTGGGGTTTTAAGCCCAAAACTTCGGCAAGGTGCCAAGATATCGCTTCACCCTCTCTATCCGGGTCGGTTGCGAGATAAACTGTTTGTGCTTTTTTTGCCAAATCTGACAAACGCTTTATATCGTTCTTTTTCTCAGGCGATATTACGTAATGCGGTTCAAAGTTCTTATGGATATTAACGCCCATATAGTTAGTCGGAAGGTCCCTTACGTGCCCCTTAGACGCATCAACTTTATAATCCCCTTTCAAAAATTTTTCAATTGTCTTTGCCTTGTGTGGTGATTCAACGATAATTAATTGCATTTATTCCTCCAAGTCGTTACGGGTTAACCCATACGTATTTACGCCCGTCCTTACTACAAGTCCTTTAATTTCCATAACGGACAGAGTCGGGGTGAGTTCAAATACCCGTTTATTGAGTGCCGTGGCTATCTTTTCAATATGAGTACCACCGCCGTTTAATACTTTTATTATTTCTCTTTCCGTTTCGGAAAGATTAAGTTCTTCTTTTTGCTTCGGTTCTATGCCGTAAAAGTCAAGCACGTCGTTTACCGAGTCACAAAGATGCCCGCCTTCTTTAATTACTGCGTTGCACCCCGCACCTGACGGTACGCCCACGCTATACGGAATTGCAAAAACGTCTCTACCGTATTCAAGTGCGTATTCCGCAGTATAAGTAGTACCCGATTTCACACCGCCGCTCACTATCAAAACGCCTTTACTTAGCCCCGCAAGAATTCTATTCCTTATCGGGTAGTGATAGCGTTTGACTTCGACCTCGGGTGGGTATTCGGATATCACAAGCCCGTTAGAATTTATAACCCTTTCAATAAGTTCTGTATTGCTTTTTGGGTAAACGTTATCAATCCCGCCCGCAAGCACGGATATAACCTTCTTGTTTTTGTTTAGCAAACTTTCTATAACCGCACTTTCAACACCTTCGGCGTTGCCTGTCACTACGGTAAAGCCCGCGTCGGATATGCCGAGTGCAAATTCCTTTGCAAGGTTTATGGATAGCGGTAGGCTCTTTCTACTGCCGACTATCGAAAAACAATCGGTGGAAAGCAACTTTAAGTCACCTAACGCATATAAAACCAAGGGTGGGATATCGGTATTTTTAAGTAAAAACGGATAATCTTTTGAGGTTATCGTTAAGGCGGTCACGTTCTTTCTTGAAAGACCTTCTATAACGCTGTTCAAATATTCTTGGTTTGCAGAGTGTAAAAGGGCATCGTATCTATCGCTGCCTATGGCGGACACGACGTATTCCTTACCTTTTACAAGGACTTCTTTTATCTCTACCTTTCCGCTTATTAATTTGTAAAGTGCTTGCTTGTGTTTGTATTCAAGCCCCAAAAAACTGTCAAGCCATATCAAACACAATTCATCAGCAGTATATTTTACGTTTATCAACTTTCACCTTTTAGCCGTGGCGATAACTTATTGCTTCCAAAATATGTTCGGGGCGGATATCGTCGAATAAATCCATATCCGCAATAGTTCTTGCGACCTTTATTATCCTACTTCTCGCACGGGGGGATAAATGCAAAGATTCGTACGCGTTTTTAAGTATATCTTCGCATTGCTTGGTTAAACGGCAATATTTTTTTATATGTTTTTCGCCCATATCCGCATTCGTTAAAATCCCGTCACTGCTAAACCTACGCTTTTGGATAAGTCTAGTGCGGTTAACCCTTTCACGAACGGTCTTTGAACTTTCAGAAGTGCTATCGTCCGAGAGTTCGGCGTACTTTACGCTATCGACTTGTATTTGCAAGTCTATTCTGTCAAGTAACGGACCTGAAATTTTGGATTTATACTTTTCAATTTGCGACGGCGTACACGTGCATACCTTATCTTGCGAACCATAGTTCCCGCAAGGACAAGGGTTCATACTTCCGCATAAAATAAAGTTTGCGGGGTATCTAACCTTACCCGATGCACGGGATACGAAAATCTCACCGTCTTCAAGCGGTTGACGTAACGCTTCTAAGGTAGAGCGTGAATATTCAGGCATCTCGTCAAGAAATAGCACGCCGTTATGTGCAAGACTTATTTCGCCCGGCTTCAACTTGTTCCCTCCACCCGTCATAGACACGGTACTCGCCGTATGGTGAGGGCTTCTAAACGGTCTTTTATATACTATGCCGTCGTTATCGTTAAGTAACCCTGCGACTGAGTGGATTTTTGTCGTTTCAAGTGCTTCTGAAAAAGTCATATCCGGCATTATGGTCGGAATACATTTTGCAAGCATGGTTTTGCCCGTGCCGGGGGCACCTACGAATAAGAGGTTGTGTCCGCCCGAAACTGCGACTTCTAAGGCACGTTTTGCAACTTGCTGACCTTTAACGAGTGACAAGTCACAGTCGTAGTCCACCTTTACGTCGTCAAGACTAAACGCACGGTGTTCGATAGGTTTAATAGGGTTAAGACCCGAAAGATGGTCTATAACCTCAGTGAGATTCTTTGCGGGGTAAACGGTTACGCCCTCAATAAAAGAGGCTTCTTGAGAGTTGGCTTCCGGAATAATGAATTTGGTATAGCCGTCGGCGTAAGCGGATATTATAGTTGGCAACGCACCATTTATACGCCTTAAACTTCCGTCAAGAGAAAGTTCGCCGAAAAAAATCACGTCCGAAGTATCCACAAGCAGTTGTCCGCTCGATTTCAACACCCCGATTGCAAGCGGAAGGTCTAAACAAGAGCCTTCTTTCTTTACGTCGGCGGGGGCGAGATTTACGGTTATCCGCCTCGTGGGGATTTGCCTACCGCTGTTCTTGATTGCCGAACGCACCCTTTCACGGGATTCTTTGACCGCAGTATCGCCAAGCCCGACTATATCAAATGACGGCAAGCCGTTTGAAACGTCAACTTCAACGGTTACGGGGACGCCCGACAAACCGTCAAGACAATAACTTAAAACTTTTGCGAACATAAAAACCCACCTATCTAAGACCTGCCTTTTTATGGCAATAATAATACATTATATATCATTTTTATTTTTTTGTAAACGCTTTAAGCAAAATTGAATAAAAAAAGAGCGTTTGTTTTGTATAAAATTTATATAAAAAAAGAACTTATCTTATGACAAGTTCTTAATTCATTAGTTTCAGAATTTACTTAACTTCTTTAACTTTTGCCGCTTTACCCGTTCTCTCTCTTAAATAGTAGAGTTTTGCACGGCGAACTTTACCCTTTCTGACAACCTTGATGTCAGCAACCTTTGGTGAGTGAAGCGGGAAAGTCTTTTCAACACCTACGCCGAAAGACATCCTTCTTACCGTGAAGGTTTCACTAATACCGCCGTTCTTTCTCGCAATAACGATACCTTCGAAAGCTTGTAATCTTTCTCTGTCGCCTTCGATAACCTTTATCATTACCTTAACGGTGTCGCCTACGGAGAATTCCGGAATGTTTTGTTTTACGTTTTCCTGATTGATAGCGTCGATTATGCTACTCATTTGCTTATTACCTCCAATTAAACTAAGTGTTCATTACCCGATTTTTTGTAAGCGGAACACCCGAAGCCTATATATATTACCATTTTTTTTTAGGTTTGGCAAGCGTTTTACATACAAAAAGCGTCTAAAATATGATTTATTTGACCGTCTTGTATTTCTATCACGTCAAAACGCACCGCACTGTCCGTAAGTTTGTTTTTTACAAGGTATTCGCTTGCAACCTTAAAATATTTTTCTTGTTTTTTTCGGGTCACAGCCTCTGACGGGCTTCCAAAATCATCGTTAAGCCTCGTTTTGACTTCTACGAAAACCACTACGTCTTTGTCCTTACAAACTATATCTATTTCGCCAACGTGCGTTTTATAGTTAGTCGTGAGTACCTTGTAGTGTTTGGACTTTAAAAACTCAACCGCTTTTACTTCGCCGGCTCTACCCAAAAGTTTTTTATAAAAGTTCTTCTGTGCAATTTGCACGGTCCTATCTCCTTAATAGTGTCAATATGTGTTTTGGTGCCGTATCCCTTGTGCTTTTCAAACCCGTATTCGGGGTAGGTCTTGGAATACTCTTTCATAAGATTATCCCTATACACCTTTGCTAAGATAGACGCACAACCTATCGTGTAACTTTTGCTGTCCCCTTTAACCACGTACTCTGCGTTTATGGGAAGCGAAGTATCCACCCCGTCAACCAAAGTTATACTCGGCTTAATCTCTAAACCGTTAACTGCGTCCGTCATACATTTTTTTACGGCGTTCAAAATATTTATACTGTCGATTTCCTCGGGTGAAATTTCCTTAATGCAATAACAAACCGCCTTTTCTTTGATTTGTTCCGCTAAAAGTTCACGCTTCTTTTCAGACAGTTTTTTGCTGTCGTCAACCCCGTCTATAAGGTCGTTAAAAGGCATTATTACAGCACAGCACACGACCGGACCTGCAAGAGGACCACGACCGACTTCGTCAACCCCTGCGACGAAAATGCTGCCCGATTCAATATGTTTTCTTTCGTATGCTAATTTGTCCATATATATTAATCCAAAACGATTTTGCCTATTCTACCCTTTCTAAAATCGTCAATTATTGCGACGGCACATCTGTCGTAATCAAACTCTCCGCCTCGCATCAAAAACCCACGCCTTTTGCATATCCCGTTAAACAGTTCAAGGGTAGGAAGGGTTAAGTCTTCTAAACCGTATTTCGACTTCAAAAGGTCGGGGTACTTAACTTTAAGTTCATCTAAAAGTTCATACGCTAAATCCGAAAAATCAAGGTTAGCGTCGTTCATACTGCCTATATACGCCAAATGCTTTGCGTACGTTTGGTTATCAAACGCAGGGGGCATAGTGCCGGGTGTGTCAAGAAGTTCAAGTTCACGCAGTCTTATCCACTGCTTGCCCTTGGTTACCCCCGCTTTATCGCCCGTAACAGCCTTTTTACCGCCACACAAAGCGTTTATTATGGTCGATTTACCCGTGTTTGGAATACCTGCAACCATAATCCTTATCGGCTTAAAAACGCCCTTTAATTTATTGCGTTCAAGTTTTTCTTTTAAGAGTGAGAATATTTTTTCATATAAAAGGTCAACGGCACGTTTATCCATTGCGGATACCGATACCGTTTCTTTGCCTTCCGCCTTAAATTCCGCAACCGTTCTCTTTACCCCAACGGGGTCGGCAAGGTCGCATTTGTTAAGCACGTAAAGTACCTTTTTATTCTCAAAAAGTTTACCCAGTTTATTGTTTAGGCTAGCCCTTGGCGTACGGGAATCAAGCACTATCATAACCCCATCTACTAATTTGAGGTTTGATTCCATCATACGCATTGCCGCCGTCATATGCCCTGGGAACCATTGAAGGTGTTGCATAAGCCTATTTCTCCAAAAGGTCAGGTCTGTTTTTTTTGGTTATCTCTATTGATTTTTCCTTCCGCCACTTTGCAATTTCGCCATGGTTACCGCTCGTCAAAACCTCTGGTACTTTCTGCCCCATAAATTCTTGAGGACGAGTGTATTGCGGGTATTCCAAAAGCCCTGCGGAAAAACTTTCTTGTTCAAGGGATTCTTTCTTTATAACCCCCTCTACGTAGCGGGAAACGGCATCTACCACCGCCATTGCGGGGATTTCGCCACCCGTTAAAACATAATCGCCGATAGAGAGTTCTTCGTCAAAATAGAGGTCCAAAACACGTTGGTCAACCCCTTCGTAATGACCGCATAGAATAAGCAAATTTTCATATTTTGCATACTCTAAAACTACGCTTTGATTAAAAACCCTGCCCCTTGGCGACATAAATATACGCCTGCACTTCCTATCGGGATCAATCTTATCAATCGCACTTGCGATAGGTTGCGGGGTCATAACCATACCCGCACCACCGCCGAAAGGTGTATCGTCGCATTTTTTGTGTTTATCCAAAGTGTAATCCCTAATATCGTGTACGGCAATTTCAAGTTTACCACTATCTACCGCACGACCGACAATGCTCGTTTTAAGTGGGATAAACATTTCCGGAAAAAGGGTCAAAATATCAATCTTCATAACAACTAACTTCCTTTAACCGAGTTTCTTTAAGTATAATTTTTTTGTTTGCAACATCAACCGAGACGATTAAATCTTTTAAGAACGGGAATCTCATAACCCTACCGTCTATACACTTTACGGTAAAGATATCCGTTCTTGCCGAGGTTACGTCGATGACTTCGCCCACGGCTAAACCGTTGTCGGTAAAAATCGTGCAACCCAAAATATCCACTATAAAATAGCGACCTTTTTCAAGTTCCACGGCGTTTTGCCTATCAACTGAAAGGTATTTACCCCTAAAAATTTCGGCTTCGTTGCGGTCCGCAATCCCCGATATTGCAAGGATAATTGAGTCCACGCCGACTTTTGCCGAGAGTACCTTTCTCTTCTCGCCGTCGATATATACTTCTTTTAGTTTTTTGAAGCGATTCGGGTCGTCGGTGAGTGGTATAACTTTAACCTCGCCCTTAATCCCTTGCGGTTTTACGATTACGCCTATCCTTAAAAATTCTTCCATAACCTAAGCGGAAAGAAAAGGGGGAAAATTATTCCTTTTCCCCACGTTCCTTAATCTCAATGTTGTATTTTTTGTTTTCTTTTTGCGAACCTGCACGAACGAGTGTGCGAAGTGCCTTGGCAATTTTGCCCTGCCTACCTATAACCTTGCCCATATCGCTGTCCGCAAGAGTTATCGTAACTTCTACTTCTTTGCCACTGTCTTTGATATCGTATTCGATTTCATCGGGCTTTTCAGCAAAACTTTCGACAACGTATTTTATAAGTTCTATCATAGCCGCACCTTACCCATTAAAGATTAGTCCTTTTTGCGGACTTTGGTCTTGGAAGGGGAAAGTTTGGTGGGTTTTGGTAAAATTTCCTTCGCTACGAGAATGTTTCTAACGGTTTCAGTGGGTTGAACGCCCTTTGCAAGCCAATCTTTTGCCTTTGCTTCGTCGATAACGATTTCAGCGGGTTGGCTGATAGGATTGTAATATCCAACCTTATCGATGTATGCACCGTCACGTGCGTTTCTGCTGTCCGTAATTACTATACGGTAGAAGGGGGATTTCTTGTCGCCCATTCTGGTCAATCTCATTTTTACTGCCATTGTTCTAATCTCCTTTATGGTTTTTTATTAAAATCTAAACATTTTATTGTTTTTCATTTGTTTCATCATTATTTTGGTCTGTTCAAACTGCTTCAAGACCCTGTTGACTTCTTGCACCGAAGTCCCGCTGCCCAAAGCAATTCTCTGCTTTCTTGACGAGTTTATTATAGACGGATTTTCACGCTCACGCATGGTCATAGATTGAATTATTGCCTTCATAGAAAGCATTTTACTTTCGTCTATGTCTTCTTCACGTATCTTAAACTTTCCGCCCATACCAGGAAGCATTGCCAAAACGTCTTTAAGCCCACCCATCTTTTTCATAGTTTCAAACTGGGTTAGATAGTCGTCCAAAGTAAAAGAGTTTTCTCTAAACTTCTTTTCCATCTTTTTGGCTTGTTCTTCGGTTACCGCTTCTTGTGCCTTTTCAATAAGGGTTAAAACGTCACCCATACCGAGTATTCGGTTTGCCATCCTGTCGGGATAGAAGGGCTCTAAATCCCCTAACTTTTCACCCACCGAACAGAATTTTATGGGTTTGCCGGTTACCGCTTTCATTGAAAGGGTCGCACCGCCACGAGTGTCGCCGTCAAGTTTGGTAAGCACTAAGCCCGTGACTTCAAGACGCTTATTAAAGGTATCTGCAACCTCAACCGCAACTTGCCCCGTCATAGAGTCAACAACCAAAAGAATTTCACTCGGCTTAACTTCAGACTTGATTTCTTCTAATTCACGCATCAACGCTTCATCAATTTGAAGCCTACCTGCCGTATCTATGATTACCGTATCAAACCCGAACGATTTTGCGTGCTTAATACCCTCTTTTGCTATCTTTACGGGGTTGCCTTGACCACGTTCAAAGACTTCACAACCCGCCTTTTCACCAACCACTTTTAGTTGGTTTATCGCTGCGGGACGGTAAACGTCACAAGCGACGAGCAAGGGTTTTTTGCCCTGCTTTTTAAGCAGCATACCGAGTTTGCCGACGAGGGTGGTTTTACCCGCACCTTGAAGCCCCGCCATCATTATAACCGTAGGCGGTTCACTCGATACCGCAAGTTTAGAATTTGCACTGCCCATTAAGGCAATCAATTCTTCATTGACGATTTTTATAACTTGTTGGGTTGGGCTTAAACTCTTTAAGATTTCTTGCCCCACCGCACGCTCGCTAACCTTTGCAATAAAATCCTTGGCAACCGAGATGTTTACGTCAGCCTCTAAAAGTGCAATACGCACTTCCCTCATAGCCGTCTTGATTTCAAGTTCGGTAAGTTTGCCGTGCTTTGTCAACTTGCTGAATATATGATTAAGTTTTTCGGAAAGTCCTGAAAATAATGCCATTATTTACCTATAATCTCTTTTAATCTGTCGGATAACCCCTTATTCTCAATTTCATCTGATATTGCGTTGATTTCATCAAACCGCTCTTTTAGATGAAGAGTATCTTCAAACTCAATAAGTTTTGCCTTGACTTGCTTTATTATGGTGTGAACGCTTTGCCTTGCCGTGCCGTCCTGCTCTGCAATTTCCGCAAGAGATAGGTCGTATAGATAGTGCAATGAGAAAGTTTCACGTTGCTTTTCGGTTAAAAGCCCTTTGTAAAGTTCAAAAAGTTCTACAAGTAAAAAATCTTTTTCCATTTCAGCCCCTACCCGCTTTTACGTGTAACGGGAAATAAAAAGGTGTAAGATAAATTTGCCTTACACCTTGATATTATATACGTTTAGTTAACCCGTGTCAACTGTTTTTAATTATTTTTACGCTTTTTTTATTCCTTTTATCTTGGATATCAACGTATGAACAGTTATCGTAACCGTCAAAATCACCACGCTTAGACCTTGCAAGAAGGTTTGGACCGAAAGACCCAAATAGTTATCCACCTCTAACGCAATGCCGGGGTAGATTTCGCTCGGCGGTACGGGGGCTATAATAAAGCCGTATGAAAGCGGGGCGATTATGATAAAAAATAAAACCAAATACAGCACGTCCATTTTGCCCTTTTCGCTTTTTAACAGCCACAAAACGAAGCCGAATAACGTAAATACCAAATTATATTTCATTGCGGGCATAGGGACGATCACGCCCATAAGCGATATTAATATAAGCGTTTGCCAAGTTTGCTTTGAAAGCATTACGCAAACGATAGACGTTATAAAAAGCACTGCTCTAACGACTAAACCTATCGTAAATACCGTTTGTGAATTACTATCCCCGCCGAAGACATGTGCGATAATTCTAATTAAGTTGCCCGTAGATACGTCAACGGAAAGGCGTTTTGATAAAATAAAATCGTTCAAATTAGAAAAGAACAGAGTGATATTTTTAACGAACCCACCGCTTAGAATAAAAAAGGGTAAAAAGAATAATTGCACGGATAAAAGGGCTGTGAACAGTAAGTCTTTATAACGCTTATCTTTAAGCAGTAACAACGCGAACATTGCGGGGTACATCTTCATCGCCGTAGCAAATGCTAACGAACACAATGCAAGTATCCGTTGCCACCTTTTTTCAGAGTCTTTTAGCAGTAAAAACAGACCTGTAAAGAAAAAGGTCACGAATAGATAGTTTGCCCTTTCAAGCAAGAAAAGCATAGGCGTAGAGAAAAAACAGAGAAGTATTATAAATATAAGCGTTTTTTTGCTTTGACCGTTTAAGTGCTTTTTATAGAACAGTACGGATAGCACGACTATCATAGCGACCACGCTTGCAAAATACAAGCATATAGATAAAATCTTTAACCCCGCCCTTTGCACCAGCATAAACGGAAGTGCGATGATGAAGTTAAAGGGTGGATAACTTGAATAAAACGGCTCTATATACGGCGACAAACCGAATATAAAGGTGTTTATATTGAAAAAATCCGCAAAAGTGTCGGTTGGGTTTTGGTGAAATAACGGAAAGTTGGTCAAATAGGGCGGATTAGTAGAAAACAGATAGAAAAAGAATTGCACTATCCCTAAAATAACAGCAAGAACAAAAATAGCCCATACAAGGCTATTTTTATCTTCTTTTAGTTTGGATAAAATCTTTTTCATATAAATCCTCTTAAAAACCCTAAAACTAACTGATTATTCATCCGTTAAAACAAACTTTCAACAAAGTCTTTTGCGTCAAAATCTTCTATATCGTCAATCTTTTCGCCCGTGCCGACGTAAACGACGGGGACTTCAAGTTCGTACGACAACGAGATTATAAACCCGCCCTTTGCGGTGCCGTCAAGTTTAGTCAAGACTATTCCGTCAATGCCAACCGCTTGGTTAAAGACCTCAACTTGGTTATACGCGTTTTGACCCGTAGTTGCGTCTAAGACGATAAGTTTATAAAAGTTTGCCTCGGGGTATTCACGTTTTACAACCCTATCCATCTTTTTAAGTTCTTCCATAAGGTTGGTCTTTACGTGAAGCCTACCGGCAGTGTCAATAATAAGTACGTCCGTGTTCTTTGCCTTAACGCTACTTATAGCGTCGAACACTACGGCAGATGCGTCCGCACCCTCGGTGTGTTTTACTATACGCACTTTCGCCCTATCCGCCCAAACAGAAAGTTGATCGGCT
>SVIL01000039.1 GCA_015069505.1 Clostridiales bacterium
AACCAACAGACTGAACGTATATATAGGGTATTCAAAGGGGGTTGTTCCAACCACGAAACTTCACGTAAGAATCGCCGATTTTACTAATCTTTCAAGTGTTTTTGCCCCTTGCGTTTTAGAAGCGTTTGACAAAAACGTTGAAAGGGATACGCCTATAAGAAAGATAGGCGTAGAATTTATTGACGTTTTGGACGATTCTAACGTAAGTTACGACCTTTTTTGCGATTATAAAAAGATAAAAAAAGAATCCAGTGCGGAATCTGCCGTTTTGGCTATAAAAGAGCGTTACGGTAAGAGTGCTATGGTTAGGGCTGCCGACCTTCAAGAAGGTGCAACCGCATTGATAAGACATAAACTTGTGGGAGGGCATAACGGTGAATAACGTTGATAGGGCTAAACAATTTGCCCCGTTTGAAGCCTTAAAAGGTTTAAGAGAAGCTTTGTGGCTCACCGAAAAAGAACACGAGAAAAAGAAGAAAATTGAGTTGTCTGAATTTTCGGAGTGTTGCGTGCAACGAGAGCTTGAAAAATTAAAAAAAGGTGACTTAGTCAAAGTAAAGTGGTATTTTGACGGTTCTTATTCAACGTTGACGGGCAAAGTAGATAAAATCGACAAAGATTTAAGATTTTTGTTATTCGGTGATGAAAAAATTATTTTTGACGATATATATTCAATAGAAAGTTTGTAGTAAATTAAAAAAACCACCATTTAAATAGGTGGTTTTTTGTATTGATTAAAAGAACGATTATTTTGCATAGATGCTTCCAACGATACGGTTAACTAAACTTTTTGGAAGTATTTTTGATAAAAAGACGAATAATTTGTACTTAAAACCGAGTGTAAATAAGGGTTTTACACGTTTTTTATTCGCAATTTTATATAACTTTTTGGCAATTTGTTCGGGTTGCATACCGCTTGTTTCATCCTTTTCCATAAGTGAAACGGAACGCTTTACACGATTTTTATAAACTTCTTCGCCAAGTTCACATTTTTCTCTTGCGGAAGTAAAACCCGTTTTAACGTCACCCGGCATAACCGCACAAATACTTACGCCTTGGCCTTTAACCTCGTTTCTAAGTGCAAGGGTTAGAGAATTGATTGCGGATTTTGTTGCCGAATAAAAACCTTGGAAGGGGATAGACAATTCTGCGGCAACCGAACTTACGTTTACAATTCCACCTTTGGTTTTTCTAAGTTCGGGTAAAACGGCTTTGGTTACGCGTACAACCCCAAAAAGATTGACGTCAAAAATGCGTTTGGCGTCGTCTATTTTGGTAAACTCTATCGCACCCGATATGCCAAACCCTGCGTTATTTATTACGACGTCGATTTTTCCACTCTCGTTCACAACTTGATTTATTGCCGTTATAACGGCATCTTCGTTTGTTATGTCGCAATCTATATGAATAACGCCATTTTCGGTTTTTCCGCTACGGCTAAGCTCATAAACGGTATAGCCTTTTTCTGAAAATAGTTTTGCCGTGGCTTTACCGATTCCGCTTGAACCACCCGTTATTAATGCAACTTTATTCATTTCCGTCAACAAAATGTTTATCGAATACTTCTTTTATTACGTCCATTGCTTCGTCAAGCAATTCGGTAGTGTGCGTTGCCATATAACTCGTACGCAACAAGCACTCCGTCGGTGGGGTTGCAGGTGCAAGAACTGAGTTTACGTAAATACCTGCTTCGTATAAAAGTTTGGACATTTTAAGTGTGGTTACCGTATCGTACGTGTAAATGGGGACGATAGGCGTGGGGATAGGTGCATCCGATTTACGGATTTTTATATTTCTTGCGGTAAGACCGTCTCTTACGTATTGAGATAGTGAAGATAAGCGTTTAACCAAAGACGGGTTTTTGTCAAGAACGTCAAGTGCTGCAATTGCAGTAGCACAACTTGCTGGGGGAATTGATGCACAAAAGATAAACGGTCTTGAAGTGTGTCTAACGTATTCAACGACTTCTCTATCTGCCGCCATATATCCGCCGATGCTTGCCAAAGACTTTGAGAACGTACCCATTATTATATCTACTTGGTCGGTAAGTCCAAAATATTCTGCCGTTCCACGACCTTTTTCGCCCAAAACGCCAAGCCCGTGGGCATCGTCAACCATAACCCTAGCACCGTATTTTTTTGCAAGTGCAACGATTTCAGGAAGTTTTGCCACGTCACCACCCATACTAAATACACCGTCGGTAACGATTAAAATACCCGCAGTATCGGGAACGGTTTTTAATAGGCGTTCCAAATCTTCCATATCAGAGTGTTTATAGCGAAGCATTTTTGCCCAACTAAGTTTGCAACCGTCGTAAATACTTGCGTGGTTTTCTCTGTCAGAAAGTATATAGTCGTTTTTTGAAGTTATAGCACTAATAATTCCAAGATTAGACATGAATCCCGTTGAAAAAGTTGTAACGGCTTCTTTACCTATAAATTTTGCAAGTTTAGTTTCAAGTTCGGTATGTAATTTTAAAGTTCCGTTAAGAAATCTTGACCCTGAACATCCAGACCCGTAATTGCTTAATGCGTCAAGACCTGCTTGAACGACGTCGGGGTGGGTGGTAAGACCAAGGTAGTTGTTTGAGCCAAGCATAATTCTACGTTTACCGTCCATTATAACTTCAACGTCTTGTTTAGTTTCAAGTTCCCTAAAATAAGGGTAGAGTCCATTTTCCTTAAATTCTTTTACAAGAGTGTAATCTCTGCATTTTTTAAATAGATCCATAATTTTCCATTTTCCTATTTTTTTTAGCTTGTCGCTATACTACAATTTTACTTTATTGATTTTTATATGTCAAACAAATATGGGGATTTTAGTGCTTAGATTAGGAAGAAATTTGTTTATTTTAAGTTTATTTTTCTATGTTTTTTTGAGTTTTTAATATGGGGTTTTGATAGTAAAACACTAATAAAAAAGGGTACGCTTCTTCGTACCCTTTTTTGTTAAACCGATTTGTTTTGTTGGTGCTTGCGATAGTTTATTGGGGATAGCCCGACCTTTTGTTTGAAGATTAAACCGAAGTAATTTTGTGAACCAAAACCACAAAGTTCAGAGATTACGGCAACGCTTTTTTTGGTTTTTGTAAGATAAAACTGTGCTTTATTTAAACGAATATTTAGCAAATAATTCATAATCGTACAGTTCGTTTCTCTATTAAATTGTTTGCATAGCGACATTTTTGAAAGAAAAAATTCCTTTTCTAACGTTTTAAGGTTTATATCTTTATCGTAGTTGTTGTTTAAATAGTTGATGATTTTTAGTACTAACGGCGAAGTGTTTTTTAAGGTTGTTGCATTGCTTTTTGCGGTGTTCCGTTTGTCAATTTTGGATAGAATAAATATAAGGTAGCCAAACAAAATTTTCTTTACGTTTTGAGAGTGTTTTTGCATGTCGCTTAAACTATCCATTTCTTTAAGTATATCCTTAACTTCTTTTAAGTTTTTATCGTTTAATTTTATGCAAAGATTTTGGGATAAATCGTCGAGGGTTTTCTTTTCAAAAGGGTCTAAAAATTCTGGGGAAACGTTAATATTAATTCTTTCAAAAGGACCGCCTTCGGTTTTGTGCATGGCAAAAGGTGGGATTACGACCAGCGTACCCGATTCAAGTGTAAACAGTGCGTTTGAAAGGAAAAAGTTTCGAGTACCTTTAAGAAGAAAATAGATTTCATAATGAGTGTGGCTGTGAAGTTTATTCATAGACCACTCTATATTTTTTTCGGATTTGTCAAACTCAATAAAACTCATAATTAATTCCTTTTTATGTTTACGAAATATGTAATTTTAATTTATTATATAATATTTTGTATAGAAAAACAAGTAAAAAGGTGATAAAATCAATAAAAAAAGGAGGGTGCTATGATTAAGATTGCTCAATTTGGTGAAGGAAATTTTTTAAGAACGTTCGTGGACTATTATTTTGATAACTTAAATAAAGAAGGCAACGATTACGGTGTTAGTATAATTAAGCCTATTCAGTTTGGAACTTTGGATAAATTCCACGCACAAAACAATATATATAACGTAATACTTCGTGGTATGGCTTTCGGCAAGGCTGTTGAAGAAGTTTATAAAATCGAAAGTGTTAAAGAGGTTATCGACCCGTTTAACGAAATAGAAAAGTTTTATAGTTTGGCAAAAGATGAAGAGTTAAAAATAATCGTTTCAAATACGACCGAAGCGGGGATATGCTTTAATAAAAAGGATAGAATTGACGGGTTTGAAAACGTTACTTATCCCGCAAAATTGACTAAGTTTTTGTTTGAACGGTTTAAGGCGAATTTGTCGGGCGTATATTTAATGCCCGTTGAACTTATCGACAATAACGCAGACGAATTATATAGATGTGTAGATGGATACATAAAACTTTGGGGTTTGCCCAAGGAATTTAAAGAATGGAACGACAAGGAAAACTTTTATTGTAATACGCTTGTTGATAGAATAGTTTCTGGATACCCAAGAGATGAAAAGACAAAGGAACATTTAACCAAGCTTATCGGTTACGAAGATAATTTGATGACCGTTGGTGAACCTTTTGGACTTTGGGTGGTTGAGGATAAGGGCGATATCGCAAAGTATATACAAAGCGGTTACCACGGAATTGAGATAATCTTAACGAAAGATATAAAGTATTATAAAAAAAGAAAGGTCAGGGTGCTTAACGGAAGTCACACTAATATCGTGCCCGCAGGGCTATGGCTTGGTAAACATACCGTTGACGAAGTTATGAACGACAAAGTGCTATACGATTTTTTGGATAATACTTTAAAAGAAGAAATTATACCTTTCGTTTCCGATAATATTGAAGAAACCACGGATTTTGCAAATAGCGTTATAGAAAGGTTTTATAATCCATATTTAAACCATCAACTTACTAGTATTTTATTAAACAGTATAAGTAAATGGAAGGCAAGAGATTTGCCGTCTTTTAAGGATTATTATCAATATAATGGTAAAATTCCAACCTATTTAACTAAGGGTTTTTGCTATCTACTTGCGATATATTCATCCGTTTATAAAGGTGATGACGGCAAGTATTACGTTGATTTACCGAATAGAAAAATTGAACTTGTTGACGACAAGCCGTATTTAGAATATTTTGCAAATGGTGGGGATATGGCTAAGTTTATAAAAAATGAGAGCGTTTGGGGTGAAGACCTTTCTCAATACAAAGATTTTGAAAGAGTTGTCGTGACGGGCGTTAAGGATATTAAAAACGGAAAAAATATTTTATGAGTGATAGCATTGTAATAAACCAAAAAGATAACGTAGGTGTAAATTTAATAACTTCAAACGGTATCCCTGCAGGGCATAAGTACGCACTTAAAGATATAAAAAGGGGTGAGTACGTTATCAAGTACGGCGAGATAATAGGTAGGGCGACTTGCGACATAAAAAAAGGCGAGTGGGTGCATTCAAATAACCTTAAATCTCATCTTGATGAAGACGTTGATTACAGTTACGATTTTTACGCAGAAAATCCTAAAACGGAAAAGGGATATTTTTACGGTTATAAACGTAAAAAAGGCAATGCGGGAATTAGAAACGAAATTTATATTATTCCGACTGTCGGGTGTGTAAATAACGTTTGTAAACTTATTGAAAACGAGTGCCAAAAGTTTATCAGTGGAAGCGTTGACGGAATATTTGCACTTACGCATCAGTTCGGGTGTTCGCAACTTGGTGAAGACGGTGAAAATATTAAAAAACTGTTGTGTTCAATAGCGTTAAATCCAAATGCAACTTACGTGGTTTTCGTCGGGCTTGGCTGTGAAAATAATTCTTTGCAAGGCGTAAAAGACTATATGGCAAAATATGATAGAGATAACGTCTATTACTTTAATTGCCAAGATATTGAGAACGAAGTTGAATACGGCGTAGAACTTATTCGGTCGTTATCCGAAAAAGCAAAATTATTGCAGAGAGAAAAAATTGATTTAAACGAACTTTGCATAGGGCTAAAATGCGGTGGTTCGGACGGGTTTTCAGGGCTTACTGCGAATCCGTTGGTAGGTAAAATTGCCGATAGGATAGTCGGATTTGGCGGTACTGCCGTTCTTACCGAAGTTCCTGAAATGTTCGGTGCGGAACAACTTTTAATGAATAAGTGTGAGAATATAGAAGTTTTTGAAAAATATAAAAAAATGATTATAGATTTTAAGAATTTTTATATTGACCAAGGTTTTCCTGTGTATGAAAACCCTTCGCCCGGCAACAAAAAAGGCGGTATAACTACCTTAGAAGAAAAATCGCTTGGTTGTATTGAAAAGGCGGGCAAGACCAAGATTACGGACGTACTTGATTACGGCGATATCGCTGTGAAAAAGGGTATAAATACTCTCAATGCACCCGGAAACGACCTAATCGCTTCTACGGCGTTAGGGGCTGCCGGGTGCCAAATAGTTTTATTTACTACGGGCAGGGGTACACCTTTTTCTACTTTCGTCCCTACCATGAAGATATCGTCAAATTCAATTCTTGCAATGAAAAAGAATAACTGGATTGATTTTGACGCTTACGATATGAACGAAGAGGATTTTTTTGATTTGATTCTAAAAACCGTTTGTGGCGATTACCGTTGTAAGTCTGAAAATATAAGAGAAATAGCCTTTTACAAAAAAGGCGTAACGTTATAAAAAGTTAAAAGGAGAAAGATAAATGTCAAAAGTAATAACGTTTGGGGAATTGATGTTGAGATTAGCCCCCGAAAATTATTTAAGATTCGTGCAAAGCGATAAGTTGGAAGCAACTTTCGGCGGTGCGGAAGCAAACGTTGGGGTATCCCTTGCAAATTACGGCGTTGACGTTGCCGTCGTAACTAAATTGCCGTCACACGAAATAGGTCAAAGTGCGGTAAATAGTTTAAGAAGATACGGCGTTGATACGTCTATGATCGTTCGTGGTGGGGACAGGGTTGGAATTTATTATTGTGAAAAGGGTGCGTCGCAAAGACCAAGCAAGGTTATTTACGATAGGGCATATAGCAGTATAGCAATGGCAAGTCCCGACGATTTTGACTGGGATAAGATATTTGAAAACGCAAGTTGGTTTCATTTTACGGGAATAACCCCTGCGATATCCGATAATATGGCAGAGATAACCTTACAAGCGGTCAAAAAAGCAAAAGAAAAAGGTATAACGACTTCGTGTGACCTAAATTATCGTAAAAAACTATGGTCAAAAGATAAAGCGAACAAGGTTATGGGCGAGGTTTGTAAATACGTTGACTATTGTATTGCCAACGAAGAAGACGCTAAAGACGTATTTAATATCGAGGCTGACAACACCGATATTGAGGGTGGCAAACTAAATCACGAAGGCTACGTTTCGGTTGCTAAGCAATTAACCGAAAGATTTAATTTTAAGGGAGTTGCGATAACATTAAGAGAGAGTTTAAGTGCAAACGACAATAACTGGTCGGCGATGCTTTATACTGACGAAAAAGCGTATTTTTCCAAGAAATACACCATGCATATCGTAGATAGAGTAGGTGGTGGTGACAGTTTTGGTGCTGGGCTAATATATTCGCTTATTAACGGGTTTGATAGTCAAAAAGCCATAGAGTTTGCGGTTGCTGCAAGTTGCTTAAAGCATAGTATTGAAGGTGACTACAATATGGTAAGCGTTCAAGAAGTAGAAACGCTTATGAACGGAAACGCAAGTGGCAGAGTGCAAAGGTAAAGGGTAAATATATTATGACGTATATAAAAGAAAATTTTTTGTTGACGAATAAAACTGCGGAAAAATTATATTTTGGTTACGCAAAAGATATGCCTATATTTGACTATCATTGCCATTTGCCGGAAAAGGAAATATTAGATAATAAACAGTTTACGGATATATTTGAAATTTGGCTTAAAGGCGACCACTATAAATGGAGACTTATGCGTAATTACGGCGTAAACGAAGAATATATTACGGGTAACAAATCTAATAAGGAAAAGTTCATCGCTTATTGTGAAACGCTTTCTACGGCTTTTGGTAATCCGCTTTATCACTGGTCGCAAGTTGAACTTAAAGAGTTTTTTAATTGCGAATTAGAGATTAACAAGGAAAACGCTGAACAAATTTGGGACTGGTGTAACGAATATATAAAAGTAAATCAAATTACGCCCCAAAAACTTATTGAACAGTCTAACGTGGAATATATTTTTACTACGAACGAAGTTTTTGATAATTTGCAAACCTTTTTGGATATATCTAAAAAAGGGTATAATTTTAAGGTCATCCCTGCGTTTAGGGCGGACAAGATTATGAATATTGAAGCGGAAAAGTATAACGACTTCGTTTCTCGTTTAGGTGATATTACAAGTTTGGATTTTTTAGAAAAAGCCTTGGAAGAAAGACTTAAAGCGTTTATTGAAGTTGGTACCGTAGCATCGGACATTGCACTTCAAAGCGTGTATGAAGTTTCCACTCGTGAAGATGCGGAAAAAGTATTTATAAAAAGAAGAAAAGGGGATATCGTTAGTGAAAAAGAAAGTCAAATTTTCAAAGGTTATTTAACCTACTTTCTAATGAAACTTTACGCTAAATACGATATTAGGTGCGAACTTCACTTAGGGGCGATGAGAAATAACAATACCGAAATGCTTAAAAGGCTTGGGCTTGACACGGGTTACGATAGTATTGCCGAAGATAATAGCATAAGGTTACTTTCAAGGTTGATGGATAGGCTTAACGATGAAAATTCATTGCCAAAAACTATTATTTTTAACCTTAATCCCAAAATGAATAGCGAAATTATGACTTTAATAGGGTGTTTTCAAGACGATAGTACAAAGGGTAAGTTGCAGTACGGACCGGCTTGGTGGTTTTTGGATAATAAGGTTGGTATGGAAAAGCATTTAGAAGATTTGACTGCTACGGGGCATATAGCTGCTTTCGTCGGAATGCTAACGGATAGCCGTTCATTTTTGTCTTATCCAAGACACCATTATTTTAGAAGAATATTGTGTAATTATTTGGGTAAACTTATGGAAAACGGTGAAATAACGAACGATATTGAGTTGGTTGGAAAGGTTGTAAAGGACGTGAGTTTTAATAATTCTATATCATATTTTGGCGTAAAGGAAGGTGTGTGATAATGGATAAGGTAATACCTGTTGTAGTTATAAAACAAATTGAAGATACCATAAAAACCTTAAAATCGTTAAAAGACGGCGGGATAAACGTTGCGGAAATCACGTTTAGAACGGCTTGTGCGAAAGAAGCCATCGCATTAGGGGTAAAAGAGTTCCCCGATATGAATATAGGTGCAGGCACGGTCATAAATATTGAACAATGCAAAAGTGCAGTCGAATCGGGTGCAAAATTTATCGTTTCGCCGGGTTTATCTGTCGAAGTTGCAAAATATTGTAAAGGAAAAAATATTCCGTACTATCCTGGTTGCGTTACGCCTACCGAGATAATGAAAGCGTTAGAACTTGGCATTGATGTCGTTAAGTTTTTCCCCGCAAACGTTTATGGTGGGTTAAAGGCGTTAAAGGCTTTGTCCGCACCATTTCCGCAAGTTAGGTTTATCCCAACGGGTGGGGTAGATTTAACCAACCTAAAAGAGTTTTTGGACTTTGAAAAGGTTTACGCTGTTGGCGGAAGTTTTATGATGAAAGGCGATATAGTTGCAAATTGCAAAGAAATAACTAAAATTTGTCAATAATGAACTTTAATATTAATAAAAAATCTCAAAGGATATAATTCTTTTGGGATTTTTATTTTTTTAAGTAAAAGGTGGGTTATTTGCTTGACTTTAACACTTTAACGTGCTAAAATGTTAAAGAATTAAAGTTTAGGTGAAAATTATGGGAAATTTTTCAATTGAAACGTTTGACGAATTATTCAAAGCTGTATTAAAATTAGAAAGTATTGACGATTGCAGAAAGTTTTTTGAGGACGTATGTACTATTAAAGAGTTGGAAGATATTTTGCAACGTCTTGAAGTCGCAACTTATTTAACCGAAGGCAAGAATTATCAGGAGATATCAAAACTTACGGGGGCAAGTACGGCAACGATTAGTAGGGTGAATAAATGCCTCAACTACGGTCGTGGTGGGTACGGGCTTGTTATAGAAAAAAAGAAGAATTAGGAGAAAGGTAATATGAATTTTGAAAGTGTTTTAAGACCCGAAGAAATCGCCGTATTCACTCTAAGGGCGTTGTACTCTAAATTTGGATACGTTCAATATAAAATGAGTAAGTTTGAAGAATACGACTTATACGTTAAAAATAAGGACTTTTTGGTTTCGGATAACGTAATAACTTTTACGGATACTGACGGAAGGTTGTTGGCGTTAAAGCCTGATGTTACCCTGTCTATTATTAAAAATAGCAAGGATATGCCTAACGAATTACTGAAAGTATATTATAATGAAAACGTTTATCGTGTTTCCAAAGGCACGCGTTCTTATAAAGAGATTATGCAAGCGGGGTTAGAGTGCCTTGGCAATATTGACAGTGCGTCTATTACCGAAGTTTTGTTCCTTGCTGCAAAAAGTCTTGATTTAATAAGCGAAGATAACGTTTTGGAAATTGCGGATTCGGATATAGTTTCATCCGTTTTAGACGGCTTTGAGTTTTCAGAATTTAATAAAAAGCAAGTTGTTTCTTTTTTGGGCGATAAAAATGTTCAAGGCGTTAATATGGTTTGCCGTGCAGAGGGATTGTCGCAAACTCAAACCGATATCGTTGAAAAGTTGGTGACGTTGTACGGTAGCGTTGACGAAGTTTTGCCTAAACTCTCTTGCTTTGCAATAAATAAGACGGCAACCACCAAAGTTAAAGAACTTTCTTTGATTTTATCCGACCTTAAATTTTTAGGGGTAAGTGATAAAATTTGCGTGGATTTTTCTGTCGTAAATAATATGAAGTACTATAACGGTTTGCAGTTTAGGGGTTTTGTGGAAGGTTTGCCCGATAGCGTTTTGTCTGGTGGACAGTACGATAAGCTTATGAATAAAATGCACAAAAAATCCCGAGCAATCGGGTTTGCCGTGTATCTTGACGGAATTGATAGACTATCAAAGGAATAGGTGTGATTATGCAAAAAATGTTGAACGTTGCTCTGCCAAAAGGTAGGCTTGGCGAAAAAGTTTACGATATGTTTGAAAAGGCAGGTTTTGAATGCCCGTCTATAAAAGAGAATAACAGAAAACTTATCTTTGAAAATCCCGAAAAATCGGTAAGGTATTTTTGGGTTAAACCCTCTGACGTTGCAATATACGTTGAACGTGGCGTTGCAGACGTTGGCGTTGCTGGTAAAGATATTTTGTTAGAATATACCCCCGACGTTTATGAACTTTTGGATCTTAATATTGGAAAGTGTGATATGGCGGTTGCAGGAAAAAAAGGGTTTGTTGACGATAGAAACAAAACTTTAACGGTTGCTACGAAATTTACTAAGATTGCAAAAAGTTACTATTCCGCACAGGGTAGAGATATAGATATTATTCACCTTAACGGGTCAATAGAGTTGGCACCGATTTTGGGGCTTTCAGACGTTATCGTCGATATAGTTGAAACGGGTACGACGTTAAAGGAAAACGACTTAGAAGTTATTGAAAAATTCCAACCCATTTCGGCAAGGCTTATTGCAAATAAATCGAATTTTAAATTTAAAAGTAAACTAATTGAACAAATTTTAGCCGATTTGTCCAAGCAAATAGGAAAGAAAGATGATTAAAATTTTACAAGACAATCTTAATAAGCGTGAAGAACTTTTTGCGGTTAGCGAGGCTAAGTTCGATATTTCTAACACCGTTAAAAATATCATTGACGACGTTAGGGCGAACGGCGATAAGGCTTTATATTACTACGCTGAAAAATTCGATAACGCTAAACTTTCAAGTTTAAGGGTTACGAGTGAAGAAATCGATGAAGCCGTAAGTGGGGTTGATCCTGAGTTTTTGGATATAATTAAAAAAGCCGCTACAAACATAAAAGAGTTTCACTCTAAGCAACTTAGAAAGGGTTTTGAAATTGATAAAGGCGATGTTATTACAGGGCAAAAGATTATCCCCTTAGAAAGCGTTGGGTTGTACGTTCCGGGTGGTACGGCGGTTTATCCATCGACCGTTTTGATGGATGCGATTCCTGCCGTTATTGCGGGTGTAGAGAGAATCGTTATGGTTTCGCCACCTAATAAAGAGGGTAAAATTAATCCTGTGATTTTAGCAACGGCATACGTCGCAGGGGTAACTGAAATTTATAAAGTTGGCGGTGCGGGGGCTGTTGCGGCACTTGCATACGGTACTGATTCAATCCCAAAAGTA
>SVIL01000040.1 GCA_015069505.1 Clostridiales bacterium
GGCGGCACCGCCCTTAACCCCAAAAACGGGCCCTAACGACGGTTCTCTTAACGCTACGGTAACGTTTTTGCCTATCCTTTTCAACCCGTCCGCCAAACCTATGGTCGTGGTGGTTTTACCTTCGCCCGCAGGGGTTGGCGTTATTGCCGTAACAAGCACTAACTTACCGTCCTTTTTGTCGGTTTCACTTAGCAAAGATAAATCTACCTTTGCTTTGTGCCTACCGTAATATTCAATATACTTCTCATCAACACCCGCAATCTTAGCGATTTCACTGATGTGTTTTAACGTACAACTTTGGGCGATTTCTATATCGCTTTTGTATGTCATAAACGTTTTCTCCCTTAACTTATATTACTTAAAATATTTAACTGCGGAAAGGAACATTTTTATATCGTAATCGCCAAGAACGTTTTTGTAAAGTCCCTTGCCTATTCTTTCGCTATGCCCCATCTTACCGAAAACCCTACCGTCGGGAGAAGTTATACCTTCTATCGCATACATAGAGTCGTTGGGGTTAAACCTTACGTTTGACGTTGCGTTGCCGTCAAGGTCAACGTACTGGGTTGCGATTTGACCGTTTTTAGCAAGTTGTTTAATAAGTTCTTCACTAGCCAAGAATCTGCCTTCACCGTGAGATATCGGAACGTTATAGATATCGCCGACGTTGGTCATTGCAAGCCACGGGGATTTGTTTGAAGCAATCCTCGTCCTAACTATTCTGGACTGGTGACGTGCGATGGTGTTGAAGGTCAAGGTCGGGCAAGTTTCATCGGTGTCGATTATCTTACCATACGGCACTAAACCTAACTTAATCAAGGCTTGGAAACCGTTACATATACCGCACATTAACCCGTCTCTCTTTTCTAAGAGTTCGGTTACACCCTCTTTAATCTTGCCGTTACGGAAAAATGCCGTTATAAACTTTCCGCTTCCGTCAGGTTCGTCACCGCCTGAGAATCCGCCGGGGATAAATATCATTTGTGCGTCTTTAAGTTTTTTAGCGAATAAATCTACGCTTCTCGTTATACCCTGAGAGTTAAGGTTATTTATTACTACGATTTCGGGGTCGGCACCTGCGTCACGCATTGCTTTTGCACTGTCGTATTCACAGTTCGTACCCGGGAAAGCGGGGATTAAAACCTTAGGTTTAGCACACTTTATCGCAGGGAACACTCTTTCCGTTACAGGATAAGAGAAGGTTTCCATATTAGACTTTGAGTCTTTGATATTGCAACTGAATACGCTTTCTAACTTATTTTCATAAACGTTCAAGAGATTTGATAGGTCAATCTTTTTACCGTCACGTTCAATAACGTATTCAGCGGTTACTTCACCGATAACCTTTTCGCCAGCAACGTCTGACGTTTCCAAAATAAAGGCACCGTAGTTATAACCAAAAATTTCTTCCATTGAAAGACCGTTAGCGTACTTAAAGCCAAGTGCGTTACCAAAACACGACTTCATAACCGCTTCGGCAATACCGCCAAGCCCCATAGTGTAGCAAGAAACGGCTTTTCCGCTTCTTAAAAGTGCGGTAACCTTTTCAAAAACTTTTAGTAGCGAGTCGGTCTTTGGCAAGTTGTTTTGGTCGTATTCGGGCTTGATAAGAATAACTTTGTTACCCGCTTTCTTAAATTCGGGGGATACGATATTATCAACCTTTTCAGTAGTAACTGCAAAAGATACTAAGGTCGGCGGAACGGAAATGTTTTCAAAAGTTCCGCTCATTGAGTCCTTACCGCCGATAGAGCCGATTGAGAGTTCTTTTTGAGCCTTAAAAGCACCTAAGAGTGCTGAAAGGGGTTTGCCCCAACGCTCTGCGTCTTTGTTTAATCTTTCAAAATATTCTTGGAAAGTTAGATATACGTCCTTAAATTCCGCACCCGTTGCGATGAGTTTACATACCGATTCAACGACCGCTAAGTATGCACCGTGATAAGGGCTGTTTTCAGTTATGAACGGGTTATAACCCCAAGACATAAGCGAACAGTCGTTGGTGTGCTTTTTCTCAACAGAGATTTTTTGGACCATTGCCTGTATAGGCGTTAACTGATGTTTACCACCAAACGGCATAAGCACCGTGCCTGCACCTATCGTAGAGTCAAAGCGTTCGGATAAACCACGCTTTGAACATATATTCAAATCGTCGGCAAGTTTTAAGTATTCACTTTCAAAATCGTTGCCAACTTGTTTTTCCTTCCATACGGGCTTTTCAGCAACTACGGATACGTGTTTATCCGCACCGTTTGAGTTTAAGAAGTCACGGCTGATATCAACTATCTTCTTGCCGTTCCAGTGCATAACAAGACGGTTTTTGTCCGTAACGACTGCTACGGGGCAGGCTTGTAAGTTTTCTTCTTTTGCTAAGTCTAAGAAGGCGTTTACGTCCTTTTCTTCAACAACGACTGCCATTCTTTCTTGAGATTCACTGATAGCAAGTTCGGTGCCGTCAAGACCTTCGTACTTTTTAGGTACTGCGTTAAGGTCGATTTCAAGACCGTCGGCAAGTTCACCGATTGCAACGGAAACACCGCCTGCACCAAAGTCGTTACAACGCTTTATCATACGGGTTGCAACGGGGTTTCTAAACAACCTTTGCAACTTTCTCTCTTCGGGTGCGTTACCCTTTTGGACTTCTGCACCGCAAGTTTCAAGTGATTGTGCGGTGTGAGATTTTGACGAACCTGTTGCACCGCCACATCCGTCACGACCGGTACTTCCGCCGAGAAGGATTATTCTATCCCCTGCGGTTGGGCGTTCACGACGAACGTTCTCTGCGGGGGCTGCTGCGATTACCGCACCGATTTCCATACGCTTTGCGGCGTAGCCCGGGTGGTAGATTTCATCTACTATACCCGTTGCAAGACCGATTTGGTTACCGTAAGACGAATAACCCGCCGCTGCGGTCGTTACGATTTTACGTTGTGGAAGTTTGCCTTTTATGGTTTCGGATACGGGCTTTAATGGGTCTGCCGCACCCGTAACACGCATTGCACCGTACACGTACGACCTACCTGAAAGCGGGTCTCTTATAGCACCGCCGATACAGGTTGCCGCACCACCGAAAGGTTCAATTTCCGTGGGGTGGTTATGCGTTTCGTTTTTGAACAGAAGTAGCCACGGCTGAATTTCACCGTCAACTTCTACGTCAATTTTTACAGTACAAGCATTGATTTCTTCAGATTCGTCAAGTTTGTCAAGTTTGCCGTTCTTTTTAAGGTATTTAACGGCTATAGTGGCAAGGTCCATAAGGCATATAGGCTTAGTCCTGCCAAGTTGTTTTCTGGTATCCAAATATTCTTGGTATGCGTTTTGCAATAGTTCGTCGTGGAATTTTACGTCGTCGATAACCGTTAAGAAGGTGGTGTGACGGCAATGGTCAGACCAGTAGGTATCTATCATCCTAATTTCGGTTATGGTCGGGTCACGATCTTCGGTTTTAAAGTAGTTTTGACAGAACGCAATATCGTCAGCGTCCATTGCAAGACCGTATTCTTTTACAAAGTTTTCAAGACCTGCCCTATCGAGTTTGTTAAAACCGACGATAGTCTTAACCTCGGTAGGAACGTCGTACTTAACGGCAAGTGTTGAAGGCTTTTCAAAAGATGCCTCACGAGATTCTACGGGGTTAATAACGTATTTTTTAATTTCCGCTAAATCGCCGTCGGATATATCGCCGTAAAGGACGTAAATCTTTGCCGTTTTAACGGTTGGACGGTCCCCTTGCGATATTATTTGGATACATTGTGCAGCGGAATCCGCACGTTGGTCGAATTGACCCGGTAAAAACTCAACGGCGAAAGATTTGGAATTTGATAAATCCACGTCGTCGGTTACGATATCGAGTTGCGGTTCGGAAAACACCGTTTTCTTTGAATATTCAAAGAGTTCTTCGGTGATATTTTCCACGTCGTAACGATTGAGTACCCTTACCTTTTTAAGACCGCTTATACCGAGAAGGGCGGTTGCGTCGCTAAAAAGGGATTTTGCTTCATTTGCAAGTTCTTCTTTCTTTTCTACAAAAACTCTGTAAACCATAATATTAAACTATTTCTCCGAATTTGCTTTAAGTGCTTTTTGTCCTATATCTTTGCGATAGTAGGCGTTTTCAAATTTGATTTGTGAAACCATTTCGTACGACGAGTTTATCGCCGATTTTAGATCTTTGCCGATAGCCGTTACGCCGAGCACACGTCCGCCGTTAGTTAAAAGTTTTTCGTCGTCGAGTGTTGCACCCGCAACGTAAACCCCGTCCTTAACTGAATCGGGTATGGTCATTTCAAAACCCTTTTCATACGACTTTGGATAACCCTTAGATGCCATTATAACGCAACAAGCGTGTTCGTCTTTGAACTTAACGTCAACGTCGCAAAGCCTTTCTTCGGTGACCGCTTGCATAACTTCAAGAAGGTCGGTATCGAGAAGCGGAAGTACGACTTGCGTTTCGGGGTCGCCAAACCTGCAATTATATTCTATAACTTTGGGGCCGTCCTTGGTGAGCATAAGCCCAAAGTACAAGCAACCCTTAAAAGTCCTACCCTCTTTATTCATAGCCTCAACGGTCGGCAAGAAAATATCTTCCATACAACGGTTAGCAATATCCTGCGTGTAATATGGGTTAGGTGCAACCGTACCCATACCGCCCGTATTAAGACCCGTATCACCATCGCCCGAACGCTTATGGTCCATCGACGATATCATAGGCACGACCGTTTTCCCGTCCGTAAAAGAGAGTACGGAAACTTCGGGTCCGGTCAAAAATTCTTCGATAACTATATTGTCACCACTTTTGCCGAAAGCCTTGTCACGCATCATAGATACGACTGCGTCTTTTGCGTCTTGTCTTGTTTCCGCAATGATTACGCCTTTGCCGAGTGCTAGCCCGTCCGCTTTAATTACGGTTGGGATAGGTGCGGTGTCAAGATAATCGAGTGCCTTTTGCATATCTGAAAAGGTTTCGTATTTTGCCGTAGGAATCCCGTACTTTTTCATAAGGTCCTTGGAAAACACTTTACTGCCTTCTATGATTGCGGCACGTTTATTCGGTCCAAAACACGGAACGCCAACTTCTTCTAAACGGTCAACCAAGCCCAAAACTAACGGGTCGTCGGGGGCTACGATAGCGTAGTCAATCTTGTTTTCGGTTGCAAAGTTTACTATCTTGTCAAGGTCTTTTGCACCGATATTTACACAAGTAGCGTCAGCGGCTATACCGCCGTTACCCGGAAGAGCAAAAATTTGAGTAACCGATTTATTTTCTTTTATTTTTTTGATGATGGCGTGTTCTCTACCGCCACCACCTACAACTAAAATTTTCATATTCGTCCTATTTTTATGCGTGATATATTGGGAATTTTTCGCAAAGTGCGATAACTTCCTTAGTGACTCTTTCCTTGCTATTTTCAAAGTCGAACGCAACGTCGGCGATAAAGCCTGCTATCTTTTTCATTTCTTCTACGCCAAACCCACGTGAAGTTACGGCAGGTGTACCGATTCTTACACCGCTTGTTACAAACGGGCTTTGCGGGTCGTTTGGAACGGTGTTCTTATTTGCGGTAATATGCACTTCGTCAAGACGACGTTCAAGTTCTTTACCCGTTAAGTCCGTACCCCTTAAATCGAGAAGCATAAGGTGGTTATCCGTTCCGCCCGAAACGATGTTTAAGCCGTGCTTTTTAAGTTCTTCGGCAAGCACTGCTGCGTTTTTAACGATGTTTCTTTGGTATTCCTTAAATTCTTCGGTCATTGCTTCGCCAAGGGCAACTGCCTTTGCCGCAATAATGTGCATTAAAGGACCGCCTTGCGTCCCCGGGAAAACAGCCTTGTCAATTTGCTTTGCGTATTGTTCTTTGCAAAGGATTAGACCGCCACGTGGACCACGAAGGGTTTTGTGCGTAGTCGTCGTAACTACGTCTGCATAAGGCACGGGTGACGGATGAACGCCTGCGGCAACCAAACCTGCAATATGTGCCATATCTACCATTAAGTATGCACCGACTTCGTCTGCGATTTCTCTAAACTTTTTGAAGTCGATAGTTCTTGCGTATGCACTTGCACCTGCAAGTATAAGTTTTGGTTTGTTTTCGATAGCGAGTTGACGGATATTGTCGTAGTCGATCATTTCCGTCTTATCACTTACACGGTAAGGAACGATATTGAAGTACTTACCCGAGATGTTTACGGGTGAGCCGTGCGACAAGTGTCCGCCGTTATCAAGACTCATTGAAAGTACGGTATCGCCCGGGTTTAACAATGCAAAAAATACTGCAAGGTTTGCGTTCGCACCGCTGTGGGGTTGAACGTTTGCGTGTTCTGCACCGAAAAGTTTTTTAGCACGTTCCCTTGCGATTTCTTCAACTTCGTCAACGTAAACGCAACCGCCGTAATAACGCTTCCCAGGGTAACCTTCTGCATACTTATTGGTAAGATGCGTACCCGCAGCGAGCAAGACGGGTTCTGAAACGATATTTTCAGATGCGATAAGTTCAATGTTGTGTTGCTGACGTTTCAATTCCCTTTCACAAGAAGCGTAAACTTCAGCGTCAAAATTCTTCAACTGGTCAAAAAACATTTTTATTTCTCCTTAATCTATGGTATTTCAAACTTAAATTTTATCTTAATGGTGGAATAAACGCATACCCGTAAACGCCATAGCCATACCGTATTTATCACAACAGTCGATAACTAAGTCGTCTCTGATAGAGCCACCGGGTTGAGCGATATATTTTACACCGCTTTTCTTTGCCCTTTCAATATTGTCGTAGAAGGGGAAGAACGCATCAGAGCCTAACGCAACGCCGTCTATGGTTGCAAGGTATTCTTTCATTTCCTTTTCGGTAAACGGTTCGGGTTTAACGGTAAAGTACTTTTCCCAAACGCCGTCTGCGGTAACGTCTTCTTCGTTTTTGTTGATGTAACCGTCGATAACGTTATCCCTATCGGGTCTTGCGATAGTGTCCTTAAACGGAAGGTTTAACACCTTGTCGTGTTGACGCAAGAACCAAGTGTCCGCTTTTGAACCTGCTAAGCGAGTACAATGTATTCTGGATTGTTGACCTGCACCTACGCCGATGGCTTGACCGTCAACCGCATAGCAAACGGAATTTGACTGAGTATATTTCAAAGTTATAAGTGCTATAACCAAATCTCTTAAAGCGGATTCGGGGATATCCTTATTTGCCGTTACTACGTTATTTAAGAGATCCTTATTGATAACAAAGTTGTTTCTGCCTTGTTCAAAAGTTATGCCGTAAACTTGCTTCCTTTCAACTGGGTCGGGAACGTAGTTGGGGTCGATTTTTACGATATTATAAGTACCCTTTCTCTTTGATTTTAAAATTTCAAGTGCTTCGGGTTCGTAGCCGGGTGCGATTACGCCGTCCGAAACCTCACGCTTTATCATTTTTGCCGTGGTTACGTCGCAAACGTCGGATAAAGCAACCCAGTCCCCGAAAGAACACATTCTGTCCGTACCCCTTGCCCTTGCGTATGCACAAGCGAGCGGGGATTCGTCAAGACCTTCTATATCGTCAACGAAACAAGCCTTTTTAAGTTTGTCTGAAAGCGGAATACCAACTGCCGCAGAAGTTGGGCTTACGTGCTTAAAAGAAGTTACTGCGGGAAGTCCCAACGCTTCTTTTAATTCCTTAACTAATTGCCAACTGTTGAAAGCATCCAAAAAGTTGATATATCCCGGCCTACCACAAAGAATTTCTATCGGTAAGTCTTTGCCGTTTTCCATAAATATTTTTGAAGGTTTTTGATTAGGGTTACACCCGTATTTAAGTTCAAATTCTTTCATTACTGTTTCTCCTTATCCGTCCGCACGACGTACGGCTTATTTATTTTTGTTTATTAATCTGTTTTCTTCTTTACCCGTCTTTAAGTCTGTATAACGGACGTAAAGGGATATTTTGTTATCGCTATCTAAGTTGTTCCAAAGATTTGCGGTAAATTCATCGATATCGTTAGGAATCTTTACCCTTTCAGGTTCGCCTTGGAAGGTTGGGATAGGATTGCCGTCACAAACGTAGGTGTGAATAAAATGCCCTAAACCGTTCAACGCCGTATAATGGAATCCGTACCTATTGCAAGCCGTACCCGTAGCGTCCGCACTCTTTAAAATGCTCATCTTATAACTAAAATCGCCGTCCTTAAATTCAAGCATACCGCTAATTCTTGGGGTAAGGTTGGGGGCATCAGGTTCAAACTCTCTTACCGATAACGCTTCGTCAAAAGATTTGCCCGCCTTTAAGCCTTCATAAGCGGTATCAGTTTGGTCGCCGTTGGTTACGATAAGTTTGTTTTCGTACTTACGGATTGCGGCGTAGATTATTAGGCTTGGGTCTTCAACCTTTGACGCGTCGAAAGGTTCGGTATAAACCGCACCGTCCTTTTCGGTAAATATTCTGTTACGGCTGTTGTTGCTTCTGCCCATAATAAAGTAAGCAGAGCAAGCCTTTTTGCCGTCTTCAGTTTTACCGATTACTATACCCCTACCTACGTAAGAGTTGCCTTTGATAAGTGTTCCGATGTCGTTGATTTTGTAAATATCCATAATTAATTTCCTTAAAATTTTATTTCACGTTTATAAGTTTATTTGAAACCATCTCAACCGAGAGTGGCAATATCTTCCACTCAGCAAGACGCATTACGCGTTTTTGCAAAGTTTCGGGCGTGTCCCCGTCTTTGACCGCAACGGCTTTTTGCATAATTATCTTTCCACCATCAGGGACTTCGTTTACAAAGTGAACGGTTGCACCCGTTACCTTTACACCCTTTGCAAGTGCGTGTTCGTGGACTTTAAGCCCGTAAAAACCTTGCCCGCAAAAGGATGGGATTAGCGAGGGGTGAACGTTTATTATGCGTTCTTCGTAATCGCTTGTAAAGTCTTTTGAGAGAATTGACATAAACCCTGCGAGTACGATTAGGTCAACGTCGTTTTCTTTTAGAAGTTCTTTTATCCTTTCTTCAAAAGCCTCTTGACTGCCGAGTTCTTTGCGTAAGACGGTTGCAGTTTTTATATTTGCCCTTTCCGCACGGGTTAGGGCGAAAGCGTCTTTTTTATTTGAAATAACCAAAGTTATTTTTCCGCTTTTGATTATACCCTTTTTTTCTGCGTCGATTAGGGCTTGTAAGTTAGTTCCACCACCCGAAACGAGGACGGCGATATTGACCTTTTTTTGCATAGTCTTACCTTATAACAAGATTATTTTGTTTTCGTCGTCTTTAACGATTTCACCTAATACGTAAGCGTCTTCGCCGTTTGCTTTTAATACGCTTAACGCCTTTTCTACGTCATTTTTAGAAACGACGATGCTCATACCAACGCCCATATTGAAGGTGTTGAACATATCCCTTTCACAAATACCGCCCTTTTCTGCGATAAGTTTGAAGATAGGAAGTACTTGCACGTCAGATTTTTTAATCTTTGCACAAAGCCCTTTGGGGATACTTCTTGGAATATTTTCATAGAAGCCGCCGCCCGTGATATGTGAGATTGCCTTTACTTTAACTTCGTCAAGAAGGGCGAGTACGGGTTTTACGTAAATTTTGGTGGGCGTTAAAAGAGTTTCGCCAACCGATTTCCCGCCAAGTGCTTCAACGGGGGTCTTTATATCTGCGTTTTCTACGTCGAATACCTTTCTTACGAGAGAGAAACCGTTCGAGTGGACACCGCTACTTCTTAAAGCGATGATTACGTCACCTTCTTCCATAGTCTTATTGTCGATGATTTTTGATTTATCAACTACGCCCGTGCTGTAACCCGCCAAATCGTATTCATCAATGGGATAGAAGCCCGGCATTTCTGCCGTTTCGCCACCGATTAACGCACAACCCGATTGAACGCAACCTTCTGCAACGCCTTTTACGATATCCGCAATGCGTTCGGGAACGTTTTTACCACAAGCGATATAGTCCAAAAAGATAAGCGGTTTTGCACCTGCACAAATTATGTCGTTAACGCACATTGCAACACAGTCAATTCCGACAGTGTCGTGCTTGTCCATTATGAACGCAATTTTAAGTTTAGTACCTACGCCGTCGGTACCGCTAACTAATACCGGACGAGTAATGCCCGTAAGGTCTAATTCAAATAATCCGCCGAAGCCACCGATATCAGAGCAAACGCCCTTGGTCATAGTTCTTGCGATGTGCGTCTTCATAAGTTCTACCGCTTTATAGCCTGCGGTTATGTCAACACCTGCTTTTGCGTAACTTTCAGAAAAACTCTTTTCCATTTTATCTCTCCTTAATGCCTTTATATTTATTCTTTGCCGTCCCAACAGTAAGTACACAACTTACATTTAGGAAGCCCTATTGCCTTAATTACACCCTCTAAGGACTGGAAGTCCAAAGATTCAAATTTAAACTTTTTGCTTATTGCGTTTCTAAGTTTTTTACCACGCTCGGTTTTACCGTCGCTATATTCGTCAAGGTGGTTAAAACCTTCTTCGCCCTCTAAATCCATTATCACACGTCTCGTTATTAGGTCCATATCTGAGGTTGACCGTGAGAAGTTAAGATATTTACAACTATACATTATGGGCGGACAAGCCGAACGCATATGCACGGATTTTGCACCGTGTGAATACAAAAAATCAACCGTTTCTTTTATTTGCGTGCCACGAACGATACTGTCGTCAACCAAAAGCAAGTTCTTGCCCTCGATGAGTTCGTGTACTGGGATAAGCTTCATCTTTGCTATCCTGTTACGTTCGATTTGGGTTTGTGGCATAAAACTTCTCGCCCACGTAGGGGTATATTTTATATACGGTCTTGCGAACGGGATTTTGCTTTTGTTTGCATACCCTATTGCGTGCGGTGTACCCGAGTCCGGAACGCCACCAACGTAGTCGATATTTCCTGCCTCTTTAACCACGGTGTCGTTTTCCGCAATAATTCCACCGTTGCGGTTACGCATAACTTCTACGTTCACGCCCTCGTAATTAGACGTCGAATAACCGTAGTACGTCCACAAGAAGGCACATATCTTCATTTCTTCACCCGCTTCAGCCAAAACCTTTACGCCATCGGACGAGATTTCAACGATTTCTTGCGGGCCGAGTTCTTTATAGTCCTCGTAGCCGAGTTTTTGGTAGGCGAACGATTCAAAGGACACGCAGTAACCGTCGTCACGCTTGCCTATTTTTACGGGAAGCCTGCCCACACGGTCACGAGCGGCGATTAGCGTTCCGCCCTCTTTTAAGATTAGTATTGAAGCGGTACCGTCAATCTGTGATTGTGCGTAACGAATACCTTCTTCAAAAGTTTCTTTTTGGTTTATAAGAGCGGCGACAAGTTCGTTTGAATTTATCTTACCACCCGTCATTGCGTCAAAATACACACCCTTCTTTTGTGCCAAAATACCTTTGATGAGTTGGTCTGCATTGTTGATTACGCCGATAGTACATATTGCGTACTTTCCAAGCCCCGAACACATTAGTAGCGGTTGTGGGTCGGTGTCGCTTATGCAACCGATTGCACAGTTTCCACGCATTTCGTTTAACGCACGTTCAAGTTTGGTCCTAAACGGCGAATTTTCTATGTTGTGAATTTCCCTTTGAAGTCCGAGTTCAGCGTCGTACGCAGCCATACCCCCACGCTTAGTGCCTAAGTGTGAGTGGTAGTCCGTGCCTAAATACACGTCGAGTATTACGCTTTTTTTACGAACCGCACCGAAAAAACCGCCCATATATATTCAAAGCCTCCTATGTAAAATGGTTTCAGTCTATTTTGAGAAATGTTCTTTATCCTTTGCCAAAACCTTTTCGGCATCGAACAATCTTTTATCGTCAAGTTTTTTTGCTATTTCACTATCTGAAACGGCAAGGATTTGAAGTGCCAAGAGTGCGGCGTTTGCACCGCCGTTTACGGCAACCGTAGCAACCGGAATACCCGTTGGCATTTGAACGGTGGCAAGAAGTGCGTCCATACCGTCGAACACGGGACCCTTGCAAGGAATACCGATTACGGGCAAGGTTGTGTTTGCGGCGATTGCAC
>SVIL01000041.1 GCA_015069505.1 Clostridiales bacterium
ACGATTAACGCACTTGAAAACGGTTTAAGACCGCCTGTCGGCAAGAGAATACTTTTGGGTATTACCAAAGCCGCACTCGCAAAAGAAAGTTTCTTATCCGCAGCATCCTTCCAAGAAACGGCAAGGGTACTTACGGAAGCCGCTATCAAGAACAAGATTGATCCACTTGTCGGCTTGAAGGAAAATGTAATTATAGGTAAACTTATCCCTGCAGGTACGGGTATAAAAGACTATAAAAACGTTTCACCCCAAATCGTCGTAAGTTCAGTCAATAATAACGCCGATAATATCTAACGTAGAATAAAAATCGGCAAAACCGCTACTTTTTGTTTGACTAAAAGAAGCATAAATGTTAAAATTGTATATTGTCAGGCGGTAAAGTTACCGCTTGGCAGTATGTAAAAATGATTCCTAAACGGAAGTTCCGAAGTCCGTTTTTCGAATATCCGAAATAATTTAAGGAGGTGCGTAAATGCCTACAATTCAACAACTCATCAGACAGGGCAGAAAGAAGATAACCTATAAGTCAAAATCCCCGATTCTCGACGAATGTCCACAGAAGCGTGGTGTATGCTTGTCCGTTACCACTACTACCCCTAAGAAGCCTAACTCTGCATTACGTAAAATTGCCAGAGTAAGACTTACCAACAAGATGGAAGGTATCGTTTACATTCCCGGCGAAGGTCACAACTTACAAGAACACAGTTCTGTTCTTATTCGTGGCGGCAGGGTTAAGGATTTACCTGGTGTAAGATACCATATCGTTCGTGGTGCACTCGACACTGCCGGTGTTGCAAAACGCAGACAGGCAAGGTCAAGATACGGTGCAAAAAGACCTAAATAAGGTTTTTAGTCTATTAACTGCAGTATAACTGCGAAAACAGACACCTACTTAAAATCGGAGATTTCGGAAAATTAACCCCGATTGGTAGGCAGTATGTCGAAAGACAGAAGGTTCGCTACCCGTTAAGGGCAAGTGATAGCTGTACTTAAAGGGTTTACCCTTAACTAAGGCACGAATTTGTGCAAAAATTTAAAGGAGGATTATAATTATGCCGAGAAGAGGCAATATTGCAAAGAGAGATGTTTTACCCGATCCCGTCTATAATGATAAAGTTGTAACCAAACTTATCAACCAAGTTATGCTCGACGGAAAGAAGGGTATTGCACAAGGCATTGTTTACGACGCTTTTACGGCTGCTGCCGAAAAGGTTGGTCAAGAACCTATGGAAATGTTTACACAGGCTCTTGGTAACATTATGCCAATGGTAGAAGTAAAGGCAAGGAGAATAGGTGGTGCAAACTATCAAGTACCTATCGAAATCCGTGCTGAAAGAAGACAAACGCTTGCAATTCGTTGGTTGGTCAACGCTGCAAGAAACAGAAGCGAAAGAGAGATGAATCAAAGGCTTGCTGCAGAACTCGTAGATGCTTTCAACAATTCGGGTAACGCCGTTAAGAAGAAAGAAGATACTCACAGAATGGCAGAAGCAAACAAGGCTTTCGCACATTACAGATTTTAATTTTTGGAGATTTGATTTATGCCGAGAGATTATGATTTAAGTGTAACCAGAAATATAGGCATAATGGCACACATCGACGCAGGTAAAACCACTACCACCGAACGTATTTTGTTCTACACGGGTAAAACCCACAAGTTAGGCGAAACTCACGAAGGTGCTGCTACGATGGACTGGATGGTTCAAGAACAAGAACGTGGTATAACCATCACTAGTGCTGCTACGACCTGTTACTGGAAAGGACACCGCATAAACATTATTGATACCCCCGGACACGTTGACTTTACCGTTGAAGTTGAAAGATCACTTCGTATTCTTGACGGTGCAGTTGCAACGTTCTGTGCTAAGGGTGGCGTTGAACCGCAAAGTGAAACGGTTTGGCGTCAAGCAGACAAATACAAAGTTCCAAGAATCGCTTACGTAAACAAAATGGATATCAATGGTGCAAACTTTGACAACGCTATCGAAATGATGCGTGACAGGTTGAAGACCAACGCTATTCCGATTTTGTTGCCGATAGGTAAAGAAGACACCTTTAAGGGTGTTGTTGATATCATCGAAAGAAAGGCAGACATCTATCTTGACGACTTAGGTAGAGAAATTCAAGTTACCGACGTTCCCGAAGATATGAAGGCTGACGTTGAAAAGTACAGAGAACAAATCGTTGAACTCGCTGCTGAATCAGACGACGCTCTTATGGAAAAGTTCTTTGAAGAAGGCGACCTTTCTATTGAAGAAATTAAGAAGGGCTTGCGTGCCGCAACCCTCGCTATGAAGGTTACCCCCGTTCTTTGTGGTTCAAGTTACAAGAACAAGGGCGTTCAAAACCTTCTCGACGCTATTACCGATTACCTTCCCAGCCCACTTGACGTAGGTGCTGTTGAAGGTCAAGATAACGATGGAAATCCGCTTACCAGAAAACCGTCTGATGACGAACCTTTCTGCGGACTTGCTTTCAAGATTATGACCGACCCGTTCGTTGGTAAACTCGCGTTCTTCCGTGCTTATTCAGGTGTATTGAAAACCGGTTCTTACGTTTACAATGCAACCAAGGGCAAGAAGGAAAGGATCGCAAGAATTTTGAGAATGCATGCAAACCACAGAGAAGAAGTTGATGCAGTTTACTCAGGTGAAATTTGTGCGTTAGTAGGTCTTAAAGAAACCGCAACCGGTGACACTCTTTGTGCTGAAAACGGTCAGATTATTCTTGAACAAATGGAATTCCCAGAACCCGTTATTAGGGTTGCAATCGAGCCAAAGACCAAACAAGGTCAAGAAAAGATGGGCTTTGCACTTGCAAAACTTGCAGAAGAAGACCCAACCTTTAAGACTTATACCGACGGCGAAACTGGTCAAACCATTATCGCAGGTATGGGCGAACTTCACCTTGAAATTATCGTTGACAGATTGCTTCGTGAATTTAGGGTAGAAGCAAACGTTGGTAAACCACAAGTTGCTTATAAAGAAACTATCCGTCAAGCTGTTGAAGCCGAAGGTTTGTTCAAACGTCAAACCGGTGGTCACGGTCAATACGGTCACTGTAAGATTCGTCTTGAACCGCAAGAAGCAGGTAAGGGTTATGAATTCGTTGACGAAACGGTCGGCGGTTCAATTCCTAAAGAATTTATTCAACCTATCAACAAGGGTATTATTGAAGCATCTAAAAACGGTATTCTTGCAGGGTACGAAGTCGTTGACTTTAAGGTAACCGTTTACGACGGTAGCTATCACGACGTTGACTCGTCAGAAATGGCGTTTAAGATTGCAGGTAGTATGGCTCTTAAAGACGGTTTGCAAAAAGCAAAGAGCGTATTGCTTGAACCGGTTATGAAGGTAGAAATTCTTACCCCGGACGCATACTTTGGCGACCTTATGGGTAACGTAACCGCTCGTCGTGGTATTATCCAAGGCACCGAAGACAGGAACGGAATAAAGGTTATCGACGCACACATCCCGCTCGCAGAAATGTTCGGGTATGCAACCGACCTTCGTTCAAAGACTCAGGGTCGTGGTAACTACACAATGCAGTTCTCACACTATGCTGAAGTTCCTAAGTCCGTATCTGAAAAGATAATGGGCAAAAAAGCGTAAATAACGTTGACAATTAGTTATTTTTATTGTAAAATGTACTTACGCACAACAAAAAAACAATTAAAAAATAAAAAAATATAAATCAATCAGATTATTTGGAGGAAAACTCAAATGGCAAAGGCTAAATTTGACAGAAGTAAACCGCACATTAACATCGGTACTATCGGACACGTTGACCACGGTAAAACCACTCTTACCGCAGCAATCACCATGACTATGGCTGCTAAAGGTCAAGCTGCAAAAATGAAGTACGACGAAATCGATAAGGCACCGGAAGAAAAGGCACGTGGTATAACAATCAACACCGCACACGTTGAATACCAAACTGACGCTCGTCACTATGCACACGTTGACTGCCCCGGACACGCCGACTACGTTAAGAACATGATCACCGGTGCTGCACAAATGGATGGTGCAATCCTCGTTGTTGCTGCAACCGACGGTCCAATGCCACAAACCAGAGAACACATCCTTCTTGCTAGACAAGTTGGTGTTCCTTACATCGTAGTATTCATGAACAAGTGTGACCAACTCGACGATCCAGAACTTTTGGAACTCGTTGAAATGGAAATTAGAGAACTTCTTTCTGAATACGGTTTCCCAGGCGACGATACCCCTATCATCAAGGGTTCTGCACTTAAAGCACTTGAAGTTGCTCAAGCAAACGAAGGTGATGCAGTTACTAACGCACCTGAAACTCAATGCATTAAAGAACTTATGGACGCTGTTGACAGCTACATTCCTACCCCTGAACGTGACGAAGCTAAACCCTTCCTTCTCCCTGTAGAAGACGTATTCACCATCTCTGGTCGTGGTACCGTTGCTACTGGTAGAGTAGAACGTGGTGTTGCACACGTTAACGATCCTGCTGAAATCGTTGGTCTTAGCGAAGAAAGCAGAACCACCGTTATTACCGGTCTTGAAATGTTCCGTAAACTTCTTGACGAAGCACAAGCAGGTGACAACGTAGGTGCACTTCTCCGTGGTATCGACAAAAAGGACATTGAAAGGGGACAAGTTATTGCTAAACCCGGTTCAGTTAAACCTCACACCGAATTTGAAGGACAAGTTTACGTTCTTAACAAAGATGAAGGTGGTCGTCATACCCCATTCTTCAACAACTATCGTCCACAATTCTATTTCAGAACGACCGACGTTACCGGTTCAATCCAACTTCCTGAAGGCGTAGAAATGGTTATGCCTGGCGACAACGTTAAGATAAGCGTTAAACTTATCACTCCTATCGCTATGGAAGAAGGTCTCCGTTTCGCTATCCGTGAAGGCGGCAGAACCGTTGGTTCAGGCGTTGTTTCCAAAATCGTTAAATAATTTTGGTTAACTAAAAATTAAAAGACACGAGCAATCGTGTCTTTTTTATTTTTCCAGGTCGGATAATATAAACTAAAAGAAGTAAAACCACTTCGCTACGCTCGTGTATTTGTAAAACTTGCGTTTTACCGCAAAAACTAACCGCTTTTGCACTTCTCGTTTGAAAAACCATCAGTTGTGCGTATTTGCAAGCAAACGCCCAACTTCCGATAATATAGGGAAATACTCCGCCCACCGCTCTTTTCTGATAGGCATAATCGGATGGCATAAGTCGTCGAAAACGAACACTAGGGCGGGGCAAATACCGTTGTGGTCGTCTGTAAAGTAATAATTTTTAAGTTTACCGTCCGATATCAATTTTTTTACAGTTCTGTGATAATTAAAATACGCCATACTAAAAGTATATGTAAATTAAAAATAATGATACTGTATTATACCTGCAATATGCTTGCAAAGAGAGTGTGTATGGGATATAATATAAACTATAAGAAGTAAATTATTTCGCAGATGCTCATAATTTGTAAAACTTGCGTTTTACTGCAAAAATATCTCTATTTTTGCACTTCTCGTTTGAAAAACCATCAGTTGTGCGTCCTTGCAAGCAAACGCCCAACTTCCGATATTATAAGAAGTTAGAAACTTGCTTGCAAGGATTTACAACTGATAATTTAAGGTAAAGTGTTATGGATATAGGATTAGTTACAGTTTTATTTACGGCGTTAGGGGTTGGCGGTGCAACGCTTCTTGGTTCGATAATCGGGTTTATATTTAAGAACCCCTCTCATAAAGTACACGATGCAATTTTATCGTTTGCGGCGGGGGTAATGCTTTGTGCCGCGGTGGTAGGGCTTATCGTTCCTTCGCTTGAATATAACGGCGACTGGGGTATTTTGGTTACAATCGTAGGTGTTTTGGCTGGTGCATTGGTCATTACCATAATAGATAGATTCGTGCCTCACTTGCATAGACTCGCAGGGACGGATATAGAACGGCGCCCAAACGAAAACACGTCGCTTAGCAAGGTTATGCTGTTCGTAATAGCCATTGCAATACATAACTTGCCCGAAGGTATAGCGGCAGGGGTTGGCTTTGGTACGGGTGACATGCTTTACGCACTTACCATTGCGGGCGGAATTGCTTTGCAAAACATACCTGAAGGTATGGTTATAATTTCGCCTATGATAGCGGCGGGGGTTAGCAAAACGAGGGCGTTTTTGTTAGCGTTGGCGACGGGTGTAATAGAGATTGTCGGAACGCTTTTAGGGTATTTTTTCGTAAATATTTCTACCGTAATTTTGCCTTTTGTATTAGCGTTTGCAGGTGGAACTATGCTATACGTTATCAGTGACGAAATGATACCCGAAACACATGCCCACGGCAATGAAAAAATCGCAACGTTTACCCTTCTTTTAGGCTTTTGCGTAATGCTTGCAGTGGACTTCTTTTTAGGTTAAATATACTAAAATTTTGATTTTTTTTACGCACTCCAAAGACGTTTTTGGGGTGCGATTTTTTGTTGAAAAATAGACGAAAAAAGATAAAATTAAGCCATTATTTTCCACAAGAGGGAAAATTTGGACGAAGAGTGCCGAAAAAGCAAAAATTTTGCGGGAAATTTAAGAATTTTATTGACATTTATAACAATCAGGTGTAATATTAATATATCAGGCGGGGTTTTTTGTCATTTATCACGCCTAATATAACGCAAGTGAAAAGGTAGTAAAGATGAGTGTTTTAAGTTTAATAAGTTTAGAGATGGATAATAGCCAACTTGTCGCTAAAAGTCACATTGAGGATTTTAATACTAAATCTCAACTTGTGGTTAACGAGTCGCAAGAGGCTCTTTTTTATAAAGACGGCCAAGCACTTGACCTATTTGCCGCAGGTAGGCACAGCCTTGATACGGCAAACTTGCCGATTTTTAAAAGAATTTTTGGCAAACTATTCGGCACTAACACGCCGTTTACTTGCGAAGTTTTCTTTATCAACAAGGTTAGCGTACTCGATATCTACTGGGGCACCGATACGCCTATTCTCGTTGAAGACCCAAAATACAACCTTTTGGTACACGTTAGGGCTAACGGGCAAACGGGTATTCACGTAAAAGATTCCAGAAAGTTCGTCGTTAAAGTCGTAGGGCAATTAAAGGAATTTACGGTCGATAGCGTAAGACGTACCATAAAGGGTATGCTTATTTCTAACATCAAAGAAGTTATCGCTTCGGCTATCATAGAAAAGGGAATCTCTATTCTCGATATTACGTCAAAGCTCGGCGAATTAAACGAACTCATCACCGCTAAGATTAACGAAAGAATTGATTCTATCGGTTTAGAAGTTGAAAACTTTTACATAGGAACCTTGCTTGGCGACGACGGCGATCTTGACAAGTTGAGAGAGATGAAGGAAAGACGTCTTGAAGTCATGACCGAAGCCGAACTTGAAGCCTTCAAGATGACAACTTTAAGTCAAGCCCGTGCAAAAGCTCGTGCTATGGAAGGTTACACCTATCAAGAAGAACGTCATTACGACGTTTTGGAAGGTGCTGCAAAGAACGAAAGTTCTGCGGGTGGCTTCGTTAATATGGGTGTTGGACTCGGTATGGGCGTTGGTGTAAGTCGTGAGGTCGGAAAGATGATGACCGATTCTACCGCACAAGCACAACAACAGCAACAAATTCAAAACACGCCGTCAGTTTGTCCTAACTGTCAAAACCCCGTAGCCGCAGGTGCAAAATTCTGCCCGAATTGCGGAACGAGTTTAGAAGTCAAGGTAAGTTTCTGTTCTAACTGCGGAACGAAATGTGATCCCAATGCAATGTTCTGTTCTACTTGCGGAAATAAATTGAAATAATTAGTGAGGGAATTATGAAAAAGACCGGTGGAATACTGTTTTTTATAGGTTTTTTGGCAATATGTGGGCTATTAAACGTCGTTATCTTTTTGACGATGAATAAGGCGTGCCTTGATACGGTGGCGTTTTGGCTTACGTGGAGTTTTGCCTTCCCGCTTTGCATACTTTCTCAATTGATAATGTTATTCCTTGGCGGAAAGTATAAAAGCCTCGGAAGTTTTCCGTTTGTTCAGTTTGCGGTAACCTGTGGGTTTGGTGCATATTTAATTTTTGCGTTTATTTGTGCTTATATCGTAATCCCCGGCGTAACGCTTATACTTATACTTGAATTAGTTATAACCGTTGCAATAGTTATATTAGTTCTTTACTTCATCTTCGCAATGAAGACCACTTCGGTTGCGGAAAAGAAGGTTCAGTTTATACGTACCCTTCAATCTAACGTAGAGAGTTGTGCAGCGTTCTTGACTGACGGTGAAGCGGTTAAAGCGGTGAAATCTCTTTCTGAAAAGGTTCGTTTCAGCGACCCGATGAGTCATCCGTCCCTCGCTACTATCGAAGGGGATATCTTGGGCGTCGTTAACGAAATGTATATACTTGCTAAAAACGGAGAAGCGGACAAGGTTGTTGAACTCGTAAAGAGAGCCGAAGCGTTATTAGAATTACGTAATAGGAACTGTCTGATATTAAAGTAAAGTGAAAAAGCAAATTCGTGACGTTAAGGTTATAGATTTGATAACGTACTCTATTTTGCCACCTATATTTATAGTGCTTATCTGGGTGCTGTTCGTAGGGCTTATAATAGGTACGGGCGTAATACCGCCGTGGGTGGTGTACGTAGTGTTCGGTTTGGTAACGTATTTTTTAACGAGAAGAACGCTTATCGGAATCGTATTATTATATAAGGTTTTGGCACCGCAAAGTGTCAGAAACGCTTGTAGGTTTTATCCTACGTGTTCAACCTATATGATTATGTCGATAAACAAGTACGGCATAATTTGGGGGATTACGAAAGGGGTAAAACGTTTACTAAGGTGTAAACCACCATACGGTGGGATAGACTATCCGTAAAAGGATATAAATAAAAAAATTTTTTTTATAAAAAGGAGAGATGGTTATGGGTTTACTAGATAATTTGCGTGCAAAGTTATCACCAGGTTCGTCTGCACCTGCAGCAGCTCCGGCAGCTGCCCCCGTTGCAGAAGATCCAAAAAGATCAGTGTTACAAGTAGGATATTGTCCTAACTGTTCAACGCCGATAAATTATTGTCTTAAAGACGGTTCGGTTGAATGTCCCGGTTGTGAACAAAATATTCAAGTTTCAACCTTGATGAAAAGACCTTCGGGCGACGTTAAGAAAGACGATGCAGATATGAAGGAATTGCTCAACGACATCAGAAGTATGGAAGGCGTTGACGATGCAGTCGTTTTCTTAAAGAATTACTTTGACAATTACGATTGGGAAGGCTATGCTGAAAGTTCAATAGTTCTTATTCCTGAAATCGAAGCAATGGTTAAGAGCGTTAAAGTTAAGAGCGGTTCTAAACCTGCCGTTTGGTCTTTGGACTTCGACAGCGTTTCTGTTCCACTTCTCAAAAAGATAGACGCACTTACCGCTTTGGAAGACAAGATGAGTGCTGTTTATTCAGATATGGACAACACCGATTTAATGGATTTATTCGATACTTACAAAGCTATCGTAAGAAATCTTGTTGTAAACAAAGACGTATATCTTAAACGTCTTGCAAGTGCAGTTGAAAATGCACAAAGTTTAGGTCTTGAAAATATTAAAGTTAAGGCTATGAACGACACTCTTGCAAGCATCGTTAAAGTTTTAGATGCTATGAAAGAAGTTAAGGACATCTACGACGTAGCTGCTCTTGACAATGCAAGAAAAGAATTAGACAAGAAGAAAGTTGCAGAACTTAAAGCAAAAGGTATTGACGCTGACGCAGTTTATGCTCAAGCTATGGAAGCTTTGAACAAGGGCAGAGTTGGTTGGTCAAAGGCTTTGGATCTCTTCATTTCTATCCGTGGTTACAAGGATTCTGTTAAACATATCCGTAAGATTGACAGATTCTACGTATTCAACAAAGAAATCATTTTCGTTTCTGAAAAACCGTTCGTTCTCGTTAAGAGAGAAGCTGTCGTTGCACCTGTTGACGCATCTGCAAAGGGCAAGAAAGACAAGAAGAAAGAAGGTTTGGCTGACGAAGAATTTACCGGCGAAACGTTTGAATTGTTCCCGATAGTTGACCAAGAACCTGCTGGTACGGCTATGATCAAAAAGATCACCGACCTCATCTGCGTTCACGCAACCGAATTGTTCTACATCAAGAACAAAAAGCAACTTTGCTCTTTCAATACTGAATCTGGTGTTGAAACGGTTATCGACGAAGCTGGCGGTTACGTTTTAGGTGCAGGCAACGTTTGGTACAACAAAGCAGGCGATAAGATTTACGTTCGTAAAAAGATCGGCTTAACCAAAGAAAAACTTGGTTGCTTCAAGAGCCTCTTCAAGAAAGCACAATTTATCAAACACGTAAACAACTACTCTTTAGTTGAAATTAACCTCAGCAAGAAGACCGCAACGCCTATCGTTCCTGAAATCGTTGACGTATATCAATTCAGTGATGAAAACCTTTTCTACACGTTTGCTGAAGAAAAGATCGTTTCATCTGCAAAAGGTCAAGTTGAAAAGGAAACCATTTCAAGACTTATGGTTATCAACCTTGCAACTCGTAAGACCAGCAGCGTTCTTGATGAAAACTGCGATATCCACGAAATCTATGGCAACAAGGTTGTTTACTCACACCACACGCCTAACTACTTGAACAAAGAACTTCGTGTTTATGATTTAGAAACCAACACCGATAGCGTTATTGAAGAAAACATTTATGAATTCATCAAAGTTATCAAGGGCAAATTGTTCTACACCGTTGGTAACGCTAACTATCGTCCATTGTTCTCTAACTCGTTTGACGGCACTGACAGAGTTGAAATCGTTGCTAACATCAAGAGCATCGATGCAATCCGTGCAAACTGGATTTACGTTCTCAAAGGTTCAGGTGCAAACCTCAAACTCGTTAAGATCAGCCACGACGGTCAAAAGGTTATCAGCCTTTGCTACGGCTTGAAGGAAGTTCTTAAACTTACCGATTCTTACGTTTACTACACCAACTACTACAACGAACTTTGTGAAACCCGTTTAGATGGTAAAGAAACCAGAGTTATCGCTTCTAACATCGACGCAAACAGAGTTATCGTTGAAAACGATTACGTATTCTATCTCCGTAAGGAAAAGGTTGAATACGACAGATATGCATATTCTCTCTATCGTATGGATCTTAACGGTCACAACGTTAGAAAGCTTTCTTTCGACGTTATCGCTATGCAAAACTACGACGAAGAAAAACTTTACATATCCAAGAAAGAAATCGCTCGTTACGAAATTACTATTCCGGAAGCAAAGGGCAAATCTCACAAAGAGTATATTACCCGTACGCTTAAGAAAGTTATCGAATACAACAAGATTAGCGGCGAATTCACCGACGTTCGTGTTATGGGTCGTCCTTCTAAGACTGAATACGAATTCAAGAAAGGTTGTTTCGGTAAGACCGAAAAAGTTTCAAGTACTTACGTTCAAATCCCTGCAAAACCCACTTATGATCGTGGCTTAGAACAAGCAGGTAACGTATTTGACGAACAAGTTAGAGAAGCTCAAATGGCTGAAGCTGCAAAAAAGAATAAATAATTCTTTTAGCGATTAAACTTAAACAAAAAGCAAGTGCAAGTTTTTGTGCTTGCTTTTTTGTTTTGTGTAATAAAAGGACTTGCCAAAGTCATACAATATACAGTATGGAATTAACATTTAAAGACCTTAAATCCCGTGAAGTAATAAACCTTACCGACGGTAGAAGCCTTGGGCATATAACGAATCTTAGCATAAACTTCCCCAGCGGTAAATTAGCGGGGATAATCGTTCCTGAACGAAAAAAGGGGTGTATTGCGGGGCTTTTTGACAAGTCCGAACTGTTTATCGACGTAAAAAGGATATTGAAAATCGGTAACGACGTTATCTTGGTGGATCTAAAATGCGGGGACACGTGCGGGGATAGTGTGTCCTTAAAAACGCCCCCGCCCCGTTCCGATAATAAG
>SVIL01000042.1 GCA_015069505.1 Clostridiales bacterium
AGAAAAAAGACCTATTATGGGCGAGATTAGTGGGAATATTGCCGATTTTACCGTGATAACTTCGGACAATCCGCGTTTTGAAGAACCTATGGATATAATAAGCGAAATTGAAGTAGGTATGCTAAAATCCAAGGGGAAATACGTGCTTGTACAAGACCGCATAGACGGGATACGTTACGCATTAAATCTTGCAAAGAAAGGCGACATAGTCTTAGTTGCGGGCAAGGGTGCGGAAAATTATCAAGAAATTCTTGGTATAAAACACCTCTATAACGATAAAGATACTATTAAAGAAATCATAAGGGGATAATTTTGCTTAAAACATACTTACTTTCGGCGTTAATATCGCTTGCGATTTGTGTAATAACCGCCATAATCCTAATTCCGCTTCTAAAAAAGTTAAAAGCAGGGCAACCCATACTCAGTTACGTAAAAGAACACGACGAAAAGAAAGGCACGCCTACTATGGGTGGGCTTTTTTTCGTGCTTTCCACCGCAATAACTTTTCTGATTTTCGGCGGTGTAAAAAGTCGTATAGCGGTAGTGGTGTTAACCTTGGGCGTAGCGTTTATGTTCGTGGGGTTTATAGACGATTTTATCAAAGTCAAATACTTAAAAAACGAAGGTCTTAAAGCATACCAAAAAATAATCTTTCAGTTGGGGATAGCCGTGCTTGCGGGTGCGTTTGCATACTATAACGGTTTAACGGTTTTTTATTTGCCGTTTACCCGTGGTTTTATAGACCTAAAAATATTGACGATTCCCGTAGTGGCGTTAGTGTTTATCGCAATAACTAACAGCGTAAATTTAACCGACGGTTTAGACGGGCTTGCGGGTAGCGTTAGCGTAAGTTATTTGATAGTCCTTTCAGTCCTAATCTATGCACAAATTACAATATTTAGCGATAAATATTTACAAACTGACGAGTATGAAAGTCTTATACTTTTGTCAAGTTGTTTGGTTGGGGGCTTGATAGGCTTTTTAATATTCAACGTTAACCCCGCAAAAGTTTTTATGGGCGACACGGGTTCACTCTCACTCGGCGGTTTTATAGGTGGCGTAAGCGTTTTTTCGTCAAATAGTTTTTTTATTCCTATAATAGGCATAATGTTCGTTCTAAGTAGCATATCAGTAATTATACAAGTTATTGTGTTCAAACTACGTAGAAAAAGAGTATTTTTAATGGCACCCTTGCACCATCACTTTCAACATAAAGGGTATAGTGAATGTAAAATTTCTTTTTGCTACGTGGTGGTAACTTTCGTATTTGGAATACTGTCGTTACTGACTTATCTGTAGGGGGATAAATGGACTTATATCATCAAAAATTTTTAGTTTTGGGCGTGTCGAAAAGTGGCAAAGCCGTGGGGGATTACATATTAAAACGTGGGTGTAAATGCTATTTTTATGAAGAACTGACAAGCCCTAAAATAGACGACGCAATATCAGAGTTGACGAATTTAGGCGGGGTTTTCGTGCAGAGAGAAAACGTTGATAAATGTCTTGAAGAAGTTGACGTGATTATATTAAGTCCTGGTGTACCTATCAATCACCGAGTAGTAATAAAAGCCAAAAGTCTTAACAAAAAAATTATCGGTGAATTAGAGTTTGGCTTTTTGCAGTTTATTCCAAATATCGTTGCAGTTACGGGTACTAACGGCAAGACCACGACCGTTTCAATGATAAACCATATCTTAAATCGTTCGGGGGGCGTGTCACGTGCGGTAGGTAACGTTGGCTACCCGTTAACGCTTGCGTTAGACGATATAAAGGTTAGCGACGTACTTGTCGCTGAGATTTCAAGTTTTCAGTTGGAAACTTTTGATTACTTTAAGCCGCATATCTCTTGCGTGCTTAATATTACCCCCGACCATTTAGATAGGCATTATACTATGGATAACTACGTTTTTCTAAAAAAACGGATTTTAAAAAACTTGACCGAAAGCGAGTATGCGGTGTTGAATTACGACGACGATATCGTGAGGGGCTTTTTGACGGACTTAAAAGCAAAACCCGTATTAGTTTCAGTTAAACAGAAGGTTTTGGGTGCGTATTCTTTGGATAATAAACTGTACTATAACGACGAGTTTATAATGGAAACTTCTGAACTTTCACTTTGCGGAAAGCATAACGAGTATAACGCACTGTTCGTGATTGCGGTTTGTAGTCTTTTAGGTGTAAAAGTCCAAGATATTAAAGAGGGGCTAAAAAGTTTTAAGGGCGTACCACATAGGCTTGAATTGATATTTGAAAAGGACGGGATAAGATACGTTAACGACTCTAAATCCACAAATACGGGTGCTACTATTTCTGCCCTTTCAAGCATAACTTCTGATACGGTCTTGATATTAGGCGGAAGTGATAAAGGCGAAAATTATATCGAACTGTTTAACCAAATCAAACTTCACCCCGTAAAACACGTTGTATTGACGGGGGATACGCGGTTTAAGATGCTTGCCGATAGCACGGAAGCGGGGTATAACGAGGTAAGCGTAACTAAAAATTTTGATACCGCAGTAAAGATTGCAAGGCTGTTTGCAACAAGCGGTGATACGGTGCTTTTAAGCCCCGCTTGTGCTAGTTTTGATAGTTTTAGTAGTTACGAAAATCGTGGTAAACGCTTTGCGGAAGTGGTAACTGAATTGTGAATAAACGAAAGGAATTGTTAAACGGTAAACCGCACGGGGATATTTGGCTTTTAATCGCCGTAACCCTTCTTGCGATTATAGGTGCCGTCTTTATCTATTCGGCTAGCAACTATTCGGCATCCGCTACGTATAAAGACCCGTGGTATTTTACTAAAAAACAAGTTATCGGGATAGCCTTAGGGGTAGTTGCGATGACTTTGACTTCAATGCTTGACTATCATAAGCTTAAAAAATTCACTTTGCCCGTGTGTATAGTGGCGGTTATACTGTTGACGTTGGTTTTTATCCCGGGGATAGGTGTGGAAAACTACGGTGCAAAAAGATGGATAGGGCTAATGGGCGTAACCCTTCAACCCTCGGAAATAGCAAAATTTGCACTTATACTTTTTACCGCTACTTACGTATCTAAAAACCCTGAAAAAATAAAAAAATTCACGGGGTTGATACCTGTATTAGGCTATGGACTATTACTTTGCGTGCTTATAATTCTTGAACCTAATATGTCCATAACGGTATGCGTAGCAATGCTTATGATAACCTTGTTATTTGCATCGGGTATGAAAATAAAACACCTGTTAATAATGTTCGTGCCTGCATTCTTGCTTGGCGTTTTACTAATTCTACTTGAACCGTATAGGCTTGATAGACTAGTCGCTTTTATAAACCCGTGGTCAAACCCAAAAGGCGAAGGATATCAACTTTTACAATCCCTTTACGCTTTGGGGTCGGGTGGTTTTTTTGGGGTTGGACTATTTAATTCAAGGCAAAAGTACGCCTTTTTGCCATTTGCGGAATCGGATTTTATCTTGTCGGTAATAGGTGAGGAAATAGGCTTTTTCGGACTGTTTTTATTTTTTCTGCTTCTCGGCTTCATAATATATCGTGGCTTAAAAATCGCATCAAAATCAAAAGACGTCTTCGGCTTTATATTGTCTGTTGGGATAACTATGATATTTGGTATTCAAACGGTGGTAAACGCACTCGTCGTAACGGGAAGTATTCCGCCCACGGGGTTATCACTGCCACTTGTTTCAAGCGGTAATACGTCCATAATAATTTTTATGGCGGAGATGGGCGTACTGTATAGCGTATCAAGGTCAAAAAAGTAACCATATCTACTTTTTCAGCGTAAAATAAATTAAAGGTATTACCTTTTCGGTAATGCCTTTTTTCGTATAGGAGTTTTTATGGGACTATTAGAGATAAGGGGCGGAAGAAAACTGTCGGGAAGTATAAAAATCCAAAGTGCTAAGAACGCCGTTTTGCCGATGATGGCTGGTGCTATCTTGACGAAAGAGCAAGTGGTAATAAAAAATTGTCCAAAGATTAGCGACGTGTTCAGTATGATTGATATATTACACACGCTCGGCGTAAAGACGGTTTTTCAGGGGGAGGATTTGATAATCGATCCATCGGTTGTAAATTCTAATCTAATCACCGCTTCACTTTCTAAAAAACTCAGGTCTTCGGTGTTTATATTAGGTGCACTTTTATCACGCACGGGCAGTGCCCAAATGTCTTACCCCGGTGGTTGTGCGATAGGTGAAAGACCCATAGATATACATATTGCCGCACTTAAAAGTTTAGGCGTTGAAATTGATGATGATAAGACCTTTTTATCTTGCAGAGCAACTCGGTTAAAACCATCAACCATACGATTAAAATACCCGTCCGTAGGTGCGACAGAAAACGTTATACTTGCATCGGTTTTTATAAAGGGCAAGACGGTTATTTATAACCCCGCAAAAGAACCCGAAATCGTGGATTTTATAAACTTTTTAAACGCTATGGGTGCGAATATAAGCGGTGCGGGTAAAAGCGTTTTGGTCGTTGAGGGTGTGAAAAAATTGCACGGTATTGAATATACCCCTATCGAAGATAGGATAGAAACGGGTACGTTTTTGATTGCGGCGGCGGTTACGGGTGGTGAAATACAACTTTTCAACTGTAAAACTGAAAATTTTTTATTTATTATAAATAAAATTTGCAATAATACTTGTAAATTCACACAAAAAAATGATATAATATATTACAAAAGTGGCGGCGTGATAAACCCCGTAAAAATAACCACGGGACCTCATCCTGAATTCCCCACGGATTTGCAAGCCCAAATGACTGTTTTTGCATCCGTTGCAAAAGGAAGGTCGGTTATAAAAGAAACGGTTTTTGAAGATAGATTCCATCACTTAACCGAACTTAGAAAAATGGGTGCAGACGTAACGCTTAAAGGCAATACCGCTTTTATTAACGGTGTGGAAACTCTCTACGGTGCTTTCGTTAAGGCAAACGACCTTCGCGGTGGGGCGGCACTCGTGATAGCAGGGCTTGTTGCAAAAGGTTTGACGGTGGTTGACGGTATGTCGCACGTTGAACGCGGTTACCAAGATTTTGAATACAAATTGTCGGCACTTTCCGCCGACGTGAAGAACAAAAAGGATTAAATTATGAAGGTTAAACGTACTCTTACAATTTTAATAGTCGTGCTTTTTGCAATCGTGTCTTTCGTTTGTACGATTTTTGCTTTTACGGTAAAAAGTGTAAATGGCGATTTTACGTGTACGGAAAGAATTGACGGGGAAGACCTTCAAAGAAAACTCGACAAATATTCGGGTGTAAATTTACTGTTTTTTACTCCTGAAGAAATGATTGCGGATATACAGTCGAACCCTTACCTTAAAGTTACTAACGTTAAAAAAAGTTTTCCAAACGTTTTGGACGTTTCGGTAAAAGAAAGGAAAGAAGTTTATTTAATCGACTATTCGTCAAAGACTTATATTGCTGACGAAACGGGATACGTACTTTCCGTCCTTACCGTTGAACGCAAAAACTCGTCAAGTTTTTCCGAACGTGATTTTATAAAACTCAACTTTGACGGCAAAGTGCAAGTTACGAGTTTAGAGGTCGGTAGTTATATTCAAACGGAAAACGAACAAACCACTAAAACGGCGTTTAAGCTTGCCGAAACCGCAAGACTTACCGACTGCGTTAAAAGTATGACTATAAAGGTCGGTGCAGAACTTAAAGAAGTCGTGTTTGAAACCTACACAGGTGTTTCAATAAAGATACATAACGTAGGTTTTAAGGGAGAAGAAAAGGCTGAAAAGGCAATCGCTTTGTTCGATTCTTTGACAGACTATCAAAAAACTTTCGATAATATTCACGTAAACCATTACTTAACCGATGGTGAAACTGTGGACGGCACTATCTACAAAAACGGAGACGTTTTCGTGGAGTGGAGTGCTTATAACTAAAATCAACGTTCAAAAAATGCTAATAATTTAGCGGGGTAAACAATGCAAAAGAAACAAGTTGCCGTAATAGATATCGGCTCGTCACAAATCACCGCCGTAGTGGGTGAACGTGGCATCAACAAAACGTTTGTAATTAAAGGTCGTTTTTCTTATGAATACGACGGTTTTGCCGACGCCACTTTTTTTGACAAGGACAAACTTGCAAGGTGTTTGTTTTCGGCAGCGGAAAAAATCTTGTCCGTAGCCCATGGAAAAATCGACACCGTATTCGTTGCAGTTCCCGGTGAATTTACCGCCGTTACGGTAAAAGATTGCCAAATATCATTCCCAAAAAAGAAACGCATAACCGATGCGGATTTAGATACTTTGTTCGATGCGGGATTCGTGCTTACTTCAAAAAAATCCACGTTGATAAATCGTTCGGCAATTCTATATGAACTTGATGATTTTCGTCGTTTAGCAAACCCCATAGGTGTTAAAAGTGGAGTCCTAAAAGGCAAACTCTCTTTTATAACTTGTGATAATAGTTTTTTTGAGGCAGTTGTGCCGCCACTTAAAAGTGCGGGTATCCCACACGTAGAATGCGTTTCAGCATCTCTTGCACAAGCGTTGTTCTTGGTTGAACCTGAAATCAGGGATAGAATAGCGGTCATAGTGGATATAGGGTATATAACGACTACGTTAAGTATAATTCAAGGTGACGGAATTTTATATCAAAAATCTTTCGGATATGGCGGTGGGTATATCACTGCGGAAATATCCCAAAAATTCCAAATCGAATTTGCTACGGCTGAAAGATTAAAGCGAAAGGTCAACTTGTGTTCGCTTAGCGTTGGCGGTAGTTATAGTCTAATAGACTGTGACGGGGAATATTACCCTTCGGAAGAAGTCAAAAACGCAATCGTGTTAAGCCTTGACTCTCTATGTGAAAGTTTAAACGAGGGGTTAGAATCTTCCGGCTACGTATTGCCCGATTACGTTCCGCTTTACGTTACGGGCGGTGGCATCTCTTACGTTAGGGGTGCAAAAGAACACGTTTCGGATAGGCTTGGTATGATGGTTGAAATTATTAAACCAAAAGTTCCTATGATGGACAAGCCCACCGAATCAACGGTGCTATCACTTATGGATTTAGCACTTGAACAAAATTAAAAAACATAATCAAATTATAAGCATACTTTTAGGAGGTATCGTAAAATGTACGGTCAAGAAAATTTTAAGGTTAGTTCAGCAGTAATTAGAGTAATGGGTATAGGTGGTGGCGGATGTAACGCCGTTAACAGCATGATAGAATCAAGTGTTAGCAGTGCAGAGTTTATTTCGGTCAACACCGATAATCAAGCATTACTTTTATCAAAGGCAGAAAAATGCATACAAATCGGTGAAAGATTAACAAAAGGTCTCGGTGCAGGCAGTAATCCGGACATCGGTGAAGCCGCTGCGGAAGAAAGCAAAGAAGAAATTCAAGCAGCGTTAGAAGGCACGGACTTATTATTTATCGCCGCTGGTATGGGTGGTGGCACGGGTACGGGTGCTGCGTCCGTAATAGCAAGAATCGCTCGTGAAATGGGTATTCTCACCGTTGCAGTAGTAACCAAACCTTTCTCTTTTGAAGGACGTGTAAGGAACGAGAACGCAAATAAGGGTGTAGCTAATTTGAGAAAGTACGTTGATACTTTGGTTATCATCCCTAACGATAAACTTTTACAATTCTTGCCCGCAAATATGAGTATGGTAGATGCGTTTAAGGTCGCAGACGATATGCTTAAACAAGGTATTATCGGTATAGTTGACCTTATTGCAACCCCATCGCTTATCAACCTTGACTTTGCAGACGTCAATACCGTTATGCGTAATCAAGGTCTTGCACATATGGGTATCGGTAGGCAAAAGGGTGAGAACAGAATTATTGAGTCTGTTAGACAAGCCGTTTCAAGCCCATTACTTGAAACCACCATTGAAGGTGCAAAATCCGTTATTCTTAACGTAACGGGTGGTAAGGACTTAATGCTTTCAGAAGTAAACGAAGCTGCAGTTCTAATCCAAGGCATAATCGACCCGTCTGCAAACATAATTTTTGGTGCTACTATTGACGAGAATATGGCTGACGAAGTTAAGATTACCGTAATTGCAACGGGTTTCGTCCCAACCGAAGCATCAAACGAATCAGAGAGTTTGGAAGCACCTAAGGAAGTAAAACCCGCCCTTCAATTCAAAAATTCTGCACCTGTAAATGCCGATTTGCCACCGCTTTTGAGAGAGATTGAGGAAGAAGAAAGAAAGGCACAAACGGTTAAAGAAATCGTTGAATCGGTTGAAAGTAAGCCAACCCCTGAACCCGTAGTAGAAGTTGAGGCTGCACAACCCGTAGAAGCAAAGCCCGAACCTGAAACTAAGGGTAGGGAACTTCCCGCATTTATGAGAAAACTTTTTAGAAGATAATTTTAAAAGGTTTTACTAAAACGTGCTTTAAGTTTTAATATCAATTAAAAAGTCCGCTGATTTTACTTTAACGTAAAGTGTAGCGGACTTAAAATTTTTTGAATAAATTTTATAGTTTGAAAAATAAAAAAGCACAAGACAAAACCTTGTGCTTTTGGTCGGAGTAGCGAGACTTGAACTCACGGCCTCTTGCCCCCCAGACAAGCGCGCTACCAACTGCGCCATACCCCGACGAGATATAAATATCTTATTAGCGTGATATATTGTACCATAACTTTTTTTATTTTGCAACTTTTTTTAGCCAAAGATTAGACAGTTTTTTAAAATAATGATAAAATAAGTTCAATTAAGAACGTAGGACGAAATTAAATATGAGAATGCGTAGAAAAAAACACCTCAAAGAAAGGATTGATAATATTAAAGATTTCTTTTTGGTAATTCAGCGTGATATAACAAACGTTAACGAAGCGATTAAAGACAAGAAGATTATCGACTTTGAGAAAGAATTTGGTAACTCTAACCCCGTTGAAGTTGACGTGGGGTGTGGTAAGGGCGGATTTATTACCGAACTTGCCATAAAAAATCCCGATAAAAACTATATCGGCGTGGAAATGATGGAAAACATTTTTTTGCTTGCCGCTGAGAAAGCCCAAAAATTAAATTTAAAAAACGTAAAGTTTATGAATACCGGTGCAGAGTATTTGCCAAGATATTTTGACAAGGGAAGTATAAAGAGCGTTTATCTAAATTTCTCACCGCCCTATCCGCCAAAAAGTTATTCAAACAGAAGACTTTCAAACCCACGATTCTTGCAGGTTTACGACTATATTTTAGAAGATACCGGAAGGATTTTTCAAAAGACGGACGATAAAGATTTTTATCAATATTCTTTTGAAACTATGTTAACTTACGGACTAAAAGTCGAAGACCTTTATGAAAGTTGTGATTATGGGTTTTATAAAGAGATTATAACCGAATACGAAAGCAAGTTTAGGCTTTTAGATATGCCTATATACGGGCTTGTTGCAAAAAAATAGATAATGAACTTTCCCCACCTTTTTGGTGGGGTTTTTGTTTTTTTGCGGTTTTAGTGGGTTTTTTGTAGCGAAAATAATATTTTTCTACGGTTGGTAGAGTATAAGTTTTGAGTGGTAGAAAATAAAATCCAAGTCTATTTACAGTTTAGTGGGGTAAATTTTTTATAGATAAGATTTACAATTTTGTAGAGGAAAATGGATTGAGTTTTTTGCTTTTTTTGAATAGAATTTATCTTATCGAACGGCAGTTGCCGTGAATAAATAAGGAGAATATTATGAAGAAAAAAGTTGTTCCCATTATATTTGCAGTTGACGAAATTTACGCACCGTTTTTGGGCGTTACCTTAAAATCAATCGTGTTAAATTGCGATATGAAAAACGAGTATAGAATACACGTATTGAATACGGGTCTAAAAGAAGAAACGAAAAAGAACCTTGACAGTATCTTGCCTGATAACTTTTTTATAAACTTTATAGACGTTAAAAAACAGTTGTCCAAAATAGACGGTGGATTATGTTTAAGGGATTATTACACGAATACGACCTATTATAGGTTTTTTATTCCTAACATTTTTAAGGAATACGACAAAGTTTTGTATTTGGATAGCGATATTATTCTTTTAGACGACGTTTCAAAACTTTTTAACGTAAACCTTCGCGGTAACTTAATCGGCGGGGTAAAAGACGACGTGGTTGCAAAATTCGATGCCTTTAAGAATTACGTGGAATACGGCTTAAACATAAAGCCCGACCACTATTTTAATGCAGGTGTTGTGCTTATGAACTTAAAGGCGATGAGAGAGTACAATCTTTTTGATAAGTTTATCTCACTTTCAAAAGTTGAAAAGTTTGATATAGCACAAGACCAAGACTATCTTAACGTCTTATGTAAGGATAGGGTAAAACTTATAGACAATTTTTGGAACGTTACGCCTTTTAACGACGTTGTGCTTGATGATAATAAAGTAAAACTCGTTCATTTTAAGTTGTCTTTTAAGCCGTGGCATTACGACGATATACAGTATGCGTCTGATTTCTGGGCGTTGGCAAAAACAACGCCTTTTTATGAAAGTATTAAGAAGGTTAAAGATTTATATAGTGAAGATAGAAAAATCAATGACAAACTCAGTTTTAACAAACTGATTATGATGGCGATAAACTACGTTAATAAAAAGAAATACGATAAGAAAAGGGCAATATAAAATGTTATCGAAAGAACGAATAGAAGTTTTAAATAGAATAATCGAGTATGAAAGCAAGGGGCTATGGGATAAAGATGTCGAGACTGACCCCAAAAGCAAGGAACTTTTGCCAAACAAGGTCGATTATCTTGGCAAAAAGTTATCCTCAAAAATTCAAACGTTTATAGCCAACAAACTTGCAATTAATTATTACGAATCCCTTATAAAAAAAGGCGATTTTATCATAAAAGAGATAAGGGGCATAGAAAACTTTTCATCCATAAAAGGCGGTGCAATTATTACTTGCAATCATTTTAGTATTCTTGATAATTATGCGGTCTATCGTGCTATAAAACCGTATCTTGAAAAGGGTAGGCAACTTTACAAGATAATACGCGAAGGGAACTACACGTCGTTTGGCGGGCTATACGGCTACTTGTTTAGGCATTGTAATACTTTACCGCTTAGCAGCAATATTAAGACGATGCAAAAATTTTTAGCTTCGGTAAAAGTTTTGCTGTCACGTGGCGAAAAAATACTGATATACCCCGAACAAGCAATGTGGTGGAATTATAAAAAACCAAGACCTTTAAGACCCGGGGCTTTTAATATAGCGGTCAAAAATTCCGTGCCCGTTATTCCGCTGTTTATAACTATGACGGACGGAGAAAAGGTGCTTGACGACGGGTCGAAAGTGCAAGAATATTATTTAAATTTTTTGCCACCTATTTACAAAAAGGAAGGGCTTGGCGATAAGGAAAATCAAGCGTATATGTCAAGCGAAAACTTTAATGCGTGGAAAGGTGTTTACGAAAAATTTTACGGTAAAAAACTAACTTATAAGGAATAGTAAATGCTATATTTTTTAATCATACTTTTATCAATGTTTTTTATATTTTTGGTAAATATTATATTTTTTATGCCCACTTATGGTTTTTCGCCATTTTACGCATTTTGTTCGGTGGTTATATTGACGGTATCAGTAATTTTGATAGACGGAATATTTGCTTTTATCGTAAGGTGGTTGCTACCAAAAAACTGGTTTAATGAGAACAGAAAAATATTCGTTGCCAAAAATAGTGAGTGCAAGTTTTACGAACACTTAAAAATAAAAAAGTGGAAGGACAAAGTGCTTGAATTAGGTTGTTTTACTTCGTTTAGTAAATCTAAAATCGTTAAGCCAAAAGATCCCGAGTATTTAAAGCAATTTATAATTGAATCCAACTATGGAATAGTTTGCCATATTGTAGGCGTTATTACAAAA
>SVIL01000043.1 GCA_015069505.1 Clostridiales bacterium
AGGTCTTTTTTCTCTATCTCTATTCCCACCGCAACCGAATACGCATATCAAGCGATTAGGGGTTGTAAGTTTTAACGACGATAAAGATTTTTCTAAGCCGTCGGGGGTATGTGCATAATCGACGAACACCGCAAAATCACCGTCGTAAACTAATTCTAATCGACCGTTTACCCACTTAATATCGGATAGACCTTTAATTATGGTTTCAGGTTTTACACCAACGAGTGCCGTTGCCGTCGCCGCTGCAAGTGAATTGTAAATATTAAATTTGCCGATTAACTTTATGCCCACCGAATATATCATATCGAATAGATTAATAACGAACGTGCTACCGTTCCTTTTTTCTACACAATCAATAGCGAACACGTCCGACGGATTTTCAATACCGTACGATATTACGTCGTCACGGGTGTTTATAATTTTTACGCCCACCTTATCGTCGGCGTTAACTACGGCGTACTTACACCTTGACTTATCAAAAAATTTCAGTTTTGCCCTTTCATACTCGTCGATTGTATGAAAAAAATCAAGGTGGTCTTGCGTCAAGTTGGTAAATATCCCCACTTCAAAAAACATACCCTCAATTTTATCAAAATATAATGCGTGGGCGGACACTTCCATAACCACCACTTTAACGCCCGCATTTTTCATCTTAAACAGTATTTTATGCAACATAAGGGGGTCGGGGGTCGTTAAAGGCAGTTCAATAAAAACGTTGTCGTAAAAAGCACCCAAAGTGCCTATTACACCGCATTTTACCCCCGCCGAATCCATAATGGATTTAATTATATGCGTTGTGGAAGTCTTACCGTTTGTACCCGTAACGCCTATAAGTTTCATTTCCCTATCCGCCCGTCCGTAAAACTCTGCCGATAAAAAACTCATTGCCACCCTTGCGTCTTTAACGATTATCTGGGTGACACTCACCTCGGTTTCTCGCTCGGATACGATAGCCCTTGCCCCGTAACGCTCGGCTTGAAGAGCAAAACCGTGCCCGTCAAAATCCAAGCCGTTTAAGCATATAAACATAGACCCGCTAGTTACTGAGTTACTGTTTATACATATCTCGGTAATATCCACGTCCGTATCGCCTATAACCTTTACAACTTCTAAATTTTTTATTAGTTTGGATAACTTCATAATACTCCTTTACACGTATGGGTGAATATTTTTTATTTTGATTATGCCCTCAAAGACCTGTTTTGCATATGGTGCGGCAACCGTGCTTCCGTAATATTGTCCAACGGGTTCGTCTATGGTTACCAAAGCAAGATATTTGGGGTCGTTCGCTGGGAAATACCCTATAAACGATGAAACGTATTTGCCTTGTGCTATCACACCGTTGGTATATTTTTGAGCTGTTCCCGTCTTGCCTGCAACCCTATACCCGTCAATATAAGCGTGTTTGCCCGACCCTTCGGCTACAACTTGTTCAAGCATTTGGTTAAGGATTTCAGACGCTTTTTCACTCACCGTTTTGTTTTTCAGTTTGGGTTGATATTTCTCGGCTATAATACCGTCGTTTGAATAAATTTCGCTTACAAGATAGGGTTCGTAATAGTTTCCGCCGTTAATAGCCGCAGACGTTGCACATGCAAGTTGAAGTCCCGTTACCGCTATCGTTTGACCAAAAGCAATTCTTGCCAGGTCCACGTTCTTTACCGCCGAAACGGGTAAAATCATACCTTGTGATTCCCCGCCGTAATCTATACCCGTAACGCTACCGTATCCGAAAAGTTCCACGTACTTATACATAGTTTCTTTGCCAAGAGATATGGCAATATCCACGAATATAGGGTTGCAACTATTATTAAGTCCGCCTGTCAAAGTTAGATGTTGGTGTTTACCCTTTTCGTGGGTACTCCAACACTTTACTTTCTGCCCGTCGATATACCTATATCTGGATGAATTAAACACGTGATCGGGTGAAAATGCGTTTTTATTACCGTTTAAGTATTCTTCAATATTCGCCACGCTGGTTAAAATTTTGAAAGTTGACCCCGGTTCAAACATATCGCAAACTAAACCGTTCCTGTTTAGTTTATTAAGCAAATCCAAATCGTCACGTGGGATAGCGTTTAGGTCGTAAGAAGGTTTATTACACATTGCCAAAATCTCTCCCGTTGACGGGTCCATCACTATCATTTGTGCGGATTTGGATTTATGCACGGTCATCGCCTCTGACATTGCGGTTTCACAAAGTTGTTGGATATCGTAGTCAATAGTCAATTTTACGTTTAGCCCGTCGGTTGCGGGAACGTAACTCGCTTTCCCGTTCGGGATTTCCACGCCCACTATATCCGTTTCATACAAAATCTCGCCGTTTATTCCCGATAAGTATTTATCGTAATACAGTTCAAGACCCGATTGACCTTTTCCGTCAACCGAAGTAAACCCAAGCACAGACGACAAGTATTCGCCGTAAGGATACGTCCTTGAATTATCACGTGAATAATAAACACCGCTAAGCGAACAGCGTAAAAGTTCGTCTAACTGACCCTTAGTCACTTGTTTTTTTATAGTAACTTCACTCGATACGGTTTTATTTAATCTATTCTCTACGTAAGATTTTTCTAAACCCAAAATTTGCGAAAGGCTATTTACCACTTTTTCAAAGTCGGTTATGGCTTTCTTCCGCACGAAAACCGAATAAGTGTCCTTATTATCAACGACAATAACGCCGTTTCTATCAACAATCTTGCCTCTTGCCGCAACAACGGGAATCTCTCTTGTCCACTGGTCGATGGCTTTTTCTTGTAATTCTTCACCCCAAATGACTTGGATATACAAAAGTCTGCCTAAAACGAACAAAAATAAAAAGGCTACTGCAATTAAAATTGCAAATAACCTCTTTCGTAAAATCGTTATTGAAAAATCTGTTTTTATAACCTTTACCCCTTTAATAGTATTTACTACTATTATACTTTAAGGGTTTGGGGTTTAGTACTTTTAGCCTTTAATCATCCCTAAATCTTTTGCTGCGTCTATAACGTAACCGTTGTCAGAAACGTCTTCAAGCAACTGTTGTTGAGTGGAATATTCACTCATAAGTGCGTTAAGTTCAGACTGTTTTGCATCGTTAGTTGCGTGCAACCTTGTCAAAACACCCGTATTTAACACGATTAAAGCCATAATTACTGCTACTACCAAAGAATATAAAACTACGGCGAGTTTGCCCTTTCCGTTAAGTTTATAACTTTCGCTATTATCGATAGCTTTAGCGTTCATTTCTTTATACATTTGGTCAAGATCGCCATCGCCAAACTGCATAGTAGTTGACGTGGGACGGATATCGTCTTCGGTCGTGGTCGCTACGGCTTGTACCTTAACTTCTTCAACTGCGGGTACTTCCGTTTTTGCTTCTTCTGCGACTTCTTGAGAGTATCTGTCGTAATTTAAAAGTTTTTGTAAATTAGACTGCATTCTCTCTCTTGCTTCGTCCATATTAATTTCTTGAGAGACTTCTTCTTTCTTAAATTCGGTATAACTAACGGGGGTTTCCCTTTCAAGAAGCCCTACGCTACCGTTTGATGCATAAGATTCACTTACTACGTTTCCGCTACGTTTTGTTGTTATCATAATCTCTCCTTATATTTTTTCCGCTATCCGAAGTTTTGCACTTTTTGAACGGCTGTTAAGACTTAATTCTTCTTCGCTTGCCGTTATCGGACGTTTGGTTATTATTTCCACTTCCTTTCTTTTATCGCAAACGCATATCGGCAAACTTTTATCGCATATGCAATCGCATTCTAAATACTTGAAAGCATTTTTAACAATTCTATCTTCCAAAGAGTGAAAGGTTAAAATCACTATTCTTCCGCCCTTTTTCAGCGACCTTGCCATATCAAGTACCGTTTCGTAAAGCCTTGCAAGTTCACCGTTGACCTCAATTCTTATCGCTTGAAAAACTCGCTTTGACGGATGCCCGTCATGTTGGAATTTTTTAGGGATTGATTGAGCAATTATCTCGTTTAATTCCCCGACCGTGGTTATTCTTTTCAGTTTCCGCTTTGCAACGACGTTCCTTGCGATGCTGCCGCTAAACCTTTCTTCACCATACTCGGTAAAAATTCTTTTTAATTCGGATTCTTCATATTCATTTACGACCATTTCTGCCGTCAATGGGGATTGCGTGTCCATCCGCATATCAAGGTTTACGGTGTCGTCTAAATAAGAAAATCCACGGCTTCTATCGTCAAGTTGAAAACTTGAAACGCCTAAATCCAGCAAAATTCCATCAAAGCCGTCGATATTTAAGTCTTTTTTTATGTTTATAAAGTTCTTAAAGTTATCGTTTACGATAGTAAATCTACCGTCAAACTCTCTCAATCTTTCTGTTGCCCTACCTATTGCGTAAGTGTCAAGGTCGGTTGCAACTAACTTGCCAGAAGGGGAACTACCCTTCAAAATTTCGTATGAATGACCGCCACCACCTAGCGTCCCGTCAAAATATATTCCACCGTCTTTTAACGCTAAGCCTTCTATGCACTCTGAAAGCATTACGGGGACGTGCTTAAAATTAGACATTTCCGTTTAAGATATCCATTGCGTCAGCAAGTTGGTCGTAGTCAACGTCTTCAAAGTATTTATCCCAAACTTCTTCGCTCCAAATTTCCACGCAGTTGGGTCCTTTGAAAACGATTAAGTTCTTTTCTATTTTGGCATACTTTCTTAGGTTTTCGGGAAGAAGTATTCTACCCTGCTTGTCTTCTTCGGCTTCCCAAGTGTTATACAATATAAACCTTGCTGCTTTAAGTTGACTTTCCCTATATGCGTTAACTTTGTTGAGTGAAGCTTTAACTTCTTTCATTTGTTCAGCAGAGTAAACGTAAAGACATCCGCCCGAACCAACGGTGATAGAATAACCCGCACCGAGTTCTTCACGAAGTTTAGCAGGAATTCTCATTCTGTTTTTAGCATCTAACTGATGTGAATAATTTTTGCCTGCCATCTGAACGCTTTACCCCCTTTCTAAAAATGTTAATTACATTTTATCACTCATTTTGACCACTGTCAACCATTTTTAATAAATTTTTTTATCATTTTGACCACTTTTTTATTAAATTTTAATATTCTTGACCACCGAAAACCATATTTTTTTATTAAAAGACGCCGAATTGCCTATAAAATAAATTTGATTTTCTAAGTGATTTACTGGTGTTTTTAGGTTTTGCAAATATTTAGCAAGCATGTTTAACGTATTTGACGCACCGTCGTAAACTTTGCGTGGTTTTAAGTGGTCAACAATCTCGTTTTTTAGCAATAAATAGTGCGTACAACCCAAAATTAGGTTATCCATACCCTCTTTTATATATTTTAAATGTTTAGTTAAGCATATTTTTGAAAGGGATAGTGCGTTATTTTCTATATCCCCTGCAAGGGTTAATAAGGGGTGGACTTCTAAACCACTGACGCTACTATAAAACTCTGACGTTCTTTGAGTGGACAATAGCACCGTGCGACAGTCATTTTTCATCAAAGATTCTACGGGCGGAAACACGCCGAGTATGGGAAAGTCAAATAGTTTTGACATTTCGTTCAAGGTGGTTAGGCTTAGGGTGTTACACGCAAAGATTACGACAGAGGGATTAAAAGTTGATAGGTATAAAAGGCGGTCAAACGCAAGGCTAAATATATCCGCTTTTGTTTTGTTACCGTAAGGACTGTTTGCGTTGTCGCCGTAATACAAAAAGGTTACGCCGGATAAGTTTTGGTTTAAGTAGTTTAGAAGACTTAGACCGCCGACACCACTGTCAAAAAGGGCTATGCGAGGGGGTTTCATACTAAATTGTATGTTAATAAACCCAAATAAAGTTAAATATAAAGAAAAAAAGCAAAATTATAGTTGAAATGTAGTTGCTTTTATAAAATTTTTATGTTAAAATATTATGCGATACGAAAAGAAATAAGGAGTGCATAACAAATGCCTAATATTAAATCAGCAAAGAAAAGAGTTATTGTAAACGCAAAAAAAACCGAACAAAATAAAGCTATCCGTTCAGCAGTTAAAACTGAAATGAAAAAGGTTGACGCTTTGATTAAGGAAAACAAGTTGGAAGAAGCAAAAGCTGCTCTTTCCGCTGCTTTCAAAGCTATCGACTCGGCAGCAAGCAAGAATATTTATCACGCAAACAACGCTTCTAATAAAAAGGCTAAACTTGCTAAAAAGGTTGACGCTGCTATTGCAAACAAACCTGCACCTGAGGTTGTTGAGGTTGTTGCTGAACCCGTCGTTGAAGAAGTTAAAGAAGAAGCACCTGTTAAGAAAACCACTAGAAAGCCACGTGCTAAAAAGACTGAAACGGCTGAGGCTTAATAATTTTTTATTGCAAAAAACGGCAACGATTGTTGCCGTTTTATTTTTTAGTTAAACATACCTAATAAAAAGCCTCAAAGGTCATCGACCTTTGAGGCTTTGGTTTTGTATTAATTTATTACTTTTTGGTTGCGAGAACTTTTTTGAGGCGTGCAAACCTTGGCAAGCCGTCTTCTTTAAGCATATTAACTTCGCCTTGGATAAGTGGAAGTGCGTACTTAACGAATTCGTCAGAAATGCCGGTACCATTGTTGATGATCCATTCCATAGGAACGGTCTTTTCGGTGTTAGCGGCAAGTTCAAGAGGTAAAAGTTTGTATTCGCATTCGTACTTATCCCCTTCCTTTCTTGCGTAGCAAACCATTTTATCGGTTTCACCGTTTACAGCGGCACGAACGGCTTGTTTACCTGCTTCAAAGGTTTCTTCAACGTCGGTTGCAGAAGCACAGTGTGCTGCACATCTTTGCATTAATGAAAGTTCAACCGCTCTTACTTTGTAGCCCGTTTCTGCTTTGATAATGTTTGAAAGGGTTGCGGCAACACCACCGAGTTGGGCGTGACCGAAACTATCCCTTGCACCTGCTTGACCTAAGGCTTCGCAAACGAGAACGCCGTCAGCATTTTTAATACCTTCAGAAACGACTGCAATACACTTGTTATTGTTCTTTGCACATACGTCTTTAACGTCTGCGATAAATTTATTTACGTCAAAAGTAACTTCCGGTAAATAGATGAGGTCTGCACCTAAGCCCTTGCTGTTTGCAAGTTGAGCGGCAGCGGTAAGCCAACCTGCGTTTCTACCCATAACTTCGATAACGCAAACCATAGGCGTATCGTAAACCTTTGCGTCAAGGTTAATTTCCATTATAGAAGTTGCGATATATTTTGCAGCAGATGCAAAACCCGGGCAGTGATCGGTTCCGTAAAGGTCGTTGTCGATGGTCTTTGGAACACCGATAACGTTCATATCGTAACCGGATTTAGCCATATACTTGCTTATCTTGTTGCAAGTATCCATACTGTCGTTACCGCCGTTATAGAAGAAGTAACGAACGTCGTATTTTTTGAAAACTTCAAGAAGTCTTTTGTAATCGGTGTCGTCAACCGATGAGTCTTTAAGTTTGTATCTTACTGAACCGAGTGCAGATGAAGGCGTATTTTTCAACAATTCTAATTCCTTCATATCTTCTTTGCTCATATCAAAGAATTCTTCGTTAAGAATACCCCTAATACCGTGTGCCGCACCGTAAACTGCCGTGATTTGTTCAGATTGTAAACCTTCAATAAATACACCCGCAGCACTTGCGTTGATAACCGAAGTAGGACCACCGGATTGTGCAAACATCAATGCACCTTTCAAACCTTTCATTTTTTGTTTCTCCTTATGTAAACTTTATTTTTATTATTTTTTATTTTACAAACTCAATACGTGTGCAATGTCATAAAGTTCGTTATCAAACGTCTTTTCCGCTTTCGCAACTTCGTCAAACGGCATAGTTATAACTTTATTGTTCTTTATGCCTATTGCACAACTATCCGCACCCTTTTTGAAGAGTTCGATAGCCTTATAGCCAAATCTTGCCGCTAGAACACGGTCCATCATATTCGGCGAACCGCCACGTTGAATATACCCGTAATTGGTTACCTTTACGTTTATTCCGCTTTTCTTTTGGATATACTCGGCTATTTCATCACGATCCCCAGCACCTTCGGCTAAAATAATCATATTTGAAGTTTTGCCACGCAAATAACTTTTCTTGATAGACGATGCGATGTCGTCAAGGTTATATGGGATTTCAGGAACCAAAACGTACTCCGCCCCACCTGCAACACCTGCGTACAAAGCGATATCACCACAATGACGACCCATAACTTCAAGAAGGCTTACCCTATCGTGTGAGTGCATAGTATCTCTTAAATTGTTGATAGCACCTATTACGGTGTTTACTGCAGTATCAAAACCTACGGTAAAGTCCGTATATGCTAAATCGTTGTCAATGGTACAAGGGATGCCCATAATTTTAATTCCAAAATTATCGCATAAATCTTTTGCACCACGGAAAGTACCGTCACCGCCGATAACGACCAAACCGTCAATACTATATGCAGATAACGCTTCGGCTGCAAGGCGTTGAACTTCAACGTCCTTAAACTCTGAACACCTTGCGGTCTTTAAAAAAGTACCGCCCTTGTGTATCATATCCGAAACCGAACGAGTGCCTAGTCTTGTGATTTCACCTTTAATAAGCCCTGCATAACCACGCTCAACACCGTAAATATCCATCTTGTTGTTGAGTGCAGCACGTACAACCGCTCTTATGCAGGCGTTCATACCCGGGGCATCGCCACCGCTTGTCAATACCGCTATTCTGTCCATAAAGAATCTCCTTATTAACACTAATTCGTGGAATCAAAAATTTTAACGCAAAAACAAAAGTTTTTACTTTTTTGATTATATCATATTTACGTGGTAAATACTACTTTTTTTATTGATGTTTTTTTATTTTTTCTTAAAAAATATTATTTGGTTTTCTTTTAAGTAAGATTTTAATTCGCCTATAAGCCCGTCACAACGGCGAACGGATAAATGCGTATCGTATTTTTTGCCGTCCATCGCCACGATAGCACGAATTTCACCAGGGTAACTTTCAAGTATATCAAGCACGCTGTTAAGCAAGTTTTTATCGTCCAAAAGTAGCCCCATAAACTCTTGCTCTTTTTCGGGTTGAACGGTGTCAACCGTAACTTCAAGTTTCTCAATACCGTCGGCTATAATTTGGGGAACGCCGTCTTTAACTTGGATTTTACCCGAAACTTTTACTATTTGATCTTCAACAAGACTAGCCCTTGCTTTGTCAAACACTTTGGGGAATACTATGACTTCAATTTGGTCGTAAATATCCTCAACCTTTACGAACGCCATAGTCGAACCACTTTTTGTCGATAACCTTTTATATTCGGTTATAATTCCGCCCATAACCACGTGGTCGCCATCGCTGATTTCGGTGTAAGTCTTGTTTCCTTCTTCGTCTTCTTCGTAAAAAGAAAGCACGTTGGTATTAAAGGAAAATTTATCTAATTTTTCCTTAAAATCGCTTAATGGATGCCCTGACAAATATACGCCTAAAACAGACTTTTCTTTGGTTAGTTTTTCCTTTGACGAATACTCTTCAAGATCGGGGTACTCTAACTTTAACCCAACGTCTTCTTCAAGGAAAGTCCCAAAAAAGCTCATTTGCATATCGTTTTTCTTTTTGCTTGCGGCAGAAACCCTATCCATATATTCCGAATACACGGCAAGATAGGTTCTACGATTGATGTTAAAACAATCAAAACTGCCCGATAATATTAGGCTTTCGACCAACCTTTTGTTTATACCCATATTAATACAACGGGATATAAAGTCGTCAAATGAAACAAACGCACCCTTTGCGTTACGCTCTTCAATTATCTGCGTTATAACGCCAAGCCCTACGTTTTTAAGCCCGACAAGCCCGAAACGTATTCCACCGTTTTCACAACTGAAATACGCTTTACTTTTGTTAATATCTGGTGGGAAAACCTCTATATTCTTACTCTTTAAGTAGGTCAAATACTTAGAGAGTTCTTCTATCTTATCTATACGGTTATTTAATAGTGAACAGAAAAACTCGACGGGATAGTAGTTTTTAAGATAAGCCGTTTGATAAGCCAAAACCGCATACGCCGCTGCGTGCGACTTGTTAAATGCGTAGCGTGCGAAAGGTTTCATATTATCGTAAACCTTAATTGCTACGTCTTCTGGCACGCCCCTTTTTATTGCACCGTCAACGGGCATACCAGTGCTTTCGTTTATACCGCCGTAAACGAATATGCTCTTTTGCTGTTCCATAATCTCTACTTTCTTTTTACCCATCGCCTTACGAACGACGTCCGCATGACCGAGGGTAAATCCGCCGAGATTTTGGCATATTTGCATAACTTGTTCTTGGTAAACGAGTATTCCGTAACTGTTCTTTAATATAGGTTCAAGCAATGGATGGTCGTAGGTTATCTTATCGGGATTATGCTTGTTTTTAATATAGTCGGGAATAGAATCCATAGGACCCGGACGATATAGTGAAATACCTGCTATGATATCTTCAAAACTGCTCGGTTTAAGATTGCTCATAAACCTTTTCATACCCGGACTTTCTAACTGGAACACCCCGTCCGTCTCACCCGAGCCGATAAGGTCGTAAGTCCCTTTATCTTCATAACCTAATTCGTGGAAGTCAAGATGAACGCCGAAATCTTCTTCAACGTACTTGCACGCAAGTTGAACGTCGGTTAGCGTACGCAAGCCCAAAAAGTCCATTTTAAGCATACCCAACGCTTCGACTTCTATCATATCGAATTGCGTGGTTACGTCGTCGCCGTTTCGTTGCAAGGGTACGTTTTCCATAATAGGCTTTTCGCATATAACTACGCCTGCGGCGTGCATACCCGTTTGTCTTGGCATATCTTCCACACGGATTGCCATATCTACGATCTTTCTGACGGTTTCGTCCTGTTGATACATTTCAACGAGTTCTTTTACGCTTACGTCCTCGCCGTCCTTGGTCTTCTTAAAGCCAAAGTTCTGCTCTACGCTATACTTAGCTTCCATCAACTTTGTAATTTTATCGGTTTCGGCGTAAGGCACTCTATACACCCTACCTACGTCCTTAATTGCAAGTTTTGAGGCAAGAGTACCAAAGGTAACGATTTGAGCAACCTTGTCCGCACCGTATTTGTTCCTAACGTATTCTACGACTTCGCCACGGCGAGCATCGGATATATCAACGTCAAAGTCGGGCATACTTACCCTTTCACGGTTTAAGAATCTTTCAAAAATAAGGTTGTACTGCAAAGGTTCTACGTCGGTTATCCCGACCGAATACGCAATTATACTGCCCACGCCCGAGCCTCTGCCCGCACCCACGGGGATATCGATGCTTCTTGCGTAGTTTATAAAGTCCCAAACTATTAGATAGTAGTCGCAAAAGCCCATTGAACTTATAACGTCAAATTCATAGTCAAAGCGGTCTTGAATCTCTTTAGTTATTACGGGATAACGTTTATGAAGCCCGTCCGTTGCCAAACGGAACAAATAATCTTTTGACGTACTGCCGTCATCGGGATAGTATTTTGGAATAAGTGAGTTATCTTTTATCGGGTCACCGTTCATTTTTAGGTCGAAAACTTCTTCGGTCACTTTTTCGGCTATTTTAACCGTGTTTTCTATCGCCTCGGGAATATTAGGGAATAATTCTTGCATTTCCTCGGGCTTTTTAAG
>SVIL01000044.1 GCA_015069505.1 Clostridiales bacterium
CCGTCACGTATGTGATAACGACTTGCGTAGAGAACTCGCCTTAACCCGAGAGACCGAAAAGCAACAACAACTCAAAATCTCTCTGTTAAAGCCCAAGAACGAAAGCATTTTAGAACACACTATCGCCTACGAACAGTTAGCGGTGGATTTGACTGCGGAAATGGCAAAGAGAGAACTTGACTGTTCGGTAAAGAACTCTTTGGACTTTGCACTGTTAGAGGACTTTGACCACTTGTACCGATATGCTGACCTACTTGAAATGGAACAGGGTATATACGCCGAGTGGCTTGTCGGAAGATATACCGAAATAATGCCCGGGCGACCGACGATATCTCACCACCGTTGCCCGTCGGATAACGTAAAGAGGTGCATAGACGCTAAAAACTCTGACGTACAAACGGTGCTAAACACTATGATAATAACCGCCGCCGAGCAACAAACTATGAACTATTATATGAACGTAACTAACTTTGCTTGTTCGGACCTTGGCAGAAGGCTTTATCAAGAGATCGCTTTGGTCGAAGAAGAACACGTCACCCAGTACGAATCGCTTATGGACTCAAATTCAACCTGGCTTGAAATGCTTTTGTGGCACGAATACGCAGAGTGCTACTTGTACTGGTCTTGCTATATGACCGAAACCTGCCCGTATATAAAGAATATTTGGGAAGAATATTTATCCTTTGAAATAGGGCATTTGCATAAGGCTGCCGAACTGCTTAAAAAATACGAGAATAAAGAGTATTACGAAGTCATAAAAGACGGGGAATTCCCGCCACCTCTTTCCTTGCACGAAAACATAGACTACGTCAGAAGAATTTTGGGCGATACGGTGCAGTACACTTCGGTTAAAGAAGATTATTCGCTTATAAAAAACCTGCCTGAAAATTCAGAGTTTTTTGAATTCCAAAACATAATAAATCCCACTACCGAAATAGTCCCGTCACACAACGTTATAGAAACGATTATCCGCAAGAACGGTGCGGACTATCGTTATCAAGTATCCCCGTCACCCGTACCCGAACTAAGGAATCGCAGAGAGGATAACACGACGGTCGGAAGGAAGCCTTTCGCCGCAGAGTCCACCGACTTTTATTGTAACGATTAACTCTAAATTTTTGCCGTAACCCCAAAAAGAATAGGTATTGCCAAGCGGAATTATAAAAGTTTAAAAACTTTTTTAAAATTGCTAAATCACTTGACTTTAAATAGGGCACGGTAGTATAATTAAATTACAAATTTTAAGACAGTACCGTGATGCTGGCAAGTTTGTTTAATGAATAGTGGGATAAGGGATTATTCTATTAATTTTCAGTATGCAAAGTCTTGCCGCACGGCAAGACTTTTTTGTTAAAAAGGTGGCATTTTGAAGTCGAAAACGATAATAATGGATAAAGAGGCGATAAACCGCACGATGGCGAGAATTACTCACGAAGTCATTGAGCGAAATCGTGGTGTTGAAAACGTGTGTATTCTTGGCATAAAACGACACGGCGTACCTCTTGCACAAAAACTTTATAGTAATATAAAAAAGTTTGAGGGCGTTGACCTACCTATCGGCGAACTTGACATAACCATGCACCGTGACGACTTTGACGAGGTTTATAAAAAGACTAACGCGGGGGATTCGATAATCCCGTGCGACATAAACGGCAAGACGGTCATAATCGTTGACGACGTTTTATATACGGGTAGGACGGCACGTGCCGCACTTGAAACGGTCTTTGATTTTGGTCGCCCCGATTCGGTGCAGTACGTCGCACTTATAGATAGGGGGCATAGGGAACTGCCGTTACGCCCCGATTACGTAGGCAAAAACGTTCCCACAAAAAAGACCGAAACGGTTTTTGTTAAGTTAGAAGAACTCGACGGTGAAACCGCCGTATATATCTCAAATATAGATTAATAAAAATAGTTTATCGAAGGAATACGAAAGTGGAAAGTTCAGTTAAGATTATGCAAATTAATAACGTAACCCCAAAGCAAATTGCCGATACCTTTTTATCTGGCGACACTTTCTTACCCCTTCTTTCCGAAAAATATTTGGCTATACCCGGTCTTTGTGACGTGCACGTGCATTTCAGAGAGCCGGGTTTTTCATATAAAGAAACCATAAAATCGGGGTCGGAAAGTGCAGCCCACGGCGGATACACTGCGGTATGCACTATGCCAAACTTAAACCCCGTACCCGACTGTTTAGAGTCTTTAAAGTTGCAACTTGACAGTATTGAGCGTGACGGAATTATCCACGTTTTCCCATACGGCACTATAACGGTCGGCGAAAAGGGAAAGGAACTTTCGGATATGGAAAGTTTAGCCCCGTACGTATGCGGTTTTTCAGACGACGGCAGGGGCGTTCAAGATGATGAAGTGATGAAATCGGCTATGCTAAAAGCCAAATCGCTTGGCAAAATGATAGTCGCCCATTGCGAGGTCAATTCACTATTGAACGGCGGATATATCCATCTTGGCAACTACGCTAAATCTAACGGGCATAGAGGGATATGTAGCGAAAGCGAATATATGCAAATTGCCCGTGATCTTGAACTTGTGAAAGAAACGGGCTGTAAATACCACGTCTGCCACATATCCACCAAAGAGAGCGTGGAACTTATAAGACAAGCCAAGGCACAAGGCTTAGACGTGTCTTGTGAAACCGCCCCTCACTACCTAACCCTCTGTGACGACGACCTTATAGAAGACGGTAGGTTTAAGATGAATCCGCCCCTTCGTGCAAAAGAAGATATGCTAGCCCTAATCGAGGGTATTAAGGACGGCACGATAGATATGATAGCAACCGACCACGCACCCCACTCTGCGGAAGAAAAATCAAGGGGATTAGAAAAGAGTTTATTCGGTGTTGTTGGTTTAGAAACGGCTTTCCCGATAATGTTTACCAAACTCGTTAAGACGGGTGTAATCACGTTAGAAAAACTTGTTGAGATTATGTGTATAAACCCAAGGACACGCTTTAACTTAAATAAAGACGTAGGCTGTGCGGTGTTTGAAATCGCCACGCCGTATGAAATAAATCCGTCCGCCTTTAAGTCAATGGGCAAAGCCACCCCGTTTGAGGGCGAAAGGGTTTACGGAAAATGCGTGCTTACCGTGTGTGACGGCAAGCCCGTTTATGAAGAGAAATAAAAACACTTTTATATAAAAAAGGAGAATATAACGTTATGGCAAAAAGAACTGACATTAAAAAGGTAATGATAATAGGCTCCGGCCCTATCGTAATCGGACAGGCTGCGGAATTTGACTACGCAGGTACTCAGGCTTGTCTTGCACTCAAAGAAGAAGGTTATGAAGTCGTACTTTGCAACTCTAACCCCGCAACGATTATGACGGACACGACCATCGCCGACAAGGTTTATATGGAACCGTTGACTTTAGAGTATATCGCAAAGATTTTGCGTTACGAACGTCCGAACGCGATCATCCCGGGTATCGGCGGACAAACGGGTCTTAACCTTGCAATGCAACTTGCACAAAAAGGCGTATTGAAGGAATGTCAGGTAGAACTTTTAGGTACGAGTAGTGAGAGTATTGAACTCGCCGAAGATAGAGAGATGTTCAAAGAACTCTGTCAACGTATCGGCGAACCAACTATCCCATCACAAATAACCTACTCTTTGGAGGAAGCGAGAAAGGCAGCCGAAGAAATCGGCTATCCCGTAGTATTACGTCCTGCTTTCACGCTTGGCGGAACGGGTGGCGGATTTGCTTATAACGAAAATGACTTAGAAGAAATCGGCGTAAACGCTTTCAAACTTTCGCCCGTACATCAAGTTCTTATCGAAAAGTCGGTAAGGGGCTATAAAGAAATTGAGTTTGAAATGATGCGTGACTCTGACGACAACGTCATCACCATTTGCGGTATGGAAAACATCGACCCCGTAGGCGTTCACACGGGCGACTCTATCGTAGTTGCACCTATAATGTCGCTAAACGACCACGACTTAAAAATGCTTAACGACAGTGCGATAAAACTTATCCGTGAACTTAAAATTGAGGGTGGTTGTAACGTTCAGTTTGCACTTTCACCAAACAGTAGCGAATATTATCTTATAGAAGTCAACCCAAGGGTTTCCCGTTCGTCAGCCCTTGCAAGTAAAGCGAGTGGCTATCCTATCGCAAGGGTAACCGCAAAGATAGCAGTGGGTATGCGTCTTGACGAAATCTCGCTTGCAGGCACTACGGCGATAAAAGAACCGTATTTGGATTATGCGGTTGCAAAATTCCCACGTTTCCCGTTCGACAAATTCACTTCCGCCCCCAACACTTTGGGTACGCAAATGAAGGCAACGGGTGAGGTTATGGGCATAGGCAGTAATTTAGAAGAATGCTTGCTTAAATCGGTGCGTTCGTTAGAAATCGGTGTAAACCACTTATACCTTTCTAAATTCGACGGTATGACCACCGACCAAATTTTAGACTACTTAAAAGAATTTAAGGCGGACAACATCTTTGGCGTAACCGAACTTTTAAGACGTGGCGTTTCTATAGACCAAATCTACGACGTAACCAAAATTACGCCCTTCTTCTTAAAAGCGTTCAAGAACATCGCCGAAATGGAAGTATTATTAAAAGACAACCCGTTTGATAAGGGTGTACTCGACAAGGCTAAAAAGTTAGGTTTTTCAGACCCGTACATTGCAAAACTATGGAACACGACCGAACTTAAAGTTTGTGCTTTCCGTAAAGAAAACGGCATAATTCCGATATTTAGGATGGTTGATACCTTAAAAAGCGGTGCGTATATCCCGTACTTTTACTCATCCTACTCAGGTAAAAACGACTCGATATTAACGGATAAAAAGAAGACCGTGGTATTAGGTGCAGGTCCTATAAGAATAGGTCAGGGCGTAGAGTTTGATTATTCGACTGTTCACGCAGTAACCACCATCAAAAAATCGGGTTACGAAGCAATTATTATAAACAACAACCCCGAAACCGTTTCAACCGACTATACTACGGCGGATAAGTTGTACTTTGAACCGCTTACCCCCGAAGACGTTATGAACATAGTTGATTTTGAATGTCCGGAAGGCGTTATCGCGTCACTCGGCGGGCAAACGGCAATCAACCTTGCAACCCCGCTCAATCGCCGTGGCGTAAAGATTATTGGAACGGATTGCGAAGCGATCGACCGTGCGGAAGATAGGGATATTTTTGAAAAACTTCTTGACGAATTAGGTATTCCCAAACCGCAAGGCAAGGCGGTAACCGATATAGAAGAAGGTGTTAGAACCGCAAATGAAATCGGATACCCCGTATTAGTAAGACCGTCCTTCGTTTTGGGCGGTAGGGCAATGCAAATCGTTTCTAACGAAGAACAAATTCGCCACTACTTAAAGACGGCGGTTGAAATTGATGCAGATAAACCCGTTTTGGTCGATAAATATATCGTAGGTAAAGAAGTTGAAATCGACGCAATATGCGACGGTAGAAACGTATTCGTACCTGGCATAATGGAACTCGTTGAAAGAACGGGTATCCATAGCGGTGACTCGATAAGCGTTTACCCGACTTTCAGTATATCGCAAAAGGTAAAGGGTACTATTTTGCAATACGCTAAAAAGTTAGGTATAGGTTGCGGAATAGTCGGGCTTTACAACATACAATTTATAGTCGATAAGGACGACAACGTGTTCATTATCGAAGTTAACCCACGTTCATCAAGAACGGTACCTTTCTTGTCAAAGGCAACGGGTTATAGCCTTGCGGATATCGCAACCGAAGTAATTTTGGGCAAATCCTTAAAGGAATTAGGACTATTCGATATCTATCCCGACGAAAAGAAACGCTGGTACGTAAAAGCCCCCGTATTCTCTTTCAGTAAAATTAGGGGCTTAGACGCATATCTTTCACCCGAAATGAAATCTACGGGCGAAGCTATCGGCTACGACGACAAACTTAATCGTGCGTTGTATAAAGCGTTACAAGCATCGGGTATGAAAATTCAAAACTACGGCACGGTATTCGTAACCGTTGCGGATAAAGATAAAGAAGAGGCACTTCCGTTAATCAGAAGATTCTATAATCTCGGCTTCAATATCGAAGCAACCAGCGGAACCGCAAACTTCTTAAAAGAAAACGGTATTCGTACCAAGATTTTAGGCAAGATTGCGGACGGTAGTACGGAAATTCAGCAAGCACTTCGTCAAGGTCATATTGCGTACGTCATTAACACCAGTGACGTTGGTGCCCCGAGCGAAACTTCTGACGGCTACAAGATCAGAAGCCTTGCAACCGAAAACAATATAACTATGTTTACCGCACTCGATACGGTAAAGGTATTGCTTGACGTTTTAGAAGAAACCACTCTTTGCGTTTCTACTATCGATGCGTAAGAGGTAATGATGAAGGACGTTAATTTAACAGTAAAAAGCAATAAAAAAATCGCCAAAGACGTTTATCAAATGATTCTTACGGGCGATACTACGGGCATAACTAATTGCGGTCAGTTCGTCAATATTAAGATTGACGGGCTGTACCTTCGTCGCCCCATATCCGTCTGTGATTACGACGGCGATACCTTGACACTCGTCTATAAAGTGGTGGGCAAGGGCACTAAGGTTATGTCCAAATATAAAGGCGGTGAAGTCTTGCAAGTCCTAACGGGTTTAGGTAACGGCTACGACTTAACTAGAAGCGGTGATTACCCCTTGCTTATCGGTGGGGGCGTGGGCGTTCCGCCTATGTATAATCTTTGCAAAAGCCTACTTAAAAAGGGCGTAACCCCAACCGTAATACTCGGCTTTAACACGGCGGACGAAGTATTCTATGAAGATGAGTTTAAGTCGCTTGGCGTAAAGGTTATCGTCGCAACGGCGGACGGCAGTTTGGGTATAAAAGGTTTTGTAACCGACGGTATGGTAGGGTTAAACTACACTTATTTTTACAGTTGCGGACCTATGCCTATGTTCCGTGCCATTGAAAAGGTTGCTACCTCTGACGGCGAGTACTCTTTTGAAGAACGTATGGGCTGTGGCTTTGGTGCGTGTATGGGTTGCAGTTGCAAAACTTTAACGGGCAATAAGCGTATATGCGTTGACGGGCCCGTAATGAAACGGGGTGAAATAATATGGTAGATACGAAGGTTAATTTGTCAGGTTTAACCCTTGACAACCCGATTATCCCTGCGAGTGGAACGTTCGGATTCGGCAAAGAATTTTCAAAGTTTTACGATATAAATATTTTAGGTTCGTTTTCCTTTAAGGGTACAACTCTCAACCCAAGGTTTGGCAACCCCACGCCGAGGATAGCGGAGTGCGACAACGGTATGATAAATTCCGTAGGGCTTCAAAACCCGGGCGTAGAACACGTCATCGCTCACGAACTTAAAGAGATGAAGGGTTATTTTAACAAACCCGTAATCGCAAACGTAAGCGGTTTTTCTATCGACGAATACGCTAAGACTTGCGAACTTTTAGATAAAGAAGAGCAAGTGGGTATTTTAGAAGTAAACGTAAGTTGTCCTAACGTCCATAACGGCGGTATGAGTTTTGGCACCGACCCTAAAGCGGTTGCGGAAGTTACCAAAGCGGTAAAGTCGGTTACCAAAAAACCCGTGTTTATGAAGTTAAGCCCCAACGTAACGGATATCGTAAGCATCGCAAAATCGTGTGAGGACGCAGGTGCGGACGGGATAAGTTTAATAAACACCCTTTTGGGTATGCGTATAAACCTTAAAACTCGTAAACCTATCGTGGCAAACAAGATGGGCGGGTACTCGGGCAAAGGAATATTCCCCGTGGCACTACGTATGGTTTACCAAGTATATCAAGCGGTAAAAATCCCGATTATAGGTATGGGTGGGGTATCGACCGCAGAAGACGTTATAGAGATGATGCTTGCGGGTGCAACCGCCGTTGAGGTAGGTGCGGCAAACCTCGTTGACCCCTACGCTTGCAAAAAAATTATAGAAGACCTTCCTAACGTTATGGAAGAATATAAAATACAAAAATTAAGTGATATTATCGGAGGTGCAATATAATGGGAAAGGACGTAATCGTCGCTTGTGATTTCAGTAGCAAGGAACAAGTTATGCAGTTTTTGGACAAGTTTACCAACGTAAAGCCGTTTGTAAAAATCGGTATGGAACTTTTTTATGCCGAAGGCCCGTCAATAGTTAGAGAGATTAAGGCAAGGGGACATAAAATATTCCTTGACTTAAAGTTACACGATATCCCGAATACGGTAAGCAAGGCAATGCACGTGTTGTCCTCGCTTGACGTGGATATGACCAATCTACACGCTGCGGGTGCGACCGCAATGATGCAAGGTGCGTTAAAGGGTCTAACCCGTGAAGACGGCACCAGACCTATTCTTATAGCGGTTACCCAACTAACTTCCACCGACCAACAAACTATGGAAACGGATTTGCTTATCAAAGAGCCTATCGACAAGGTGGTAATGCACTATGCCGAAACGGCTAAAAATGCAGGGCTTGACGGGGTAGTATGTTCGCCGTTAGAAGCACAAAAAGTGCATGACGTTTGTGGTAAAAACTTTATAACCGTAACGCCAGGTGTAAGATTTGCCGACGGCGACGTAGGTGATCAAAAAAGGGTTATGACCCCTGCACAAGCAAAGATTATAGGCTCGGATTATATAGTCGTAGGCAGACCTATTACGGCAGCCCCCGACCCCGTTGCCGCATACGAAAGATGTGTAAAAGAATTTATAGGATAGGAGATATAAATATGACAGACGTTCAAAGATTGATTGCAAAAGACTTACTTAAAATCAAAGCGGTATTTTTCCGTCCGGACGAACCGTTTACTTGGGCAAGCGGAATAAAGAGTCCCGTTTATTGCGATAACCGTTTGACTTTAACCGCCCCCGAAGTTCGTAGTGACGTGGAAAACGCACTTGCTGAAACTATCAAAAAGGAGTACCCCGATGCAGAAGTGCTTATGGGTACGTCAACCGCAGGTATAGCACACGCCGCTATAACCGCACATATTCTCGGTATGCCTATGGGTTACGTACGTTCGGGTGCAAAAGACCACGGTAGGCAAAATCAAATCGAAGGCAAACTTGAAAAGGGACAAAAGGTGGTCGTAGTTGAAGACCTTATCTCTACCGGTGGAAGCGTTATCGAAGTCGTAAACGTTTTAAGAGAAGCGGGTGCAGAGGTTTTGGGCGTAGTAAGTATCTTTACCTATGGTATGAAAAAGGGTCTTGAAAGGCTTGCCGCTGCCGACGTAAAGAATATAAGCCTAACTAACTTTGACGCTATCGCAGAGATTGCGGCAGAAGAAAATTACGTTAAAAAAGAAGACGTTAAAAGGCTAATTGCGTTCCGCAATAACCCGTCTGATGAGAGTTGGATAGGAGTAAAATAATCTAATGAAAAACGTACTTAATATTTTGGATTTAACGGTTGAAGAAATCGGCGAACTTATATCCGTTGCGGACGATATTATCGCAAACCCCGATAAGTACTCAAAGGTCTGTGAAAACAAGCAACTTGCCACCCTTTTCTTTGAACCTTCTACGAGAACGAGACTAAGTTTTGAGTCGGCAATGCTTGCACTTGGCGGAAGGGTAATCGGGTTTTCAGACCCCAACTCTTGCTCTGCAACTAAGGGCGAAAGTGTGGCGGACACCATATCGGTTGTAAGCGGTTACGTGGATATTATCGCAATGCGTCACCCCAAAGAAGGTGCACCTCTCGTCGGTACTACCAGAACGCTCGTCCCCATAATCAACGCAGGTGACGGCGGGCATTATCACCCCACCCAAACGCTTGCCGACCTATTGACTATTCACCACGAATTAGGCAGGTTTAACGACCTAACCATCGGGTTTTGCGGTGACTTGAAATTCGGTAGAACGGTTCACTCTTTAATAGAGGCAATGTCAAGATACACGGGCATAAAATTCGTTTTGGTTGCCCCTGAAGAACTTAAACTTCCCACCTTTGTCAAGAAGGAATTTATCGACGATAAGGGTATAGATTGCGTTGAGAGTGCGAGCCTTGACGAAGTTATGCCCGACCTCGACATTTTGTATATGACAAGAATCCAAAAAGAGAGATTCCAAAGCGAAGAAGAATACGAAAGGTTAAAAGACAGTTATATTTTGACCACCGAAAAGATGGCACTTGCAAAAGAAAATATGATAGTGCTTCACCCGTTGCCAAGGGTAAACGAAATTTCAACCGCAGTTGATTTTGATAAGAGAGCGTGCTACTTTAAGCAAGCACACTACGGTAGATATATGCGTATGGCACTCATAATGAAACTTCTCAAAGAGAACGACGGGGTTAGAGAGAACAGACCCGAACTAAACGGCGAAGTTTTAAGCGGTAAAAAATGTAAAAATCCGCACTGTATAACCACCACCGAACAAGAACTTGAAAATCTTTTCGTTAAGGACGAAAAAGACGGAAGTTACAGGTGTATTTACTGCGACGCAAAAATTAAATAAAAGTTCCTAAAAAAACCGTAAAGTTTTAAAACAAAGTTTTAAATGTTCAAGTATAAAACTTGACAAAGATATGCGTTTAATGATATGATAAACGTGTAGAAAAGTTCTTTGTGACTGACGGTAAAAGTGGATTAACACTAATGGAGCAAAGGATAGTTAAATTCCGGATCAAATAAACAAAAAACTTAAACCGGAAGCCGACCGTCTGGGCACACTTAACTGCGTATGTTAGGCGTGCCTTTTTTATTTTTTTTGGAGGATTTTATGAAAAAAGTAGGAATCGTAATGGGTAGCGATAGCGATATGCCCATAATCAATAAAGCAATCGACGTTTTGGACTCTTTCGGCGTTCCGTACGAAGCACATATTTATTCTGCACACAGAACGCCCGTTCAAGCGGCAGAGTTTTCTAAAAACGCCCGTGAAAACGGCTTTGGCGTAATCATAGCGGCTGCGGGTATGGCGGCACATCTTGCAGGTGCAATCGCCGCAAACACCACCTTGCCCGTAATCGGCATTCCTTGCAAGGGTCCCGTGTTCGACGGTATGGACGCACTTCTTGCCACCGTTCAAATGCCAACGGGTATTCCGGTTGCTACGGTTGCCGTAAACGGCGGTGCAAACGCCGCACTCTTGGCACTT
>SVIL01000045.1 GCA_015069505.1 Clostridiales bacterium
ACTATATGGTTCCATTCCTGCATTGGCAGCACATTTAGTACCACCTATATCTAAACCTATACAATAATTCATAAACTTAAAATTCCTTTACTTTTCCAACAGATTATTCGCCGAAAATATCTTCTTCAACCTGTGCACAAATAGCGTGATATACCGGCAAATGCAATTCTTGAACCTTGAAAGTTTCAGTTTCAGGTACTTTAATCGTAATATCACAAACGTCCGAAAGTTTACTGTTGTTTTTACCTGTCATTGCAATGGTTTTTAAGCCAAGTTCTTTTGCAACTTTTGCCCCGTGTGACACGTTTTTTGCGTTCCCAGACGTTGAAAGACCGACAAAAACGTCCGTTTTTTTGCCTAATGCAAAGACAAGTTGTGCGTAAACTAATTCAGCGTCAACGTCGTTTGAAAAAGCGGATATTAAAGCCGTTAAAGAGGTTAACGGGATTGCCGGAATACCTTTTTGCAATTTTTCTCTTGCAAATTCATCAAAGTTAGGATATTCACCGTCTTTAATCTTTCGTTTTGACAAAAAGCCCTTTAAAAATTCACCTGAAATATGTTCGCAGTCACTCGCACTACCACCATTGCCACACAAAAGAACTTTTCCGTCTTTATGGTAACTATCAGCAATAACTTTTATAGCGTTTTCAATATCTATCTTACAGTCATTTAGTTGCGGATAACGATCCATTAACAAATCTACGTGCTTCATAATTCTCTCCTATGTTTGACGATATCGTCGTTAAAATTTTTAATAAAATTATTTTTATTTTTGATAATTCTTTTTTTGATATTCTTTTGGTGTAAAACCAGTTTCCTTTCTAAAAACCTTCAAAAAACTTGATAATGAGTTAAACCCCGACTCAAAACAAGCCTCGGTTACGTTCATACCATTTGCAAGCAAAATCTTGGCACACTCAACCTTTTTACGACTTACGTAAGTATTAAAACTAACACCGTAAGTTTTTTTGAATACGTTACCAAAATAAACAGGTGACAAACAAGCAACTTTTGCAGCTTCAGCAACCGTTGGACTATCTCTAAAATATATTTTTACGTAATCTATGACCTTACTTAACGGTTTTTCTATATCGTCAACGCCCTTGGGCAAAATAAGGGATAAAACATACTCTAAGAGAGGCTTTACACATCCACCCGTTTCTATTTCTTTTTTTATTAACGTTGCACAAAGTTCAAGTTTTTGAAACTCCTCTTCTTCAAAAAAATTCTTATAATTTTCATTTGAATAAGCACGATTCAAAAATTCTTCCGAAAACATTTGCTCGTTAAAAGAGATGTTCCATAAAGAAACTTTGTTATAGAACTTAATAGAATGACAATCCGCAGGGGTTAAAAACATAATGCTACCACGCTTTAATGGATACGATTTGTCGTTAACAAAATGCTCACCTTCACCTGAAACTATAAATTCAATCTCAAAATAGTCGTGAGTATGGATAGGATAACTGTTTTCCTTTACCCTAAACTGTGCTCCAACGTTTTTATTTTTCGCAAGACGCTCTATTCTCGTGCTTCTCAAATTAACCTTTTGCATATCTATATTTTACATATAAATCATTGATTTGTCAATAAGTTCTTTAATAATTACGAATTTTTCATTAATTAATGATAGCATTACTGAAAAAATAGTAATATAATTTTATTAATAAAATTATTTGCCAAATTTTATAAAAACAAAATGTCATTATTTTGGTTAATTTAGCAAATTTTTTTAAGGAGTATGACGATGAATAAAGATATTAAACGTATTGAAAACTGGCAATTAATAACCGTACCCCACAAGGATGTACTTGGCTTTAATTCTACACCTACCGTAGGTAATGATTTAACTAAAATGGGTTTTACGTCTATTATCGCTTCCGTGCCTGGCAATTTTGAATTAGATTTAATGCGTGAAAATATTATTCCTGACCTATATTATGGAACGAACACTCTTTTGGCACAAAAATTAGAAAATCTTCACCTTTACTATTTCACCACGTTTAATCTTAAAAAACGGGATGATACCGATTGTTTTTTGGCTTTTAACGGGATTGATACGGTTGCTGAAATCTTTATTGATGGTAAAAAATTTGCTTTTACCGAAAATATGCTTCACCCACACACGTTTAACATAAACAATTTATTAGACGGTAAGCACGATTTAATGGTACATATTTTACCATCCGCAATTTACGCAAGACAGTTTGAAGTACCCGCAATGTGTTTTGGACTACCCTATAACCACGACTCAATAAACCTAAGGAAAGCCCCCTATATGTTCGGTTGGGATATTATGCCAAGATTAGTTTCGGGCGGTCTATATAAACCTGTAGAACTAGTTTTTTTGCCTAAAACCCGTATTGAAAATCCATTTACGGCAACAAGGTCTTATTCAAAAGGCAACGCTTCTTTGTATATCACTTTTGATGTCAAAACAGATGCGGATTTCATGAATGATTTTACCGCAAAAATCCAAGGCTCTTGCAAAGACAGTTATTTTGAAAAATCATTAAAACTTTTTAACGCACATCAAAAGGTTGTTTTATCGGTTAAAAATCCTTATTTATGGTGGCCCAAAAATTATGGCGAACAAAACCTTTACAATATGCAAATTACCCTTTATCGCAACGGTGTTGAATGTGATAAAGTCAATTATAAAATGGGTATTAGAACCGTTTATTTAAGGCGGTCGTCAACGGCGAGCGACGAAGGGGATTTTTGTTTTATCGTTAATGCAAAACGAATCTTTTGCTTAGGAACAAATTGGGTACCTACCGACGCATACCCATCAAGACACGACGAATATGAATTGCGTGGATTAGAACTTGCAAATGACCTTAATTGTAATATGATTAGGTGTTGGGGTGGCAACACCTATCCTTCAACCACTTTTTACGATTATTGCGACGAACACGGAATAATGATTTGGCAAGATTTTGCAATGGGCTGTGGGCATTACCCAGATAACGAAAGACTTTGTAATCTAATGAAAGAAGAAGTTAAACAAGTTGCCCTTAAATATCGTAATCACCCATCGCTGGTTCTTTACGCCGGAGATAACGAGTGTGATATTATGGCTTGCCCCGGCACAGGAACACCGCACGAGCCTATCGATACGACCAGTTGGATTAACCCTAATCTAAATAAACTCACCAGAGACGTAGTATTGAGAGAATTAAGAAACCACGATGCAACACGTCCCTATTTGCCAAGTTCCCCCTATATCGACGATTACGCATTTTTACATGGCGTTCCATCAGAAAGTCACATTTGGGGTCCAAGAGACTATTTTAAGGGGGACTATTACAAAAATCCACCTTGCCATTTTGCATCAGAGATAGGATATCACGGTTGCCCCTCACCTTTATCGCTTGAAAAATTTATACCAAAAGATAGTTTAAATGATTTTGGCAATACGACGATTTGTAAAAATGAAAACTGGCTTACACACGCAACTGCCATGGAGTTTGGCGATCCCGAAGAAGTTTTTTATAATTATAGAATCCCCCTAATGGTTAAACAAGTTGAAAGAATTTTTGGGGATACGGCAAAAAATACCGAAAAATTTATTCAAAAAAATCCGTCAAAACGTGGTTCCGTTTTTGCCAAAAAAACGGAATAGGGATTATCCCTATTTAAAAATTTTTCAACTATTTAATCCTACCATTTTTATTCTAAACCCACTTTTAGTCAAAAACAACTCAATATTAATCAAAAATTCGTACAAATTAAATATTTTTATGATTAAAAGTAGTTTTAGTTATAAATTTAACCATAAAAAATAAAAAATGCTTGACTAAAAAGCCAAGCATAATCAACATAAAAAATATTCAAAAATTTATTCTTTTTTTTGCGTTTAACTCACCATAAAAATTAGACGTTATCGGGCAGTCTTGTAACCAAATTTGCCAAGTGGTCGTCGTAACCAACTTTTTCACAAGACCACGTATCATATTCAAAATTAAAAACAGAAACCGATGCGTTTGAAACCCATTTTAGAACGTTCGGACTAACGCCTTTAACCCTTGCTAAAAAAGTTCGTATAGGGGTCGCATGTGAAGTTACAAGTATCGTCTTGCCCTCGTTTTGCTTTGCAAGTAAAGTCAAAAAATTATAGACCCTATCCCCAACTTCTTTTACGCTTTCACCGTTTGTACACCTTGAAGATTCAAAATCGTTTATCCAAACCAAAAAATCTTCTCTAAACTTCTTTAATATATCCTTAAAGTTTATATCATCCCAAAGCGGTGAATAGATTTCACGAAGATTTTTATCCCCGCTAACGGCAAGCCCAACGCTATCCGCATAGACTTTTGCAGTTGAAAAAGCACGTTTTAAATCACTTGAATATATTTTATCAACTTTATAGTTATTACGGATATATTCGGCAGTTAAATTTGCTTGGCGAAAGCCTAATTCAGACAATTCAATATCAAAATGCCCTGCAAAAACGTCTTTGACGTTTGCCAAACTTTCGCCATGCCTAACTAAAATCAACTTTGTCATCAATATTTACCAAGAATTAAAAGTTTAGTAGAGAAGTTGCGTCTAACTTATCAAATTTTTGTATAAACTTTGAAAGTTCGTCGGCAATAATTTTTGCACCGCCTTTCATATTACTTTCAATATTTAACGGCAACAACGGGTCGTGCAAGGATAATCTAAGCAAAAACCAACCGTCGCCGTGGTCTTTGTCAAGATTTACTCTTACGCCCTCATAATTATTTTCTTCAAGCGACCAACCGTCCTTCGTTTCTGCGTATGCTTTAAGTTCGTCGATAACGTTTAATCCGTAAGTCTTAAAGTCGTCAAGTTTTATATTCATCCTAAATTCAACGCTTTCAGCGGGTTCACTAAGCGTTGAAATTAAACTTTCCAAACTGTAACCTTGCTTTTTGCCGTTTGCAAGTTCGATTAAAAGTTTAGTCACCAAATACGCACCGTCGTCAAGGAAATAATTTTCTTTTAACGCACCATGCCCTGACGTTTCAATAGCAAGTTGACTGTCTTGTCCAAGATTGTTAAGGCGGATAGATTCGTTTATAACGTTCCTATAACCCCTCTTAAATCGGTGGTGAATACCGCCTTTCTCTTTTATGAACTCTTTCAAGCCCGTACTCGTTATTGAGTCGGTTACGATAGTGGTTCCGGGGTACTCTCTCAACAAAATTGCCGAAAGCATTGCAATAATCCTGTTCCTATTAAGTTCACTGCCGTCAGAAAGTACCGCACCTGCACGGTCAACGTCGGTATCGAATATTATACCTAAATCCGCACCAACTTCTTTAACGGCTTCGGTAATACTTTCCATTGCTTCTTTATTTTCAGGGTTTGGAATATGGTTCGGGAAACTTCCGTCGGGGTCAAGATATCTACTGCCCGTAGTATCCGCACCGAGCGGTTTTAGAACCTTATTCACGTAAAAACCACCTGCACCGTTACCAGCGTCAACTACTATTTTGAAGCCTTTAAGGGGTTTATCTTCACCCGTTGCCGTGCGAATTTTATTTGCAAGAATTTCAGAATATTTATCCATGAATTCCCCGTCAACAATACTGCCCTTTTCAAGCCCCGTTTGATCGCCGTTTTCAGCATAAGATAAAATTTCTTTAATATCGCTTGATTCTAAACCACCGTTTTTGGTAAAGAACTTAAAACCGTTTCTATTAAAGGGTAAGTGGCTTGCAGTAATCATAACCGAGCCGTCAAACTCATACCCTTCGGTTACCGTTGACATAAACATAGCGGGTGTACTTGCCATCTTAAAGTCGGTTACGTTAATACCCGATTCAACCAAACTTGACGAAATATATCCGCAAAGCGTTTCGCCCGAGAGTCTTGAATCCCTACCAACCGCAACTCTAATATTTTCAGTTTTGCCCGTCTTTTTCATAAGCCAAACGGCAAAACCACGACCTATATCTTTACATACGGGTTCGGTTAAGTTTACGTGTTGACCTTCAATTCCTTCAAGTGCAACGCCTCTGATATCGCTTCCATTTTGTAATTTCTTATAATCCATATTTAAACTCCTTAAATATACTTTTTATAATCTTCAAACATAAACCCAAGGTTCTTTTTATCATGGGAATCGCTTGATAAAACAAACTTTCCACCCTTACTCTTGATATAATCAATAATTTCAATCGACGGGTAAGGTTCGTTTTTATAACCACGTGCTATTCCGCCCGTATTAATTTCAAACGGTTTACCGTATGGTATAAGTTTGTCCACGGCTTTTTTATAAGCGGTCACATACCTTTGGTTATTCACGTCAAAATATTTACCGTCACGGTTGTATTTTGTTATTATATCAAGATGACCTATAACGTCCGCATTTGTAACCGCTAAAACGTTTGAAACAAGTTCAAAATACTTTTCCACCGCAAGAAGATAGTCCCCGTTAAAACAAGTTTTTACGGTTTCTACAAACGACGCTTCGGTTACGTCAAGCGGATAAAGTTTATCGTCCTTGCTAACGAAATGCACTGACCCTATCTTGTAATCAAAACCGTCTATATTCTTAGAAAAATAATCTTGTTCTATACCGCAATAAATGGTTATATTATCCTTATATTTAATTTTAAGATTATTGATTTCGTCAATAAAATCCTTGGTTTTCGACGGCAATAAAACAAAATCGTCTTCCCCGTCAATATAAGAATGTGCAAGAATCCCAAGCCGTTTTAAGCCACGCTCTATCGCCGATAAAACGAGGTCCTCAGGGGCGTTTTTACCGTCACAATAACGGCTATGCACGTGTAAATCCGTGTAAATCATTTGGTCATTTTTTCCTGTTTAACTTTCTTGTCAATAACGTGTCTTGACGCAAGTTCTTTGTGTATATCTTTAATCGTAATGCCTTGTTGCACCATTAACACCAACGTGTGATATGCAAGGTCAGCGATTTCATAAATAGTTTCCCTCTTGTCGTCAGCCTTTGCCGCAATGATAACTTCGGTACATTCTTCCCCGACCTTTTTCAAAATTTTATCAAGTCCCTTTTCAAAAAGATAGGTCGTATATGACCCTGCGGGCATAAGTTCCTTTCTTCCTTTAAGAAGATTCATAAGACCTTCCAAAGAAAAATCTTCAAGTTCAGGATTAGAATATATGTGATTATGGAAACAACTATCCTCGCCCAAATGACAAGCGGGACCGTCCTTTTCAACTTCTATAACAAGTGCGTCGTAATCACAATCCGCAGTTATAGAAACCACGTGTTGATAATTTTTACTCGTTTCGCCTTTTAACCACAATTCTTGTCTTGACCTTGACCAAAAACACGTAAGGTTTTTTTCCATAGTAATTTTAAGGCTTTCTTCGTTCATATAAGCAAGGGTCAAAACCTTTTTTGTAACACTGTCAACAACTATTGCAGGGATAAGCCCCTTTTCATCAAATTTTAATTTGCTAATATCTATCATAATACACCTAAATCCTTACGGTTATCCCGTTTTTATAAAGTTCTTCTTTTAAATCTTTAATCTTTACTTCGCCAAAATGGAAAATTGAAGCGGCAAGCCCCGCATCAACCTTTGGCAAAGCCTTAAAAAGCGTCGTAAAATGGTCGATACAACCTGCACCGCCAGATGCAATAACGGGTACTGAAACGATGTCGCTAACAGCCTTTAACATCTCTAAATCAAATCCACTTTTTACACCGTCGGTATCGATAGAATTAAGCACTATTTCGCCCGCACCGTTATCTACTCCACGCTTTATCCAGTCCAAAGCGTCAATTCCCGTATTTACACGCCCACCTTTTGCAAAGACCGTAAAAACACCGTCAACACGCTTTACGTCAACGGATAAAACTACGCATTGATCGCCGTATTTTTTTGCCGCATCGTATATAAGATTTGGATTTTTTATTGCACCAGAGTTTACGCTAACCTTGTCCGCACCGCACTTCAAAACTCTGTCAAAATCGTCAAGAGTGTTTATCCCACCACCAACGGTAAGCGGAATAAAAATAGTGCTTGCGACTTCCCTTAAAACGTCAGTAAATAACGAACGATTTTCGTTTGATGCAGTTATATCGTAAAACACAAGTTCATCGGCACCGTTATCACTATAATATTTGCCGAGTTCGACTGGTGATGAAACGTCCAAAAGCCCTTCAAAATTAACGCCTTTTACGACCCTGCCGTTCCTAACGTCTAAACACGGAATAATTCTTTTAGTTATCATTTGCTACCTTTACCGCCTCATTAATATCAATGGCTTTTACGTAATAAGCCTTGCCGATTATAGCACCGTAAACGCCTAAATTTTTTAAGGCTTTCACGTCGTCTATGCTTGAAACACCGCCCGAAGCGATTATATCCAAATCAAAACTTTCGCTCAACTTTTTGTATAGCTCACGATTAGTGCCTTGCATTGCACCATCTTTTGAAATGTCCGTGCAAATTATGGTTTTTACGCCTAAATTTTGCATATCATGGCAAAATTCAAATGCATCAAGTTGGGATTTTTCAGTCCAACCTTTTATTGCAACAAAGCCGTCCTTAATATCCACACCAACCGCAATTTTATCACCGTACAAAGATAGTGCTTTTAATAAAAAATCCCTGTCTGTAACCGCAGCAGTACCTAAGATAACACGGCTAACACCTATTGAAAGGTATCTTTCGATAACTTCAATGCTTCTAATTCCGCCACCGACTTCAACGAAGGCAGAAGTATGTTCAATAATTTTTTGTATAGTTGAAAGATTTGGCGTATCGCCGTTTTTTGCACCTTCTAAATCTACTAAATGCAGGTGTCTTGCCCCGCTTTTTATAAAATCGACTGCAAATTCCCAAGGCTTATCACTATAAACGGTCATCTGATTATAATCACCTTTAAATAACCTTACAGCCTTACCGTTAAATAAATCTATCGCTGGAAAAATTTTCATAATCTAACCTATCTCTGAGAACGCACGCAAAATTTTTAAACCGACTTCGCCACTTTTCTCGGGGTGGAACTGACAACCGTAAACGTTCCCATTTTCAACGGCAGCCGTAAGCGTTCCGCCGTAATCACAAGTCGCCGTAACAGAATCACTACAATTTGCACCGTAATATGAATGAACGAAATAAACGTAGTCACCCTCTTTTAAATATTTAAAAATTTGGCTTTTGGGTGTTCTAAAACTCAATGAATTCCAACCTATATGCGGAATCTTTAAGGAAGGCGTGATTACGTCTTTTATAGGTCTTATTTCGCCTTTAATAAGCCCTAAACCGTCGTGAACGCCGTATTCAAAACTTCTTTCAAACAGCAACTGCATACCAAGACAAATCCCTAAAATGGGCTTACCTTCTTTTGCAAGCTTTATAAGTAGGTCTTTTAAACCTGATTCATTAAGTTTTTTTGCCGCGTCCTCAAACGCCCCGACACCCGGTAAAATTATCTTATCCGCACTCTCTATAACGGCTTTATCACCCGTAGCAACGGCATCAACCCCGATTAATTTAAGAGAACTTACTAGCGAAAAAAGATTACCGACACCGTAGTCAACGATTGCAATCATTAAAGAACACCTTTACTTGACGGGATTTCCGACTTAAAATTTTCGTCAATAGCGACAGCCGTCCTTAAACTTCTTGCAACGGACTTAAAAATCGCTTCGATAACGTGGTGTGCGTTAGTACCTGAAATTTGTTTAATATGCAAGGTGCAACCTGCATTACTTGAAAACGCTTGCCAAAATTCTTCAACGAGTTCGGTATCAAAATCACCGACTTTGCTTGCTTTTATGTCCAAATCTTTTACAAAAAAACTTCTACCCGATAAATCAAGGGCGGTAAGCACCAAAGATTCATCCATAGGCAAAATGCAGCTGCCGTATCTATTAATACCCTTTTTGTCGTCCAACGCTTCTTTAAGAGCAAGCCCCAAACAAATACCAACGTCTTCGGTAGTGTGGTGAAAATCAACGTCCACGTCGCCAACGCATTTAACAAAAAGGTCAAATTTGCCGTGTTTTGCCAAAAGGGTTAACATATGGTCAAGAAAACCACAACCCGTATCAATTTTAGATTCGCCCTTTCCATCAACGTTAAGGGTTAATTTTATGTCAGTTTCATTTGTTTTTCTTATAATCTCAGACTTTCTCATAAAAAGTTCTCCATAATCTTTTTTATAGTATCAATCAAAAAGTTCATCTGTTCAAAATTACCTATGGTAATTCTATTATAGTCGCAAATTTTCTTTTTGTCAAAGTGTCTGACAAGCACACCGTTATTTTTTAGGGATAAATATAAATCTTTTCCGCTAATTTTTGGATTTTTAGCAAATATAAAGTTAGTTTTTGAATCGGTAACCGTAAACCCTAAGTCTATAAGTTGAGTTTTCGTCCACTCTCTTATTTCAATAATCTTTTTACAGTTATCCATAAAATACTCGTCATCAAGTATAGCACCAAGTCCCGCAGCGGCTGTCATTTTGTTTACGTTGTAAGGGTTTGTGGAGTACTTTATTCTTTTTAAGTCGTCAATAATTCCTGCATTTGCTATGCCAAATCCAAGCCTTGCCCCCGCCATAGACCTTGACTTTGAAAAGGTTTGTGTTACCAACAAATTATCGTATTTATCAACTAACTTTATAGCACTTTCCGCACCAAAATCCACGTAGGCTTCGTCAATTACGACAACTCTGTTTTTGTTAGCACTAACTATACTCTCAATTTCATCTATCGTAAGCGTCAATCCCGTAGGTGCGTTGGGGTTTGCTATAAAAATCGTACCCGAAACGCCATTGTAATCGGTAACGTCAATAGAAAAATCGTCTTTTAGCGGTATTTCTTGATACGGCACGCCGTTTACCGATGCAAAAACCTTATAAAATCCGTACGTAAGATCTGGGAAAACCGCTTTCTTATCTTTATCGCAATACGCCATAAACGCAAAGTTAAGCACTTCGTCTGAGCCGTTCGTTAAGATGACTTGTTCAGACAAAACACCGTACCTTTTTGCAACTGCATCCGTCAACTTAGTACAGTCGGGGTCGGGATAAAGCATAAGTTCAGCAATCTCTTTTTTAGCGTATTCCATCGCCTTTTTGGAGGG